>VBPC01000263.1:0-5559 GCA_005887895.1 Candidatus Rokuibacteriota bacterium
GAGGAGCACCGAGGCGCTGGCCCGCGCGCTCGCGGACCGTGGGCACGCGGTGGTGGTGATCACACCGAACTGGGGCGCTCCACCAGTCGAGGAGCGCGACGGATTTCGTATTCGCCGGTTCCAATTCTTCGTCAGGAGACGACGCGAGGGTCCGCCCGCCCACGCGCAGCGGGTGCTCACCAACCCGTTTCGCTACGTGTGCTCTGGCCTGCAGATCGCGCGTCTGGCGCGGGCCGAGCGCGTCGACGTCCTGCACGTACAGAACAAGCACATGCTCGTGCCGGGCATCCTCGCGCGCGCCCTAACCGGCCGACCGGTGCTGCTCACGATCCGCGACACCAGTCTCATCGATCCCACGCCGGTCTGCCTGCACCAGCACGATCGGCGGCCCGCCGATTGTGGCGTCGGCAAGCTCTGGCGCGAATGTTCGGTGAGCTACTTCGACGAGTACATGCGTGGCCGCCGGCGGAGTCGGTTGCGCACGCGCCTGGCGTTTCTGTACGGCTGGCTCGACGCTACCTATGTCCGACAGCGTTTTCTGAGACGCGTCGACGCCGTCGTCGGCGTCAGCGACGGTATTCTCGATGTCCACCGTCGCTCGAAGCTCCTGGACAACCCGCGTCGCGTCGAGACAATCTACACGATCCCGCCTCTCGGCGTGCCGTCGACCCCTGCCGACGGAGCGGCCGCTCGGCGACGGCACGGTCTCAGCGGCAAGGTCGTGCTGTTCGTCGGGAAGCTCTCTCCTGGCAAGGGCGCCGGCGATTTTCTCGGGGCGGCCGAGCGCGTTCACCGTGGTCATCCCGATGCGCTCTTCGTCCTCGTCGGTGATGGACAGGTTCCGGTCCCCGCCGTGTCATGGGTCCGCGGTCTCGGCTGGCTCCCCAACGCCGACGTCCTCGCGCTCTACGCGGGCGCCGACGTCGTCGTCTCGCCTTCCGTCATCCCCGACGCGTTCAGCCGCGTGGTGCTGGAGGCGATGGCGGCGGGCCGCGCCGTCGTCGCGACCGCGGTCGGCGGCACCCCCGAGCTGATCGAGGACGGCGAGAGCGGGCTGCTGGTGCCCCGCCACGACCCCGCCGCCCTGGCGGCCGCCATCGAACGCCTGCTCGACGACCCCGCGCTGGCGGCTCGGCTCGGCGCGGCGGCCCGTCGCCGCGTCCAGACGCGCTTCGCGCCCGAGGCGAGCGTGGAGCGCCTGCTCGCGCTCTACGCGGCGGTGGGCGCGGCGTGACGCTCGGGCTGCTGCCCGCGCTGGGCGGCGGTCTCGGCGAGCTGGCCTCCACCGGGCAGGCCGGCCGCCTGCTCGACGGCTACCTGGCGCGCTACGTGAAGGTCTTCGAGCGCGTCCTGTACTTCAGCTACCGCGTCGAGTCGCTCGAGCAGTTCACGCGCGATCCTGCGCTGCTCGCCCACGCCTCGGTCATCGCGCCGGCCCGCCCGCTGAGCCGCGGCCGTCGAGCCGCCACGCTGGCGTGGACGGAGGGCTCGCGGCTGCGCGCGTGCGCCGTGCTGCGGGTGTTCCAGGTCACCGGCACGGTGCCGGCCCTCGTCGCCCACGCCCGGTTCGGCGTGCCCTACGTGACGACGTATGGGTTCTCGTACGCGCAGCTCTCGCGCCGCGGGCCCAAGCGCCTGCTCAAGGCCGCGGTGGAGCGCCTCGGCTTGCGCCACGCCGCCGCGGTGATCGCGACGACGGAGGCGCTGCGCGCGCGCGCGGCGGGCCTGGCCCGCCAGGTCCAGCTCGTGCCCAACGGCGTAGACACGCAGCGCTTCGCGCCGCCGGCGGGACCGCGGCGGCCACGCTCGCCGGCGCGGGTGCTCTACGTCGGCCGCTTCTCGGCCGAGAAGAACCTCGAGACGCTGGTGGCGGCGATGGCCGTTGTCGCGCGACGTCGCTCCGTCCGCCTCGTGCTCGTCGGAGCGGGGCCGCTGGAGGGGCGGCTGCGCGAGCTGGCGCGCGCCGCCGGCGTCGAGGCGGCGTTTCTCGGGGTCGTCCCCCAGGAGCGGTTGCCGGACGTCTACCGGCAGGCCGACGCCTTCGTGCTGGCGTCGTTCACCGAGGGGCACCCCAAGGTGCTGATCGAGGCGATGGCCTCCGGCGTGCCCTGCGTGGCGTCGGACTGCGAGGGCAATCGCTCGCTCGTGACCGACGGCGTCAGCGGCCTGCTGTTCGATCCCGCTCGCGCGGTCGACCTCGCCGACCGTCTCGGCCGCGTGCTGGACGACGGGGCGCTGGCGGAGGCGCTGGGGCGGGCGGGCCGAGAGCTGGCGGTCGCCCGCTACGACCTCGGCGCGCTCGTCGCCGAGGAGATCGCGCTGCTTCGGCGCGTGGCCGCTGCAGTATAATTGCGGGAGCGCCGAATGATCGCCCTCGTCAACCCTCCAGGAATCAAGACGTTCTCGGGCCTGCAGATGCACACGCCCAACCCGCCGCTGGGGCTGGCCTACGTGGCGGCGGCCGTGCGCGAGGCGGGCTTCGCCTACCGGGTGATCGACGCCACCGGCGCGGCGCTCGACGCCGTGTCGCCGTACCCCGAGCGCGACGACTTCATGATGCAGGGTCTCACCGTGGGCGAGACCGTGCGGCGCATCCCGGCCGACGCCGACGTCATCGGTGTGTCGTGCATGTTCAGCACGCTGTGGCCGCTGACCCATCGCGTGGCGACGGCCATCCGCGAGAAATTTCCGCAGGCGCTCCTCGTGCTCGGCGGCGAGCACGGCACGGCGGTGCCCGAGCACGTTCTGGCCACCAGCGTCTTCGACGTCGTCGTCCTCGGCGAGGGCGAGGAGACGTTCGTGGAGCTGTTGCGCGCGCGGACGGAGGGACGGCCGCTCGGCCAGGTGAAGGGCATCGCCTACCGGGAGGCGGGCCGCGTCGTGACCACCGGGCTGTCGCCGCGCCGGCGCGACGTGGACGGCATTCCGACGCCGGACTGGGACTCGTTCCCGATCGGCGAGTACATCGACCGCCACCAGACGAACGGCATCAACCTCGGCCGCTCGATGCCGATTCTCGGCACGCGCGGCTGCCCGTTCCAGTGCACGTTCTGCTCGAACCCGGCGATGTGGACGCAGCGCTGGATCGCGCGCGACCCCGGCCGCCTCGCCGACGAGATGGAGCTGTACGTCCGCAAGTACGCGGTGACGAACTTCGACTTCCAGGACCTCACGGCCATCGTGAAGCGCCCGTGGATCGTCGACTTCTGCCGCGAGCTGATCGGCCGCGGGTTGTCGATCACCTGGCAGATGCCGAGCGGCACCCGCGCCGAGGTCTTCGACGAGGAGGTCGCCGACCTGCTCTATCGCTCCGGGTGCCGGGCGCTGGCGTTCGCCCCGGAGAGTGGCTCGCCGGACATCCTGAAGGCGGTCAAGAAGCAGGTCGACCTCGACCACATGCTGAGCGCGATGCGGGCGGCGGTGCGCCGGGGGCTCAAGCTCTCGTGCTTCATCGTGATCGGCTTCCCGGACGACACGCCGGCCACGCTGCGCCAGACGCTCGGGCTGATCCGCCGGATGGCACGGCTCGGCGTCTACGACGTCGCCGTGTCCAAGTTCGTGCCGTACCCCGGCTCGGCGCTCTTCCGGCGGCTGCAGCGCGAGGGCAAGCTGCAGCTCGACGACGACTTCTTCGTCTCGCCGATGGACTTCTACACGGCCCGGGCGCCGTCCTACGCCGACGCGGTGTCCACGCGCCGGCTGTACTGGACGATGCTGTGGCTGTTCGTGAATTTCTACGTGCTGTCCTTCGCGCTCCGGCCATGGCGCGTCGTCCGTGCGCTGGGCCGCGCGCTCCTGACCGGCCGGGAGGAGACGCGCTACGCGAAGTGGTTCGTCGACGTGCTCTTCACGCGCCGGCGCTGGCGCCGGCTCGCCGGGGGAGCCGGCCAATAGCGGCCGCCACCCGCCACGATGACTGAGTCCCGCACTGTCCTCGCCGCGCGCATCCGGGCGCTGGTCGAGGAGTATTTCGCCCTGCCGCTGGCGCCGCCGGGGCCCGGCCAGGCCCGACTGCCGCTGCACGTGCCGTCCTACGGGGCCGAGGAAGTGAACGAGGCGATCGCCTCGCTCCTCTCCACGCACGTGACGATGGGCGAGAAGGTACGCCGCTTCGAGGCGCTGTGGGCGGAGTACCTGGGGGTCGCCGAGGCGGTGATGGTCAACTCCGGCTCGTCGGCGAACCTCGTCGCGGTGGCGGCCCTGGTCAATCCCGCCCTCCCCCGACCGCTGGTGGCGGGCGACGAGGTCGTCGTCCCGGCCGTCGCCTGGTCGACGACGTATTTCCCGCTCGTGAACGCCGGGCTGGTGCCCGTCCTGGTCGACGTCGACCTCGACACCTTCACGATCGATCCTGCCGCGGTCGCCGGCGCCATCGGGCCGCGCACGCGCGCGCTGCTGCCGGTGCACCTGCTCGGCAACGCCTGCGACATGCGCGCGCTCGGCGCGCTGGCCGCCCGCCACGACCTGGTGATGATCGAGGACGCCTGCGAGGCGCACGGCGCCCGCTTCGAGGGCAGGCCGGTCGGCACCTTCGGCGCGATGGGGACGTTCAGCTTCTACTTCTCGCACCACATCAGCACGATCGAGGGCGGTATGGTGGTCACCGACGATCCGACGCTGGCCGACCTCGCCCGCATGCTGCGCGCGCACGGCTGGATCCGCGACGTCAAGCGGCGGCCGGCCACGGCCGGCGCGCCGATCGACGAGCGGTTCCTCTTCGTCAACCTCGGCTATAACCTGCGGCCCACCGAGCTGCAGGGCGCCTTCGGCATGCACCAGATGGCCAAGCTGGAGCCGTTCATCAAGATCCGGCGCGACAACGTCGAGTACTGGAACGCGGCGTTGCGCCGGCACGCCCGCTGGCTGCGCGAGTGCCCGGGGCGCGACACGGCCGGCTCGCGCGCGGTGTGGTTCGGCTATCCGATCACCGTGCGGCCGGAGGCGCCGTTCTCGCGCGACGATCTCACGCGCTTCCTGGAGAGCCGGCGCATCGAGACGCGGCCGATCATGGCCGGCAACTTCCGCGACCAGCCGGCGATCCGGCTGTTCCCGCACCGCCTGGTCGGTGGCCTCGACAACGCGGCGCTGGTGATGCGCCAGTCGTTCTTCATCGGCAACCATCACGCCATCACCGAGCGCGATCGCGACTACGTCGTCGCCTGCCTCGACGAGTTCATGGCGAAATGGGCGTGACGCTGGCCGGCGCCCGCGTGCTCGTCACCGGCGGCGGCGGCTTCCTGGGCGGGGCGCTGGTCGGCCGGCTCCAGCGCGCCCGCTGCGCGGCGGTGGCGGCGCCGGCCCAGGCCGACTACGAGCTCACGCGCGAGGCCGACGTCGAGCGGCTCTTCGCGGACCACCGTCCCGACGTCGTCTTCCACCTCGCCGCCGACGTGGGTGGCATCGCCTACAACCTCGCCAACCCCGGCCAGATCTTCTACGCCAACGTGGTCATGAGCGCGCTGGTGATGGAGCACGCGCGGCGGGCCGGCGTCGTGAAGTTCGTCGGCGCCGGCTCGGTGTGCGCCTATCCCGAGCACGCCGCGGTGCCGTTCGGCGAGG
>VBPC01000263.1:5665-27430 GCA_005887895.1 Candidatus Rokuibacteriota bacterium
TCGAGCCCGGGCGCTCGCACGTGATCGCGGCCCTCATCGAGCGGCTGGTCGAGGCCGCCGAGCAGGGCGCCCCGGAGGTCGTCGTGTGGGGCGACGGCCTCGCCACCCGCGAGTTCCTCTACGTCGACGACGCCGCCCGCGGCCTGGCGCTGGCCGCCGAGCGGTATGACGGCCCGGAGCCGGTGAACCTCGCCACCGGCCACGAGATCACCATCCGGGACCTGGCGGGACTCCTGGCGGAGCTGACCGGCTACCGCGGCCGCCTGGTGTTCGACGCCACCAGGCCGAGCGGCCAGCGCCGACGCTCGGCGGACGTCTCACGGGCCAAGCGCGACTTCGGCTTCGAGGCCGAGGTCGGCCTGCGCGAGGGACTGACGCGGACGATCGCCTGGTACCGCGCCCGGCGAACGGCGGCGACGGCCCGGTGACACCGGTGACGCTCGTCGTCCTCACGCTCAACGAGATCGACGGCGTCACCGCGATCATCCCCAAGCTGCCGACGCACTGCCTCGACGAGATCCTCGTCGTCGACGGCGGCTCCACCGACGGGACCGTGGAGTTCTTCGCGTCGCGCGGCGTGCGGGTCATCCGCCAGCCGCGGCGCGGACGCGGCGAGGCGTTTCGCCTGGCCGTCGAGCACGCCCGCCACGATCGCCTCGTCTTCTTCAGTCCGGACGGCAACGAGGATCCCGGCGACATTCCGCGGCTCATCGAGGGCCTCGCCGCCGGCTACGACATGGTGATCGCCTCGCGTTTCCGGCCCGGCGCCCGCTCGGAGGACGACGACAAGTTCCTGTTCGCCAGCCGCCGCTGGGGCAACCTGCTCTTCACGTGGCTGGTGAACCGGCTGTGCGCGCGCGGCGGCGCCCGAATCTCCGACACGATCAACGGCTACCGCGCCATCACGCGGGCGGCGTTCCGGCGGCTAGCGCCCGATGCCGACGGCTACGCCATCGAGTTCCAGATGTCGATCCGCGCGCTCCAGCTCGGGCTCCGCGTGCTCGAGATCCCGACGCTGGAGGCGCCCCGCATCGGCCGCGGGGTGTCCAAGCTCAACGCCATCCCGGTGGGCCTCAGGTTCTTCGCCCTCCTGGTGCGCGAGTGGGCCCGGCCGCGCGCCCGCCGCTGACGACCCGCCGCCGCCTCGCCGAGGCCGTCGTGGTCGTGCTCGCCGCGCTGGCCCTCGCCGGCGGTCTCGTGCTGCTGGGCGATCCCGACCTCCACGGCGACCAGACCGCCTACAACCTGCTCGTCGCCAAGAAGCTGGCGCCCGGGCTGTTCGCGCGCGACGCCCTCTATCGCTACGATCCCGACCGGTTGCACGTGCCGTGGTTTCTCGACACGCAGGCCGTGCTGGCGCGCCGCCTGGGCGGTGACGTGGAGCGCGCGCTGGCCTGGCTCGGGTGGCTCATGGGCGCGCTGTTCGTCGTCGGCCACTACGCCTTCTTCCGGGTGCTGACGGGGCGTCCGCTGCCGGCCGCCCTCGCCACGCTGGCCGCGGTGACGCTGCGCAACGCGCTGGGCGGCGAGGTGTGGGGGTTCGACGGCCTGCCGTCGGCGACGACGCGCACGATCCTCGCGGGGCTGACGCCGCCGCTGCTGCTGCTCTTCCTCTGGTGGCGCTCGCGGCCCGGCGTGGCCGGCTACTGGGCGGTGCTGGGCATCCTCTTCAATGTGCATCCGGTCTCGGCGTATCAGCTCGCGCAGGTGACCGCGCTCGCGCACCTCTGGGGCGCGCGGTGTCGACCGCGGGCGCTCGGACAGGTGGCGCTCGGCGCCGCGCTGTTCGTCGTCGCCGCGCTGCCCTACCTCGTGCCGTTCTTCGCCGGTCGCGAGGGCGGTGGCGCGCCGGCGACGGTCCGCGCCGCGCTCGACTACCGGTTTTCGTACCTGCTCTATCCGATCGCGCCGAATGCGCTGCTCTCGGTGGCCTTCCACCTGGCGCTGCCGCTCGGCGCGTGGCTGGCCTGGCGACACCGGCGCCAGCCGGATGCCGTGCTCACGCCGCTGGGACCGGTCATGGCGGCGGCGGTCGCGCTCGCGTTCGGGGGGACCGCGCTGATCCAGGCGCTCGGCGTCGTGCTGGACCGACCGTACGTCGACATCCAGCAGCTCCGGGTGCTGCGCCTGGTGTACCCGATTCTCCTCGGCGGTCTGGCGCTGACCTACGCGCGGCTGCTCGAGCGTCGCACGGCGCGCGCGCACGCGGCCGTCGCGGCCCTGGTGGTGCTGTCGCTGATCCCGCCCGGCCACGTGCTGCACGCGTTCTCGTGGCAGACACGGGCGAGCGTGAAGCACGCGCTCGGCATGGGGCCGGCCCCGGCCGCGGGGGCCCGCGTCGACCCGGCTGCGCGGCCGGCGCTGTGGCGCTGGGCGGAGGCGGCCACGCCGGCCTCGGCGCTCTTCATGACCGACGATGCCGAGTTTCGCCTGCGCACGCGGCGCGCGATCACCGGCTCCTACAAGGACGGCGCCCTGATGTTCCTGGCCGGCAGCGGGCCGCTGGTGTCGTGGTACACGCTCGACCGCGAGCGCGCGGCGTGTCGAGCCTCGGGCACCGCCGCCTGCTGGTTCGATCTCGGCCGTCGCCTCGGCGCCGACTACGTCGTCGTCGATCCGGGCCTCACGCGCGTTGCGGCGGTGGCGCCGGCCGACTTCGAGCGCGTCTGGCAGCACGGCGGCTGGTCGGTGTGGCGGCGGCGGGAGGCGTGATGCTCGCGTATTACTCGGCCACCGCGCACGCCGACTTCTGGACCGAGCACTGGGGCGGCCACACGGTCGAGGAACTGCTGGCCGTCGCCCGCGCCTCGCCGCTGACGACCCTCATCGTGAATGCCCTGCCGCCGGTCGGCGTCGTGCTCGAGGCGGGCTGCGGCCTGGGACAGTACGTGATCCTGCTGCGCGAGCGGGGCTGGCGCGCCGCCGGCGTCGACGGCAGCGTCGAGGCGCTGGCCGCGTGTCGTCGCGTCATCGCCGTGCCGCTGGCGGCCGCCGACCTGCGCGCGCTCGCCGTCCGCAGCGGCGCCGTCACGGCGTACGTCTCGCTCGGCGTCGTCGAGCACGATGCCGAGGGGCCCGACGCCATCCTGGCCGAGGCGCGCCGCGTGCTGGCGCCGGGCGGCACGCTGGTGATCTCGGTGCCGTACGTCAATGGCCTGCGCCGCCTCGGCGCGCCGTGGCTGCGCCGCCGCGGCCGCGCCATCGCCGCCGCCGGCGGCGCTTTCTACCAGTACGCGTTCTCCCGCCGCGAGCTGCTCGCCGCCCTCGGGCGTCACGGCTTCGCGCCGCAGGCGACGCACCCCTACGACCCCGCGCGGATCCTGCGCCGCGCGCTGCCCCGCCGCCTGATCGCGGCGCGGCCGGCCGCCACGCCGCCGGCGCGCGCGAGACCGTCGGGGACGCCGGCGGGCCGGCGGCGCCTGGGATGGGCGCGCGCCCTCGCCCGGCGCGCGCTCTACACGGAGCCGGCGCTGCGGCTGCTCGGCCACATGCTGCTCGTGGTCGCGCAGCGGGCGTGACACACTACCGCGGATGACGCAGCCGTTCCGGATCGTCGACCTCGGCGACCGCCGCGTCCTCGAAACAGGGGGCCGCGCCTACCCCACGCGCTACAGCGCTCGCGTGATCCGCCTGCTGGTCGACCGCAAGGGCGCCCATCGCGCGCCGCTGTACTTCGACTTCAAGGACACGCGCGGCCCGCTGTTTCTGGGGCCCCTGTTCGCCTACCTGCGCACGCGCGGCGCGCGCGGCCTGCGCGTGCTGGAGGTCGGCTGCTCCTTCGGCCACATGACCGAGTATCTGGCCGAGCAGCCCGAGGCGGCCGTGATCAGCACCTTCGATACCGACGCGGCATTCGTCGAGCTCACGCGCGCGAAGGTCGAGGAGCTGGACCTCGGCGCCGTGCGCGAGGTGCGTCACCTGGACCAGGCGGCGACCTGCCGGCTGCCCTGGGCCGACGGCGCCTTCGACCTCGTCGTCGCCGTGGGCATCGTCGAGCACTTGCCCGTGCGCCATCGTCGCCGGCAGGTCGACGAATGGTATCGCGTGCTGGCGCCGGGCGGTCACATCGCGGTGCTCGACACGCCGAACCGGTGGTTCCCGCTGGAGACGCATTCCGTGGGCCTGCCGCTCGTGCAGTGGCTGCCGGCGCCGCTGGCCTGGCGCTATGCGCGCGCGGGGCGCCCCGCGCGCTACGGCGCCGTCGGCTTCGCCGAGTTCGTGGCCGACGGCACCGGCTGGCGCAACGCGACGCTGGGCGAGTGCCGGCCGGGACCGGGAGCGGCCGCCGTCGTCGACGTCACCGAGGAGGCCGGCTATGGCCTGGCGTTCTTTCGCGCGACCGCACGCTCGCGCACTCGGCGCGCGGTGCTGCCGGCCTTCGGCGCCGTCGCCACCCTCCTGCGCGCGGTCGGCCGCCCGCCGTCGCTCGCGTTGCCGTATCTCAATCTGCTGTTCCGGAAGACGCCGTGAGCCGCCGGATCGCCCGATGAGTCACGGGCCGGCCGTCTCCGTCCTCATGTCGGTGCACGACGGCGCGCCCTGGGTCGCCGAGGCCGTGGCCAGCGTTCTCGCGCAGACCGCGGGCGACCTCGAGCTCATCGTCATCGACGACGGGTCCTCCGACGCGACACCCGAGCTGTTGTCGCGCGTGCGCGACGCGCGGCTGCGCGTCGTGCGCCAGGAGCGGACGGGGCTGACGCGCGCCCTCAATCGCGCGCTCGCGCTCGCCCGGGCCGAGCTGGTGGCGCGCCTGGACGCCGACGACGTGGCGCTGCCGGAGCGTCTCGCCCGCCAGCGCTCGTTCCTCGAGCGCCGGCCGGAGATCGGCCTGGTCGGCAGCGCCGCCCGCGAGGTGGACGCCGCCGGCGTGCCCGTGCGGGTCGTGCACCCGCCGGAGGACGACGCCGCGATCCGCCGCGCGCTCATCCGCGCCAATCCGTTCGTGCACTCCTCGGTGACGCTCCGCCGCGCGCTGCTCGAGGGGGCCGGCGGCTACGACGAGACGCTGCCGGTCGGCCAGGACTACGATCTGTGGATGCGGCTGGCCCGCGTCACCCGCCTGGCCAACCTCTCGGAGGTGCTCGTCGTCCGCCGGCTCGGAGCGCGGCGCGTGTCGATCGAGCGCGAGGAGGACCGCCTGCGGGCCGAGGCGCGCGTACGCTGGCGCGCGGTGAGGACAGGCGCCTATCCCCCGTGGTGCGCGCTGTTCGCGCTGCGCCCGGCGCTGGCGCTGGTGCTGCCGCGCCCGCTGCGACGGGCGGTGCGCGCGGCGGTGGCCGGCCCGCGCCAGTGAGCGAGCCGATTCCGGTGCTCCAGGTCGTGGTGTCGACGCAGGCCGGCGGCGGTCCGCAGCACGTGCTCGCGGTCGCCCTCGGATTGCGCGCGCGGGGCTGGCGTCCGATCGTCGCCGGGCCGGCCGACGGCGCGCTCTTCGCCCGCTTCCGCGAGGCCGGGGTCGAAACGCTCATCGTGCGCACCGATCGCCTGAGCCCGCTCACGCTCGTTCGACTCGTCCGGGCGATCCGTGGCCATGGTGTCCGCCTCGTGCACTCGCATGGCAAGGGCGCGGGCCTGCACGGACGGCTGGCCGCGCGGCTCACCGGCGTTCCGGCGGTCCACACCTTGCACGGCATCCACTACGAGCGCTATCCGGCGCCCGCGCGCGCCGCCTACCTCGCGCTGGAGCGGCGGCTGTCGGCGTGGACGCGCGTCGTGATCAACGTCTCGCGCTCCCAGGAGCGCGAGGGGCTCGCGCTGGGCCTCTTCGCGCGGGGGCAGAGCTGCGTCATCCTCAACGGCGTCGACGTGGCGCGCCTGACGTCGCGGGCCCTCGACCGCTGGGACGCGCGGGCCGAGCTCGGCCTCGACCAGTCGGTGCCGGTGGTCGGCTGCGCCGCACGCCTCGACGAAGTCAAGCGCCTGGACCTGCTGCTGCGCGCGGCGGCCATGCTGCCGGCGCCGCTCGCGACGGTGGCCGTCATCGGCCATGGGCCGGAGGCGGCCCGGCTGCACGCGCTCGTGGCCCAGCTCGGCATCGCCGGCCGCGTGAGGTTCGCGGGCGAGGTGGTGGACGCGGCCCGCCTGTTTCCCGCGTTCGACGTCTTCGCCGCGCCGTCCCGCAAGGAGGGCCTGCCGCTGGCGGTGCTCGAGGCGATGGCGCTCGGGGTGCCCGTCGTGGCCAGCGACATCGCCGCCCACCGCGAGGTGCTCGGCGACGTCTCCGAGGGGCTGGTCGAGGGTCGGGTCGACGCCTTCGCCGCCCGCCTGCGAGCCGTGCTCGGCGACGCGGCCTTGCGCGCGCGCCTGGCCGCCGAGAACCGGACCCGGGCCCGCAGCGAGTTCGACGCGCGGGGCATGCTGGCGGCCCTGGAGGGTGTCTACCGAGAGGTGCTGGGGGTGTAGTAGCATACTCCGGTGCGTCGGATAGAACGTCGCGACACCCCTGACCCCGAGTCGGCACGATCACGGCGACCGGCTCGCTCGCACTGAGCGACCGCGGCGTCTCGACGGCGCCACGGACCGGGCCCCGCGTCGCGCTCGTGCATGACTGGCTGACCGGCATGCGAGGCGGCGAGCGCTGCCTCGAGGTCTTCTGCGAGCTGTTCCCCGACGCGCCGCTCTTCACGCTGCTCCACGTGCCGGGCAGCGTGAGCCCCGTCATCGAAGACCGCCGCATCGTGACGTCATTCGTGCAGCGCCTGCCGGGCGCGGCCGACCGCTATCGTCACTACCTGCCCCTGTTCCCGCTCGCCGTGCGCGGCTTCGCCCTGGACGGCTACGACCTCGTGATCTCGCTGAGCCACTGCGTGGCCAAGGCGGTGCGGGTGCCCGCGGGTGCGCTGCACCTCTGCTACTGCTTCACGCCGATGCGCTACGTCTGGGACCTCGAGAGCGACTACGCGAGCGGAGGCGGCTGGCTGGCGAGGCTGGCGCTGCCGCCGGTGGCCGCCGCGCTGCGGCGGTGGGATCGAAAGACCGACGGCGTCGACGAGTTCGTGGCGATCTCGCAGCACATCGCCGAGCGCATCCGTCGCGTGTACGGCCGCGCCGCCGGCGTGATCCATCCGCCGGTGGAGGTCGCGCGCTTTCGGCCGGCCGCCGCGGAAGACTTCTACCTCGTCGTCTCGGCGCTGGTGCCCTACAAGCGCGTCGACCTCGC
Organism: Candidatus Rokuibacteriota bacterium; assembly: GCA_005887895.1. Taxonomy (GTDB): domain Bacteria; phylum Methylomirabilota; class Methylomirabilia; order Rokubacteriales; family CSP1-6; genus AR5. The sequence continues at coordinate 12,825 of VBPC01000263.1, forward strand.
GGTGGCCGCGGCCAACCGCCTGGGCCGGCGCCTGCTGATCGTCGGGCGCGGCCCCGCCGAGGCGCGACTGCGAGCGATGGCCGGGCCGAGCGTCAGCTTCCTCGGCTGGCGCCCCGATGCCGAGGTCGCCGACCTCTACGCGCGCTGCCGCGCCCTGCTGTTCCCGTCGGTCGAGGATTTCGGCATCGCTCCGCTGGAGGCGGCGGCGGCGGGCCGGCCGACGATCGCGCTCGCCCGTGGTGGCGCCCGGGAGACGATGGTCGGGCTCGACGGCGCCGAGCCGCCGACGGCCGTGTTCTTCGCCGAGCAGACGGTGGATGCGCTGACGGCGGCGATCGCGACGTTCGAGCGCGCCGCCCACCGCTTCGAGCCCGCCGCGCTGCGTGCGCGGGCCGCGCGCTTCGACCGGCCGATCTTCGCCCGGCGGATCCGCGAGTACGTGGATGGGCGTCTCCGCGAGCGGCAGGGCCGGCGCGCATGCTGAAGGCGCACTCGCGACTGTTCGAGCAGCTGGCGTTCGTGGCCGACCTCGCGCTGCTGGTCGTCTGCTGGGTCGGCGCCTACGCCCTCCGCTTCCACGTGTTCGGCCACGGCGACATCCCGCCGTTCCGCGACTACGCGCTGCAGCTGCTGCCGATCCTGATCGTGTGGGGGTTGGCGTTCCGGGCGTTCGACCTCTACCGCCCGCACCGGCTCGCCTCGCACCTGGCCGAGTGGTTCGACATCGCCAAGGCCTCGACGCTCGGCGTGCTCGTCCTCATCGCGCTCATGACCTTCGCCTTCCGCTCCTACGAGTACTCGCGGGTGGTCATCGTGACGTTCTGGGCGGTGTCGATCGTGGGCGCCAGCCTCTCGCGCGCGGTCTTCCGCGAGGTCCTGCGCGTCGCCCGCCGCCACGGCTACAACCTGCGGCACGCCGTGCTGGTCGGTGGCGGCGAGCCGGCCGCCGAGGTCCTTCGCGTCCTCCGCCGGCGGCCGGATACCGGCATCCGCCTGCTCGGCCTGCTCAGCGACAAGCGGGACGGCGAGGGGCTCGCCCTGCCATGGCTGGGCGGCGTCGAGGAGATCCGCGCGGTGCTGACCAGCCGGCCGGTGGACATCGTGATCATCGCGCTGCCCCACGTCGACTACGCGCGGCTCGGCGCGGTCTTGAACGAGATCGGCGACGAGCCGGTGACGATCCACTTCGTGCCGGATCTCTTCAGCCTGGCTTCGCTGCGCGGGGGCGTCGAGGAGTTCGAGTCGGTGCCGTTCATCCACCTCCGGGAGTCGCCGCTCTACGGCTGGGACCGCGTGCTCAAGCGCGCCGTCGACGTCGGCCTCGGCGCGCTGGCGCTGGGGCTGGCGCTGCCGGTGATGGCCGCCATCATCGCGGCGATCGCCGCGACCTCGGGCCGACCGGTGCTGTACCGCCAGGAGCGGATGGGGCTCGACGGCCGTCGCTTCTGGATGCTGAAGTTCCGGACGATGCCCCTCGACGCCGAGGCGGCCACCGGCCCGCAGTGGGCGACGCCCGACGACCCGCGGCGCACGCACCTGGGCGCGTGGCTGCGTCGCTTCAGCCTCGACGAGCTGCCGCAGCTGTTCAACGTCCTGCGCGGCGACATGAGCCTGGTCGGCCCGCGGCCCGAGCGACCGTCGTTCGTCGAGGAATTCCGCCGCCGCGTGCCCGGCTACATGCTGCGGCACAAGGTCAAGGCCGGGATCACCGGCTGGGCGCAGATTCACGGCTGGCGCGGCAACACGTCGATCGAGAAGCGCATCGAATACGATCTCTACTACATCGAGCGGTGGTCGCTGCGCTTCGATCTCTCGATCCTGCTGCAGACGCTGTGGCTCGGCTTCCGCAACCGGAACGCGTATTGAGCGACGCCGGGGCCGGCCCGGCCACGCGCTGGCTCGACGCGGCCCGGGCGCCTCTGCTGGTCGCGCTGGTGCTCGGTCTGGCGGCCTCGATCTCGCTGGCGCAGATCACGCTGACCGTCCTGGCCGTCTGGGTGGTGCTCGCGCGCCGCGCCGGCCGGGCCGCCCCGCTGCGCTGGCCGCTGCTCCTGCCGGTTCTCGCCTTCGTCGCCTGGAGCCTGATCGCCGCGCTGGGGGCGCCGCGGCCGCGCGAGAGCCTGCTGGCGTGCAAGGGCCTGCTGACCCTCGGCGCGCTCTTCGTCATCGTCAACGCCCTGCCCGACGCGGCGGCCGCGCGGCGCTTCGCCACCTGGCTGCTGGTGGCCGTCACCGCGACCGCGGCGCTGGCGCTGGTGCAGGTGAGCGCGTGCCCCGACGTCGCCTTCACGGCGCCGGCCGTGACGCTGATCGGCAAGTTCTTCCGCAAGTGCGGCCGCGCGCGCGGCCTGTTCAGCATCTACATGACGCTGGCCGGGGTGCTGGCGATCGTGCTGACGGCGACGCTGCCGCGGCTGGCCCGGCTGGGCCGAGACCTGCGCTGGCTCGGTCCCGCCTTCGTCCTGAACGGCGTCGCGCTGGCGTTGACCTACGTGCGCGGCGCCTGGCTCGGCTTCGTGGCGGGCGCGCTGGCGGCGGTGGCCGGGCTCGGCCGTCGCGGCGCCGTCGCCGCCGGCGCCGTGGCGCTGCTGGGCGCCCTCGTCCTGCTGTCGCTGCCACACGTGCGTGACCGTGCCGGCACGATCGGCGACCCGACCAACGACACCACGCGCGACCGCATGGCGATGCTGGAGGTCGGGCTGCGGCTGGCCGCCGAGCATCCGTGGATCGGCATCGGCCCCGGCCAGCTCAAGCGCGCGTATCCCGCGCTGGCACCGCCGGAGGCGATGCGCCGCTCGACCAGCCACCTGCACGACAGCCCACTGCAGATCGCCGCCGAGCGTGGGGTCATCGGCCTCGCCGCCTGGCTGTGGATCTTCGTGGCGTTCTTTCGCCGCGCGCGGGTCGTGCTGGCGCGACTGCCGGCCGACGCCGCCGATGACCGCGCGCTCGTGCTCGGCTCACTGGCCGCCATCGTGACGTTCCTGGTGGCCGGCCTGTTCGAATACAACTTCGGCGACACCGAGGTGCTGATGGTGGCCCTGGCGATGATGGCGCTGCCGTTCGCCGTGGCGGGCGGCCGCGTGTCGACCGATCCGTGCGCCGCCGCCTGAGCCCGGCCCGCCGTCCGCGCTGGGGCGCGATCCGCGCCCTGGTCATGGACGTCGACGGCGTCCTGACCGACGGCGGCCTCTACTACGCCGAGAACGGCGACGAGCTCAAGCGCTTCGACGTCCGCGACGGGCAGGGGCTCGTGCTCCTGCGCGAGGCGGGCGTGCTCACGGTGATCGTCACCCGCAAGCAGACGACCATCGTGACCCGCCGCGCCCGCGATCTCGGCATCGCCGAGGTCCACCAGAACGCCAGCGACAAGGCCGCCGTCGTCACCGCTCTCCTGACGCGGCATCGCCTGCCGGCCGCCGACGTCTGCTACGTCGGGGACGACGTCGGCGATCTCCCGGTGATGCGCCTCGTCGGTGTGCCGGTGGCCGTGGCCGATGCCGTGAGCGAAATCCGCGCCGTCGCCGCCTACATCACGAAGGCGAAAGGGGGCGAGGGCGCGGTGCGGGAAATCTGCGACCTGATTCGCGCGGCCCGGAAGATCTAGGCGAATGCCGCGGGCGCCGGCGAGATCGGGCGCGGCTTCTCTCGAATCGCTACGTGCTAGGCTGTTAAAGGAGTCGTCCGATGGGATTCGTCAGGGCAGCGGCGACAGCCATCCTGCGAGCGGTGATCCAGCCGCTGGGTGCGACGCTGCAGTTCGTCCGTGAAGACGTCCCCGAGCTCGAGGACACCGGCACCGGCATCGAGTATTGGCGTGACGGTCTCGAGCGCCGAATGCCGCGCTGGTGGGTGCTGACATGGCGGGGACGAGTGATCATGCGCATGCGGTCGCGCCACAATGAGCGCGCCTACTGGCGCCGCCGCCGCGATCTCGTTCGACTCATCGACGAGATGAACGCGGCGACGCTGCTCCCCGCCCTCGGGAAGGACAGCCACGTGCTGGAGCCGGGGTGCAACGTGGCGCAAAATCTGTGGGAGATCAGTCAACGCTGGAATTGCGAGATCTACGGCCTCGACATCGATCGTGAGGCGCTGGACCACGCCGCGAAGCGGCCGTGGCCGCGGCCGGCGCATCTGTTCGAGGCGGACGTGCTCGAGCCGGGCGCCCTCGAGAAGTTTTCGGATCGTCAATTCGATCTCGTCGTCACGCGCTGGCACCTGGTCCACCTTCCCCCCGGCGAGCGCAAGCAGCGGTACGTCCGGGAGCTGAAGCGCATCGGGAAGGCGGGGCTGATCCTGGAGCCCACCTCGACCGACAAGATCGGGCGCGTGGAGTGGCGCCAGAAGGGAACATATTGCTTGTCCTGGGACGACTGGGAGGGATGGTACGGCCTGAAGCGCTTTGCGCCCAGGATCCCTCTGCCCTACACCGCGGTCTTCTACTGGTAGCTCGAGGACGCCGGTCTCGGGGCCGCCCCGTCGGTCAGTAGGCGGGAACGGGCTCGGTGTTGGTGCGCACGCGGACGAAGTACTCCTTGAACCGCTCGACGTCGTCCGCCGAGACCATGTCCGACACGAGGAAGCAGGCGACGTCCCCGTACTTCCACACCCACGCCGCGAACCCGCTGTCGCGCACGAGCGCCGGCCGGTAGCGATCGACCTGCACCCGCGCGCGGTCGGGCACGGTCACGCCGGCGCCCGGCAGCGCGACGTAGGTGACCATGTGGCCGTCCTCGTCGCGGTAGTGGATGGCGACGCCGCGCTGGCGCTCGAGGTACACGGGCTCGGCGCTGACGAAGGTGAGCCGGTCGTCGCCCACGAAGACCTGGCTGAGCCCGATGCCGCTCTGCTCGGTGAGCCAGGGCAGCGCGGCCGGCAGCACCTCGCCGTGACGCGCCCCCCACATCAGCGTGCGCGCGTGCTCGCTCACGACCGCGCGCACGTAGCGATCGACGGGATCGGCCGGTGCGATGCGCGGGATCACGGGCAGGGCGACCAGCGCGAGGACCATGACCGTCGCCGCCGCGGTGACCAGCGGCGTCAGCCAGGCCGCTCGGCGTGGCCGCGGCGTCGCCTCCACGATGGCGACGCGGAGACGTGCCGGGGCCGGATGGCGGGGCAGCTCCCCGGCCAGGCGCCGGCCGAGTGTCTCGTCCGAGGGCTCGTCGAACCGTTCGTTCATTTCGTGTCGTAGTCGCGGAGGAGCGCGCGCAGCCGCTCCTTGGCGCGGAAGATTCTCGACTTCACCGTCCCGACCGGGCAGGCCATCACCCGGGCCACCTCCTCCAGCGGCAGGCCCTCGACCTCGGCGAGCAGCAGCACCGTGCGGAACTCCTCCGGCAGGCGGCGCATGGCCCGCTCGAGATCGGTGTGCGCGTCCATCGCGGTCCCGTCGTCGTCCGGGGCATCGTGGAACATGGGCGCGTCCCATTCGGGGACGCCGTCCTCCGCGATCGGGGCCTCCCGTTCGCGGACCCGGTAGAACGTCAGGAACGTGTTTCTCAGAATCTGGAACAACCAGGCGCGGAGGTGGGTTCCCGGCTGGAACCGGTGGGAGAACCGGAACGCCCGCAGATAGGTTTCCTGGACGAGGTCCTCGGCATCGGCGGGCCGCTTGGACAGGTACATCGCGAAGTTGTACAGCGCGTCGAGGTGCGCGAGCGCCTGGCGCTGGAAGTCGGCGTCGGCCACGTCAGCGCTCCAGCCAGTCGGCGGGATAGGCGCCGCGCCGCACCTCGTGCTCGTCGGCCAGCTGGCCCAGCAGCTCGCGTACGGAGGCGTAGAGCGTGGGATGCCGGAGGTCGGGCGCGATGTCGGCCAGCGGGCGCAGCACGAAGCCGCGCTCGGCCGCCAGCAGGTGCGGGACGTGCAGATCGTCGGGACCGCTGATGACGTCGTCGTCGTAGAAGATGATGTCGATGTCGAGCGTGCGCGGCGTGAAGCGCCGGGTCTCCGGCGTGAGCCCGGGCGGCCGCGCGCGGCCCAGCTCGGCCTCGACGGCCTGCACGCGATCGAGCAGCGCGCGCGGCGAGAGCGTCGTCTCCACGGCGATCACGCAGTTGAGGAACCAGGGCCGCTCGCTCTCGGTCTGGCCGGGCTCGTGCTCCCACGGCTCCGACTCGTAGAGCGGCGAGGCGGCGACCAGCGCCACCCCGGCGGTCCGCAGGCGCTCGACGGCGCCGCGCAGCAGCACCAGCCGGTCGCCGAGGTTCGAGCCGAGCGAGAGGTAGACGCGCGCCATCAGCGGCTCCGCACGAGCTCCACCGACGGCGTGCCCACCAGGCCCTGCAGGGGCGGCGTGAGCTTGCGCACGCGGACGCGCACCTGCTGGGCCGGGAACTCGCGCAGCAGCGTCTGGGCGATCAAGCCGGCCAGGCGCTCGATGAGGTTGACGCGGCCCTGCGTGCCGATCTCCACGATACGGCGGGCCACCGCGCCGTAGTCCACCGCGCTGGCGAGATCGTCGGAGACGGCCGCCGGCGTGAGATCGACGGCGAGCTCGGCGTCGACCGAGAACCAGACGCCGACCGTCTGCTCGGCCTTGCTGACGCCGTGATGGCCGTAGAAGCGGACGTCCTCGAGGAGCAGCTTGTCGCCCATCACGGCCTGACGACCGCGTTCTCGAGGCCGCCCACGCGGACGTCGCTCCACGGCGTCTCCGCGTACGCCGCGACCGCGGGACCCTCCAGCGCGCCGTACCGTGTCTTGCCGTCGACGCGAAAGCGGACGGTCTGCACGGCTCAGGCGAGGCCGAGCACGTCGGCCATGTCGTAGAGCCCGGGCGGCCGGGCGGCGATCCAGCGCACGGCGCGCAGCGCGCCGCGCGCGAAGGTGTCGCGGGTGTGCGCCCGGTGCGTCAGCTCCAGGCGCTCGCCGAGAGCGCCGAAGGAGACGGTGTGCTCGCCCACGACGTCACCGGAGCGCAGCGCGAGCACCGCGATCTCCTGCGGCGTGCGCTGACCGGGCAGCCCTTCGCGGCCGTACACGGCCACCTTGCCGAGATCGCGGCCGAGCGCCTCGGCGATCACCTCGGCCATGCGCAGCGCGGTGCCGCTCGGCGCGTCCTTCTTGAACCGATGGTGGGTCTCGGTGATCTCGACGTCGTAGTCGTCGCCCAGCGCCTTCGCCATGAGCGGCAGCAGCTTGAAGGCGAGCGTGACGGCCACCGACATGTTGGGCGCCATCATGATGGCCGCCCGCCGGCCGAGGTCGGCGATCTCCTGGCGCTCGGCGGCGGAGAAGCCGGTGGTCCCGACGACCGCGCGGCCGCCGGCGGCCGCGACCAGGCGCAGGTGCTCGAGCGTGGCGGCGGGGACGGAGAACTCGACCAGCACACGGTCGCGGGAAAGGACGGCGGCGGCGTCGGCGCCGAGCACGACGCCGAGGCGCCCGACGCCGGCCAGCTCACCGGCGTCGCGCCCGAGCGTGGCGTGGCCGGGCGCCTCGAGCGCGGCGACCACCCGCAGCCCCGGCGTCTCGGGGGCGAGAGCGACGATGCGGTTGCCCATGCGGCCGGCGGCGCCGGCGACCACGAGCGGGATGGGATGGGCCGTCGCGGCGGTCGGCGCATCAACCGTCATCGTCGTGTCGCGGGCGTGCGGTGGCGGGGCGCCGACGCGCCCGGATCGACCGTCATCGTGGCCCCTCTGCCCGGTTACTTGACGAGCGCGTACTGCCGGAGGATCGAGCGCAGTGTCTCGCGATTGGCGTCGCTCATGCGGCACATCGGCAGCCGGAACTCCGGCTCGAGCATCCCGGCCATGGCCATCGCTTCCTTGATCGGAATCGGATTCGTCTCGAGGAACGCCGCGCGGGCCAGCGGGAACAGCCGGTAGTGCAGGTCACGCGCACGCTTGAAGTCGCCCTCCAGCGCGGCGTGCACCATGTCGGCGGTCTCGCGCGGGACGATGTTGGCGATGACCGAGACGACGCCGTGGCCGCCGATCGCCAGGAGCGGGAGCGTGATGTTGTCGTCGCCCGAGAGGACCGAGAAGTCGGGCCCGCACGCCGCGATCACCTGGCTCATCTGGTCCAGGCTGCCGGACGCTCCCTTCACGCCGGCGATGTTGCGACAGTCGCGGACCAGCCGGGCCAGCGTCGCCGTCTCCACGTTGATCGCGGTGCGGCTCTGGATGTTGTAGAGGAGGATCGGAAACGCCACCGACTCGGCCACCGCTCGGAAGTGGCGATAGAGCCCCTCCTGCGTCGGCTTGTTGTAGTACGGGTTGACGACCAGCGCCCCGGCGGCGCCTGCCCGCTCGGCATGGCGCGTGAGGTCGATCGCCTCGGCGGTGGAGTTGGAGCCCGTCCCGGCGATCACGGGAAGGCGCCGTCCGGCGCTCTCCACGACGATCTCGACGACCCGCTTGTGCTCGTCGTGGCTCAGCGTCGGCGACTCGCCGGTCGTTCCACAGGGAATGATGCCGTCGGTGCCGTGGGTGACGTGGAACTCGACGAGCTCACGCAGCTTGGCCTCGTCGACGCGACCCTCGTGGAACGGGGTGACCAACGCGACGAACGACCCCTGGAACGTCGTCTGGCTCATGGCTCTGTCCCCCGGCCTGGTCATGTGAAAGTGATCGTTGCCTTTTTTCCCAGGGAAGTCAAGGTGCGGAGGCCGCGTCAGGGGACGGTGACGGTCACCTCGTTCGAGCGGCGGCTCTCGTTGGCGCGCGCAGTCGTGTCCTGCGCGGTGACCGCGTACCGGTGGGTGCCGGGCGCCACGTTGCGGTCGGTGAACGTGGTGCCCGGCACACGAACCGTGCCAACGCGCAGGAAGGGCCCGGCGCCATCGGCGCGGTAGACGACGTAGGCCGCAATGTCGGCGCCGGGACTCGGCGTCCACGACAGGCGAACCGTGCCCTGCGACGGGATCGCGACGAGATCGGCGGGCGGCGCCGGCGGCGTGACGTGCAGCGGCGTGACCGACAGCGCGGTCGTCGCCTCGCCTTCGACCACGGTGGTCCCGTCCTGCCGGATGGCGCGCACCGCGTAGCGATACGTGCGGTCGTTCTCGACGGGACGGTCCGTCGCCGAGGTCGCGCCGGGCTCGGTGCGGGTGATCACGGCGAACGGCGCCTCCGCGGACGGCGCGCGCAGCACCTCGTACACGAGCGGCGCGGTCACCGGGTTGCCGTCGGTGAGCCGGGCGGGCGGGCGCCAGGAGAGCTTCACCTCCCGATCGCCCGGCTCGGCGCGCAGGTCGGACGGCGGCTCCGGCGCGGCCAGGAACGTCACCGAGAGCCGTCGGGACGGCGGGCTGGTGTGGCCATCGGCGTCGGCGGTGAGGACCACGTAGGTGTAGCGCCGACCGAGGGTCAGCATCCGGCGGTCGAGATAGACGACCCGATTGCCCTGCACGAGCGTCGAGGGCGGCTCGGCCAGACGGACCGTGCCGATGTCGGTGTAGCCGGCGATGCGGTCGTCCTTGAGCAGCGCGGCCCGCGGCTCGCGCTCGCCAGTGTCCTCCACGCGGAAGATGCGCGCCACGCCGGGAGTGGTCAGGCGCGAGTTGTCGATGCGACGGGCCGGGATGCTCCAGGTGAGCTGGATACCGCCCTCGCGCACCACGGCGCTCAGATCGTTCACCGGCTGGGGTACGCGCCGCTCGGGCGCCGCCGGCGGCCCCTTGCGCCCGCAGGCCGCGCACGCCGCGAGCACCAGCACCGCCGCCAGCAACGGTGCCAGCGCGGGCCGGCGGCCCGCGGTCATGCGCGCACGAGCTCGCGGGCCTGGGCGAGCGCCCGGCGCACCGCCGCGTGGGCGGTGCCGCCGGTGACGGAGCGCGCGCGCAGCGAGGCGTCGACCGTCAGCGCCTGGTGAACGTCGGCGGCCATCAGCTCGGAGAACCCGCGCAGCTCGTCGAGCGAGAGCGCCTCCAGCCCGACCCCGCGCCCGACGGCGTGACGCACCACGCGGCCGACGACCTCGTGGGCCTGGCGGAACGGCAGGCCCTTGCGCACGAGGTAGTCGGCGAGGTCGGTCGCCGTCGCGAAGTTCTCGCCAGCGGCGGCGCGCATCCGATCGGCGCGGAACGTCAGCGAGGCCAGCATCGGGGGCAGCACCGCGAGGATCGCCGCCAGCGTGTCGACCGAGTCGAAGAGCGGCTCCTTGTCCTCCTGCATGTCGGAGTTGTAGGCCAGCGGCAGCCCCTTCATCGTCGTCAGCACGGCCACCAGATTGCCGTGCAGGCGGCCGCTCTTGCCGCGGATCAGCTCGGCCACGTCGGGGTTCTTCTTCTGCGGCATGATCGACGAGCCGGTGGCCCACGCGTCGGCGAACTCCACGAAGCCGAACTCCGCGGTCGCCCAGAGCGTGAGGTCGGCGGCCAGCCGGGAGAAATGCACGCCGGTGATGGCCGCCGCCGCCAGGTATTCGACCACGTAGTCACGGTCGCTCACCGCATCGAGGCTGTTGGCCGACACCGCGGGGAAGCCGAGGTCGCGGGCGAGCGCTTCGCGGTCGATGGCGAACGCGGTGCCGGCCAGCGCGGCGGCGCCGAGCGGCAGCACGCTGGCGCGCCGCTCGCAGTCCACGAAGCGCTCGCGATCGCGCTGCAGCATGAAGACGTAGGCGAGCAGGTGGTGCGCCAGCACCACCGGCTGGGCGCGCTGCAGGTGCGTGTAGCCCGGCATCGGCGTCTCGACGGTGTCGGCCGCCCGGGCCAGCAGCGCCTCCTGCGCACCGCGCAGGCCGGCGACCGTGCCGCCGACGACGTCGCGCAGGTAGAGCCGCTCGTCGACGGCGATCTGGTCGTTTCGCGACCGCCCGGTGTGGAGCTTGCCGCCCACGTCGCCGACGAGCTCCAGCAGCCGGCGCTCGACGTTGGTGTGGATGTCCTCCAGCTCCGGTCGGAACGGAAACGTGCCCGCTTCCAGCTCAGCACGCACGGCCTCGAGGCCCTTGACGATCGTGTCGCCCTCGGCGGTCGTCAGGAGCCCGGTGCGGACCAGCGCCCGCGCCCACGCCACGCTGCCCGCGAGATCGTAGGGCCAGAGGCGCTGGTCGACGGCGAGCGAGCCCGTGAAGCGCTCGGCGGTCGGATCGGCGGACTGGCTGAAGCGCCCGCCCCAGGTCTTCTTCACGGCAGCAGCGCCGCGATGTCGTCCATGATCCGCTGCGTGATGCTCGAGCGGAGGCCGCGGCCGCGGCCCTCGGCCAGAAACCGGCGCGGCGCACCGAAGCGCACGGCGAGCGGATGCCGGCGCGGGATGTAGCCGCGGCGGCCGAGGAGCGCCTGGTAGGTTCCGCTGATGCCGGCCGGCACGACCGGCGCGCCCCGCAGCGCGAGCAGCCCCACGCCGGGCAGGCCGCGCTCGAGCCGTCCGCGGACGCTGAAGGGACCCTCGGGAAAGATGCCGACCACGCGGCCGGCGTCGAGGGTGCGCAGCGCCGTGCGCAGCGCGCCGACGTCGGGCCGCTCGAGCGCCAGCGGAATCGAGCCGAGCCACCGGTGCAGCCACGGGTGCAGCGGCGTGGCGCGCCACACGCGCGGCATCACGAGGAAGGCGACCGGCGCCGGCAGCGCCACCGCGAGCAGGACGCCGTCGAGATAATTGTGGTGATTCGCGGCGACGATGTACGGCCCGTCGGCCGGCAGGTGCTCGAGGCCCTCCACGCGCAGCGCGAACCACCGCTCGAGGGCGGCGCGCACCCGCCGCCGCAGCGCCTGGTAGAGGAACGGGAACGGGCGCGACTCGCCAGCCGCGCGAGAAGTGGCAGACAGGGCGGTCGAACGCGACATGGCGGATTTTATAGCATGGCCCTCCAGGGGTGTATAGGCGGAGGGCGCCGGGCACGACTCTTGAAACGGCCGAACGGCAGTGGGCGGTCCTTGGGCCGCTCGGAGGTCGACAGGAGGGTCCTGCGCAATGAAGTGCTCAGTCTGTGGATGCGACCGGCGGATGCTCTGCCTGCGCTGCCGTGAGGGCCGCTGCACCGTCTGCCGCGCGCCCAGCGACCGCCTGCTAGCGCCGCGATAGCCGATACCGCACGACCGCCGCATTGTGCTCGGCCACCGTGGTCGAGAAGTGATGACGCCGGTCGTCGCGGGCGACGAAGTAGAGAAATTTCACGGGGGCCGGATCGAGGGCCGCCTCGATGGCGGCCAGGCCGGGGCTGGCGATCGGTCCCGGCGGCAGGCCGCGGTGCACGTAGGTGTTGTAGGCGTTGTCGCTCGCCAGGTCCGCGCGGGTCAGCGCGCGCCGCTCCTTGGCGACGGCGTACTGCACGGTCGGATCGGCCTGCAGCGGCATGTCGAGCCGCAGGCGATTCCAGAACACCGCCGAGATCAGCCGGCGCTCCTCGGGGTCGATCGCCTCACGCTCGATGATCGAGGCCAGCGTGAGCAGCTGGTGCACGCTGAGGCCCCGCGCCCGCGCCCGCGCGACCAGCTCCGGCGTCAGCTTGCCACGCATCCGCTGCACCATCCGCGAGAGCATCTCGTCGACCGACATGCCGCGCACGAACTGGTAGGTGTCGGGAAAGAGATAGCCCTCGACGCTGGGACCCTCGACGCCGAGCGCGTGCCGCAGCCGCTCGTCGCCGGCCGCCCGGATCACCTGGTCGGCGGAGGCCAGCCGCTCGGCCTCCAGCGCCCGGGCCAGCTCGCTCACCGTCGCCCCCTCGGGATGCAGGATGACGTGCTGGCGCACGTGGCCGCTCTCCAGCAGGTCGAGGACGTCGAGCGTCGAGGCGTCGCGCGGCACCTCGTACTCGCCCGCCTTCAGCCGCCGCACACTGCCCCGCAGGGCGGCCAGCCCCAGGAACGCCACCCGGCTGCGAATCACGCCGGCCTCGCTCAGCTGCTCGACGATCCCGCGCAGCCCCTCATGGGCCGGGATGTCGACGACGAGCGGGCCGGACCGCATGGCCGGGGCAGGGGCCAGGACGAGCCAGGCAAGGCCGCCGGCCGCCCCGATCAGCAGCGGCAGGGCCAGGAGGGCAGTTCGTAACCGCATGATATCTTGATAGCAGCGCTCCTCCGGAATACCAACGACTTACGTCGCACCCTCGAGGGGCTGGCAAGGCGGGCGGCAGGCGGCTACACTGCTTGAAGTCCTCGGGAGGGACCTTCGATGAACACGCTACTCTGCATCATCTCGGTGTACCGGCCGGACTTGATGGCGGAGGCGTGCGAAGCGCTCGGGGTCGTCGGCAACGTGGACGTCATCATGGATCGGCGCGTCGGCGAACGGCGCGCGCCGGAGCGAGCGACCTTGGACGAGTCACGGCTACGGGACCGTCGCCGCCGGAGCCTGGATGAGGAGTTCCGCACCGAGGGCTTCGTGGTCGTCCAGCGCGATCACGACTCCGCGCCAACCGCGTAAGCGCTGGGCCCGACGGGCCCGGCGCGCGAATGCGGTGTAAGGGTGCGGCAGGATTGGAGCCCGCCCGACGATCTTGGTATACTGTCGGGCCTGGGGTTACCAACCTCGAATCTGCTTACCAAGTCACTGGGGGTCTCATGCTCGAGCTTCAGCTCCCTGCGCGCCACGACTGGGCCACGTCTGATCGAACCTACGGCAAGCTCGCCATCGAGCAGTTCGAGCCCGGGTTCGCCCTGACCGTCGGCATCGCGTATCGCCGCGTCCTGCTCTCGGCCATCCACGGGGCCGCGCCGACCTGGGTCAAGATCGAGAACGTGCTCCACGAGTTCTCCCACATGCCGGGAGTCACCGAGGACACGCTCGACATCATCATGAATCTTCGCAAGGTCGTCTTCTCGCTGCACGTCAACCGTCCGAAGATCCTGCGGCTCAAGGCCCAGGGCGCCGGGCAGGTCAAGGCCGGCGACTTCGAGCCGGACGCCGACGTGGAGATCCTGACGCCCGACGTGCCGCTGGCCACGCTGGACAAGGACGGCGTGCTGGAGATGGAAGTCTGCATCGAGCGCGGGCGCGGCTACGTCTCCGCCGAGAAGCGCGAGCCCGAGGCGCTGCCGATCAACGCGATCCTGCTCGACGCCGACTTCTCGCCCGTGCAGCGCGTGAACTTCAAGGTGGAGCCGATCGGCACCGCGCCGGCCGGCGAGGAGCCGCCCGAGCGGCTGATCGTCGAGGTGTGGACCGACGGCAGCATCACGCCGGCGGTGGCGGTGGGCGAGGCCTCGCGGATCCTGCAGGATCACTTCAACCTCCTCACCGACTTCCCGGAGGCGGTGCCCGAGGAGGAGGAAGGCGGCCGCGACGAAGCGCATCCGCGCACGGAGCTCAACGACAACCTCTTCCGCAACGTCGACGAGCTCGAGCTCTCGGTGCGTGCCTCCAACTGTCTCAAGACCGCCAACATCCGCACGATCGCCGACCTCGTGCAGAAGACCGAAGCCGAGCTGCTCAAGACCAAGAACTTCGGCAAGAAGTCGCTGAACGAGATCAAGACCATCCTGGGCGAAATGGGTCTCTCGCTCGGCATGAAGCTCGACCCGGAGGAACTGGAGCGCCTGCGCTCGCAGTACGAGCGCGCCTACGAGACCTAGTCTCTGCCCGACCCGGTCGGCGCCGGGCGGGGCTGGGGGTCCGGCGACCACGAGCCCGGAACGTCGACGCGTTGACGCGATTCCCTCGATCCGTTTCGCCCGCCGGCGTTGGGAGGGAAACGGGTCG
>VBPC01000264.1 GCA_005887895.1 Candidatus Rokuibacteriota bacterium
TCCCGCGCGGGCGCGCTGACGGCCGCGCGTCGCTGACGCTCACCCCGATCGAGGGGCCGTTCGTCCGAGCGTCTGGAACACGCGGGCCACCGGCTCGGCGGCGAGAAAGCTCCGGCGCAGGTGTGGCGTGACGAGCTTCGTGGCAATCAGCTCGATCGTCTCCGCGGCCGCGCCGAGCTGGCCCTCGGCCTCCCGATCCCGGCCGAGACGGGTCAGCATGTCGCCGAGCGCCGCGTGCCCGATCCAGGACTCGCGCGTGACACCGAGCTCGCGCGCCTGATCCAGCGAGGTCGTCAGTGCTCGCGCGGCGTCCTCGAGTCGTCCCTGGCCGGCCAGGATGGCGCCTTGCAGTCGCCGGGCGCGGACCGCGTGCTTGCGCTGGCGACACTGGATCGCCGCCTCGAGCGAGCGCGTGGCCCAGGTCCAGGCCTCGTCGTACTTCGTCTCGGCGAGCGCCAACTCACCACGGGACCTCCACAGCGAGATCTCCCACGTCCAGCGGCCCCAGATATCGACGTCGTGAAGCGAGCCCGCCTCGCGAAACGCGCGTTCGGCGCTCCCGTGGTTGCCGGCGTACAGGTGCGCGAGACCGAGCTTCCAGAGCGAGTGGCCGCGTGGCTCGGGCCACGGCCAGAGTCGCCGGGCCGCCTCGTCGCCCTCGCTGTTGAACCGGATTGCGCCGTCGAGATCGTAGATCTCGAGTGAGACCCCCCCGAACAGGTTCGGAATACGCGCGAGGTACATCTTGTCGCCGGCCGCCTCGGCGTACTCGACGAGACTCCGGTAGTGCGCGAGCGCGCCCTCGTAGTTGCCGCGCGCGAGGTCGGCGTGTCCCAGGTGGTAGAGCCCCAGCCCGATCAGAAAGCCTGCATGCTCGCGTCGCGCTAGCTCCAGACCCTCGCGTAGATATCGCGTGGCGACCTCGTAGTCGCCGTGCCATTCGAGATGCCGACCGGAGAAGACCAGACACTGGGCCAGGATCCGAGGGTTGCCGGCTTCGCGAGCGAGGCGGAGCGCGTCCGACGAGTCGCGGAGCGCCTTGACGGTCGGGCCGCCCACGGAACCGCTGGCTTCACCGCGCAGTGCATGGCAGCCGGCCTGGCCGGCCGTGTCGCCGATCTCGACGGCGATAGCGAGGGCCTCGTTCACCGTCGCGAAGACCTGCTCGGTCTTGTGGAACCAGTTACAGACGTTGGCCAGGCCGAGGAGTGTCGCCACTTCCTGCTTGCGATCGCCCGTCCGGCGGATGAGAGCCAGCGCACGCTCGTACTCCGCCACCGCGGGCTCGAACTCCGCCAGGATGTAGAGGACACCCCCGAGCTTCTCGTGAACGCTCGCCAGCGCCCGGTCACCCGGCGCCTCGGGCGCGCGGCGGGCGACGGCCAGCGCCTGCGCGTAGTGCTTGCGCGCCTCCACGCTAGCGAACGCGTGCGCGGCACGGTCGCCGGCGAGGGTGCTGTAGCGAAACGCCTCGTCCCATTGCTCGCCCTCGATGAAGTGGTGCGCCAGCTCCTCGTAATGCTCGGCCAGACGATCGGGGTACAGGTCTTCGATCGCGCGGCCGACCGAGCGATGGAGCTCCTTCCGCCGCTGGACGAGCAGGCTTCGGTAGGCCACGTCCTGGATCACCGCGTGCTTGAAGATGTAGGAGGGTTCCGGCAGCCGTCCCTGCTCGTAGATGATCTCCAGCGCCTTCAGTTCCTGAAGAAATCCCTCCAGCTCCCCCGTGAGTCCCGCGATGCGCTCGAGCAGACGGCGGAGGAACTGACGGCCGATCACCGAGGCGAGCTGCACGGTGCGCTTGCCCTCGTCCCCGAGCCGGTCCAGGCGCGCCATGATGATGTCGTGGATGGTGTCCGGGACCGTGGCGTCCCCGATCGGCCTCGCGACGCGAAAGCCGCCGTTCTCACGCTCCAGGATCCCGAGGTCGAGAAAGGTCTTGGTCACTTCTTCCACGAAGAGCGGGACGCCCTCGGCCTTGTCGAGCAGCGCCCGCGTCACATCGGCCGGGAAGCGCTCGACGCCGAGCATCCGGCCGGCCATGGTGAGGGCGTCGGCTTCCGACAGTGGACCGAGCGTCATCCGCGTCTGAAAGCTGCGCGTGCCGAAGGGGGGCGAGTAGCCGAAGCGATGCGTCGCCACGACGAGGATGCGGGTGGCGGCAATGCTATCGATGAGCGCGGCGAGGTACTCCTCGGTGCTGGCGTCGACCCAGTGGAGGTCCTCGAACACGAAGACCAGCGGGCGTCGGGCGGCGCCGCGCAGGGACATCGCGAGCACCGCGTCGAAGATGCACTTCCGGCGCCGGGCGGCGTCCATCGCGGTGACGGCGGGGTCGCCGGGATCGACGGAGAGGAGATACCGGACGAACGGGACGTGCGGCTCGAGCCCGCCGAGCCGGCGCATCCCGTGCTCGACCTTGGCGATGATCTCGGGCTCGCCGTCGAACTCGTCGATGCCGAAGTTCTCGCGGAGCTGATCCACGACGGGCAGGAGCGGGCTCGACTGGCCGAACGAGATGCAGCGGCCCTCCAGCCACGTCGGCGGCTCGGCGGCCGCCGCCAGCCGCCGGCGGAATTCGAGCACGAGCCGTGATTTCCCCATGCCGGCCTCGCCGGCGACGAACACGACCTGTCCCTGCCCCTCCTGGACTCGGGTGAACACCTCCGTCAGCGTGGTGATGTCTCGATCTCGTCCGACGAGGGGCGTCAGGCCGCGCTCGCTCTCCACGTCGAGCCGGGCCTTGCGCCCGCGCGCGCGCACGACCTCGAAGGCCGGGACCGGCGCGTGCCCCTTCACCGGCAGCTCGCCCAGGTCGAGCGTTTCGAAGTAGCCGGCGATCAGGCGATGCGTCGACGCGCCGACGAGCACGCTGCCCGGCCGCGCATTCTGCTGGAGTCGCGCGGCCACGTTGGTCGTGTCGCCGACCGCCGTGTAGTCCATCCGGAGGTCGTCGCCGATGCGACCCACGACGACCGGACCCGTGTTGAGACCGATCCGCATCTCGAGCGACCGCTCGAGCTGGGGCGCCAGCTCACGGCTCAGGTCACCGACGACGCGCTGGATCGCGAGGGCGGCGTGGGCGGCGCGCCGGGGCGCGTCCTCGTGCGCGATGGGCGCCCCGAACAGGGCCATGACGCCGTCGCCGGTGTACTGGTTGACCGTGCCCTCGAACCGATGCACCTCGGTCGCGATCAAGCCGAAACACCGATCGACGATCGCGTGGACCTCCTCGGGATCGCGCGCCTCGGCCAGCGCGCTGAAGCCCGCGAGGTCGGCGAACAGCACCGTCACCTGGCGCCGCTCGCCCTCGAGCGCGGACCGGGCCTTGAGGATCTTGTCCGCGAGGTGCTTCGGCGTGTAGTTGGCGGGCGCTTCGGAAACGAGCTGATGTCCACACTCGTTGCAAAACCGACTTCCGGGAAGATTCGAATGCGTGCAGGCGGGGCACATGGTGTCCAGGCGAACGCCGCATCCGCGACAGAACTTCGAGGCCGGCGGGTTCTCGATCGCGCATCGCGGACAGTTCATGGCGTGATGACTCTACAATATCCGGGGCTTCCTGGATCGCGTAGACTGCACGGCGATTACCCTACCGCTGGAGGGCTCGGCCATGAAGAACGGCTTGCGCGTCATGGACAGTGACCTGCACACGATGGAGCCCGACGGCCTCTGGGAGCGCTATCTCGACGCGCCGTTCCGTCGGTACGCGCCCAGGTTCGTGCGCGGCGAGGACAACGCGTCGAACCAGCCGATCATCCGCATCGGCGACCTCGAGATCGGCGAGATGTCCAGGCGGCCGCGCACGGCGGCGGTCGGCAAGGACCTGCAGCGGCGCGCCTTCGCCCGCCATCCCCACTACGAGGTCGCGCACGCGCGCGGCTACGATCCCGAGTCGCACGTGGGCGCGATGGACATCGAGGGCATCGACGTCGGCATCCTCTACGGCACCCGCGGGCGCCAGGTGCTGATGCACGACGACCTCGAGCCGGCGGTGGCGGCGGCGCTGGCCCGCGCGCACAACGACTGGACGCGCGACTTCTGCGCCTACCGTCCGGAGCGGTTGCGCTTCGCCGCCCAGCTGGCGTTCCACGACGTCGGCGAGTCCGTGCGCGAGGCGCGGCGGGCGGTGCGCGAGCTGGGCGCCGTCGCCGTGATCGGCAACCCCAACCCGATCCGCGGGCGCCACATCCACGATCCGGAGTTCGAGCCGCTGTGGGACGCCATCGAGGAGCTGGGGGTGCCCATCGGCTTTCATCCCACCGGCCAGGCGTCGTTGCAGGACGACATCGCGCGGCGGTACCTCGACCATCCGAACGGGCGGGTGATCGGCGTGGCCGGGCGCAACCCCATGGAGCTGATGCTGGCGTTCGCCAGCTTCGCGGCGGGCGGCGTGCTGGAGCGGCACCCGCGGCTGCGCTGCGCGTTCCTCGAGGGCACGTGCGGGTGGCTGCCGTGGTGGCTCTGGCGGCTGGACGAGGCCTGGGAGAAGTTCGGGCCGGGCTCGGAGGTGCAGATCTCGCAGCTGCCGAGCCAGTACTTCTTCCGGCAGTGCTTCGTGGCGACCGACGCCGACGAGCGGGTGCTGAGGCAGGTGGTCGAGGCGGTCGGCGACGACAACATCGTGGTGTCGACCGACTACCCGCACTCCGACGGGCTCTTCCCCCACGCCATCGAGGAGTTCGTGGGGCTGGAGGGCGTGAGCGACAAGACCAAGGCCAAGATCCTCTGGGACAACTGCGCCCGGCTCTACAACCTGACCGGCTAACGAGACCCCTTCACGCCGGGCGGGGTCTCGGTACATAATCGGCGCAGCTTGTACGCGTCACACTTCGGGCTCGCCGAGCAGCCGTTCTCGATCGCGCCGGACCCTCGCTATCTCTTCCTGTCCGACGGCCACCGGGAGGCGCTCGCGCACCTGCTGTGGGGCCTGGGTGCGGGCGGCGGGTTCGTCCAGCTCACGGGGGAGGTCGGCACCGGCAAGACGACCCTCTGCCGGGCGCTGCTCGAGCAGCTGCCGCCCGAGGTCGACGTGGCGATGGTCTTCAACCCCGCGCTCACGTCGGTCGAGCTGCTGGCCACCGTGTGCGACGAGCTGCACATCGCGTACCCCGCCGGCACCACCAGCCTCAAGGCGCTCGTCGACGCGCTCGACCGCTACCTGCTCGACGCGCACGCGCGCGGGCGACGCACGGTGCTGGTCATCGACGAGGCCCAGGATCTCAGCCGCGAGGTGCTCGAGCAGATTCGCCTGCTGACCAATCTGGAGACGACGCGCGAGAAGCTGCTGCAGATCATCCTCATCGGCCAGCCCGAGCTGCGCGGCGTCCTGGCGCGGGACGACCTGCGCCAGCTGGCGCAGCGCGTGACCGCCCGCTATCACCTGCAGCCCTTCACGGAAGCCGAGACGCGGGCCTACGTGCAGCACCGCCTCCACGTCGCCGGCCAGCGGCGGCCGATCTTTCGTCCGCGCGCCCTCCGCCTGCTGCACCGGCGCGCGCGTGGCATCCCGCGGCTCATCAACACCGTCTCGGATCGCGCGCTGCTCGGCGCCTACGCGAGCGGGCTCAGCCAGGTGGACGCGGCCACCGTGCGCCATGCGGCGGCCGAGGTCCTGCGCCCGCCGGCGCGGACGAGGCGCTGGGTGCCAGCGGCGGTGGCGGCGGTCGCGCTGCTCGCGCTGGCCGGTGCCGGCGCGGTGCTGGCCACGACGCGGCTCGGGTTGCTGTCGGCGCGCCCCGTCGCCATGACGACGGTGCCGGTGGCCGCCACCGCCAACGCCGAGTCGACGGCGCCGCGAGTCGTGGCGCCGGAGCCGCCCAAGCCGAGCCTGGCCGCCGTGCTGAGCGAGTCCGACGCGGATGCCGACCAGACCGCGGCCTACCAGGCGCTGTACGCGCGCTGGCGCGTGGACTATCGCGGCACGTCGGGCGAGCTCGCCTGCGAGCGCGCGCGACAGGTCGGGCTGCGCTGCCTGTTCCGCACCGGCACCTGGACCGTCCTCCGCCGCCTCGACCTGCCGGCGATCCTCACGCTCGACGCGCCCGGCGGCGACAAGCGCTACGCCGTCGTCACGCGCCTGGACGACGAGACCGCGACGCTCGAGCTCGGCGGCCGCTCGCTGACGCTGCCGCTGCGCGAGGTGGAGCGCGCGTGGGACGGCGCCTTCGTCGCGCTCTGGCGTCCCCCCGCCGCGGTGACGTCGCCGCTGGCGCCGGGAACGCGCGACAAGGGCGTCGTGTGGCTGCGCCAGCGCGTCGGCGACGTGAACGGCGAGGCCGGCTCCAGCAGTCGGTCCGACGTCTACGACGAGGACCTGAAGCGGCGGGTGATGGGCTTCCAGCGCGCGCAGCGGCTCGCGCCGGATGGCATCGTCGGCGAGGACACGCTGGTCCGCCTGGCCACCGTCAACCGCGACGCGACCGAGCCGTCGCTCTCGAGCGGGTCGCGCTAGGGCATGTCGTACATCCTCGACGCGCTCAGGAAGGCGGCGGAGCAGCGCGGCGCGACCCCCACCGTGCTGCTGCGTCCCTCGACGCCGCTGGCCCGCGGCATCGGCGGCCGGCGCGCGCCGTGGATCGCGATCGCCACCGTCGTCGTGCTCATCAACGCCGCTGTGCTCGCCGTGCTGCTGCGCCCGGGCGGCGTCACCGCGCCCGCCGCGCCGCCCGTGACCGCGATTCGCACCGTCGAGGACCCTGGGCGACCGCCGGCGACCCAGGTGATCGAGGCCGAGCCGCCGCGTCGCGCGGCGCCGCTCAAGCCGCCGGTCCTGTCGGTCAAGCCCACGCCATTCGCGCAGCGCCTTCTGTCCCGGCCCCCGAGCGAGGCCCGCGCGACGGTGCCCGAGCCGCGGCTCCCTCTGGAAACGCCGCCGGCCTCGCCGTCACCGCCGCCGCCGGGCCCCGACACGTCGAAGCTCAAGCTCGAGGTCCTGTCCTACTCCGACGTCGCCGCCCAGCGCCTCGTCTTCATCAACGGTCGTCGCTATCGCGAGGGCGACACGATCGACAGCGGCGCGAAGATCGAGGAGATCCGCGAAGACGGCGTCGTGCTGAGCGAGCAGGGCCAGCGCTTCACCCTGCGCTAGCCTGGCCGCCTCGCCGCCTTGGCCAGAAGGCGGCCATCCTGATTCTTTGGTCGCGGTCGATTTCTTGCCGCCGTGTGCCGCCGGGCAGGAGCCGGTGCCGCGGAAGACCCCACCGACATTGGCGTTTTCGTAGCGGCTGAGCCGTGGTATTCCGCTTGCTCTGTGACCCTGGCCATGACGAAGGTCGTACCGGCCGGGCCCATCGTCGTGGCGACGTCGGCAGCCGACGTGCGCCGCCGAATCGCCGACAGTCTGCGCCGTGCGTTCGGCCTCGCCACGGTGCACGACGCCAGGGACCGGCGCGAGTTCGAGACGTTCGTGATCGAGCATCAGCCGGCCGTCGCGCTCCTCGGGGTGCCGCTTCGCGGGTACGTCGCGCTCGAAGGGCTGAGGGCGATCCGGACCCTGAGCCCGACCAGCCGGACGATCGTCATGGCCGAATCTCCGGCCGAGGCCGCCGCCGTCGACGTCCTGAAGCTGGGGGCCCGGGGGTACTGCGCGCCCACGACCCACCCGGCGATTCTCTGCAAGGCGATCGAGCTCGTCGAGCAGGGTGAGATCTGGGTCGGCCGCAAGGTGATGCTCCAGCTCCTCGACGAGCTCACGCAGCGCGCCACCGTCGACGCCGACAAGCAGGAGCTCGACCTGGCGTGCCTCACCCTTCGCGAGCAGCAGATCGCCGACTTGATCGGCGGCGGCGCCAGCAACAAGGAGATCGCCGACGCGCTGACCATCACCGAGAAGACCGTCAAGGCGCACCTCACCCACGTCTTCCGGAAGCTCGGCGTGTCCTCCCGGCTTCAGCTGGCGGTTCACGGGCTGCAGCCGGCCTCGCCGATCGCGACCAAAGTCCTACAGACCGAAGCCCAATAGACCGCGCTCACCCTCATCCTGTTTCATTGCCACTCCGGACGACTTCCAGCGGAGGTGGCGATGAAGCGTGTCTCGGTTGTCGTGGTGGCACCGGCCCGGCAGCGCGCGATCTGTCGCAGCGCCCTCGGCGGGAGCGCGAGCGTCGTCATTGCCGGCGAGGGGCGCCGCGTCACCGAGGCACTCGAGCTCGTCACGCGCCATCGACCCGCCGTCGTCGTGCTGGGCAGCACCCCGGGCCGCATGGCCTCGCCGCTGGTGATCGCCGCCCTGCGCCAGCGCAGCCCGGGCACCCGCGTGATCCTCCTCACCGTGGGTCTCGCCCGGGAGGTCGCCGCCCTGGAGGCGGCGAGCCGCGGCGCCCACGGCTGCCTCGTCGAGCCGTCCGACTGCGCGTTCCTGGGCAAGGCCGTGGGCGCCGTCGCGGTTGGCGAGGCGTGGTTCCCGCGATGCATCGCGCCCGAGATCGTTCGCCGGCTGGTCGCCCGCGAGGGCGCGGCCGCGCTGGGAGGCGCCCGATGAGGCGACGCATCTCTGTGTGGATTCCGATCGTCCTCGGCCTGGCCCTGGGGGCGCTCTACGAGGGCGCCGTGCTGCTGGGCTCGGGTGGCCTCCCGCTGCGCATTCCGATTCCGTACGCCGTGCCGATCTTCGACACGCCGTTCGCGCTGGTCGCGGCCGGCGTCGGCTATCTCTGCCTCGAGCGTCATCGCCTGCGCCAGGACGTGCGCTCGGCCGGCATGGGCAGCACGCTGTGGCTGACGGCGCTGCTCGCGCTCGCCCACATCGCCGCCCAGCCCGACTATCCGGCGAATCCCGGCGTCAACGCGGGCATCGCGCCGTACTTCTTCTTCCTCAGCTACCTGGCCGGACTGGCGGGCATCGGCCTGGCCGCGCATTCGGGCGAGCGCAGCCTGCCGCTGAGGGACCGCGGCCGGTTCGGGATCGGCGCCGGCGTCGTCGTGCTCAGCGCGGTCGTCATTGTCGTCGTGCTCGAGGTCCGTCCGCTCCTGCCCTCCATGGTCCGGATGCCCGGGCGGTTCACGCCCTTCGGCCTCTGGTCGGGCATCTTCGTCATCGCCACCGCCGGCGCGTGGGCGCTGTGGGGCGGCCTGCGTCGCTACTTCGCGCGGGACCCGTTCGGCGGTTACCTGCTGCTCGCGGCCTACATCTGGATGCTCGGACTGATCGGGGTTCTGATCTGCCCCTACCGCTACAGCATCCCGTGGTACCTGTCGGGGTTCGCGCGGCCGCTCGGCGTCGGCGTCATCTTCGTCGGGTTGCTGCGCGAGCAGGTGTGGCTGTACCGGGAGGCGCGCGCCCGCCAGCGAGACCTCGACGTTCTCCATCGGGCGGGCCAGGCCCTCGTGCGCAGCCTGGATCTCGCCGAGATCGCGCGGACCATCGTGACCGAGGCGCTGGCCGTCTCCGGCGCCGACGGCGCGATCCTGTTCCGCTTCGACGAGCCCGAGCGCCTGCTGGTCACGATGAGTCACGCCGGCGTGATCAGCGATCGGCTGGCCTCGGGCCTGCAGATGCCGCTCGGCCGGGGCGCGTCCGGAGTGGCCGTCGCCGAGCGGCGGCCGGTCGTGACGTCGTTGCTGGAGGAGGACCCCGCGGTGCCGTTCCCGCCGGCGGTCATCGCGGCGATGCGCGGCGAAGGGCTCGAGTCCGTGGTGGCGATCCCGCTCTCCGGCCAGACCGGCGAGGTGTACGGCGCCCTCTCGATCTTCCACCGCCGTCGGCGCGAGCCCACCGCTGCCGACATCGACCTGCTCGCCGCGTTCGGGACCCAGGCGTCGGTGGCGATCGAGAACGGGCGGTCGTTCGACCGGCTGGCGCTCAAGGCCCGCCACGACGAGCAGCTGCACGCGTTTTCGCAGCGCCTGCTGGAGGCCGGCAGCGAGCCGGCGATCCGCGAGGACGCCGTCCGGCTCACCCGCGAGCTGCTGGGGGCCGACTGCGTGGGGCTGTTCCTGTTCGATGCCGGGGCCGGCTGCCTGCGGATGGACACCGGCGTGGGCTGGAAGCCGGGCACCGTGAGCAAGCTCACCATCACGCCCAGCGCCGACTCGTTCGCGGGCTACACGTTCCTGCACAAGGCGCCCATCCTGGTCGAGGACCTGGCCACCGAGCGTCGGTTCACGGTGCCGTCGCACCTGATCGCCAACGACGTTCACGCCGGCGCCGTCATGCCGCTCGGCATCCGCGATCAGCCGGTCGGCGTGCTCGCCGCCTACTACCGCGCACGGCACCGCTTCGGCGACGAGGAGCTCCGCGTGCTGACCAGCATCGCCCATCAGACGGCGCTCGCGCTCGAGAAGGTCCGTCTCTACACCGAGCTGCAGGCCAACCTTCGGGAGCTGCAGGAGACGCAGGCCCAGCTCATCCAGGCCGACAAGCTGAAGGCGCTCGGCACGCTCCTGTCGGGGATGGCTCACGAGCTCAACGGCCCGCTCTCCACGATCATGCTTTCCGCGCAGCTCCTGCAGCGCCAGCCGGCGCTCCCGCGGGTCGTGCGCGAGCGGGTCGACGCGATCGACGAAGAGTGCGAGCGGGCCGCTCGCATCGTGCGCGAGCTGCTCGTCTTCGCCCGGCGCCAAGCGCCCGAGCGACGCCAGAGCGACCTCAACGAGGTCGTCCGGGCGGCGCTCAAGCTCCAGGCGCGGGAATTCGAGCTCGCCGGCATTCGCGTCGTCACCGCCCTGGAGGCGCTGCCGAGGATCTGGGCCGACGCCCACCAGCTGCAGCAGGTACTGCTCAACCTGTTCACCAACGCGACGCACGCCATCAAGTCCGCCGGCCGGCGCGGCGTGCTCACGGTGCGCTCGGCCGAAGGCCCGCACGGGATCACGCTGGTGGTGGAGGACAACGGCCCCGGCATCCCGCCCGAGCACCTCGGCCGCGTGTTCGATCCCTTCTTCACGACCAAGGGCGTCGGCGAAGGCACCGGGCTCGGGCTGAGCCTGTCCATCGGCATCGTGGAGGCCCACGGCGGTCGCATGTCGGTCGAGAACATCCCGTCTCTGGGGGCCCGGTTCACCATTCGCCTGCCGTTCGGTCATCGCGCCGACGTCGATGAGGCGCCGGCGGCGCTCCCCGCGGTGGCGGCGACCGGCCGGATCCTGGTCGTCGAGGACGAGGCGGCGCTGCGCCGCGTCCTCGCGGACGGGCTCGCCAGCCTCGGTCATCGCGTGATGGAGGCGGACACGGGGCAGGCGGCCATCGACCTCCTGGAGCGCGAGACCTACGACGTCGTCGTGCTCGACCTCATGCTGCCCGGGATCGACGGCAAGGGCGTGTGGCAGTGGATCCATGGGCATCAGCCGTCCCGGGCCGATCGCGTGGTGTTCATGACCGGCGACATCGGCCCGGCGTCTCAACGGTTCGTCGAGGACTCGGGTCGCCCGGTGCTCAACAAGCCCCTGGCGATGGACCGCCTCGGGCAGGTCGTCGCCGAGGTTCTCGCCGGTCCGGGCGACCGCGTCGCCGTCGGCATCGTCCAGCACGTCAATGGGAACCATCCCAACGGTAGTCATCCCCATGCTCAAGGAGAAACCGCATGACTTTGATGAACGCCTCACGCGCGAGAGTCGGCGCCGCCGCCGTGCTTGTCGCCCTGGTGATCCTGGCGGCGCCGGCCGCGGCGTCCGCGGGCCTGCTCGGCGGCCTGCTCGGCGTGGTCGGTGGTGTCGTCGGCGCCGTCGTCGACGTGCTCGCGCCGCCCGTGGTTGGCCCCGGGCCCTTCGTCATCCACTTCGAGGCGACGCCGAACCTGTTCTCGGCTCCCAACGGCACGCAGCCGGCCGTGCGGCCCTACTACGCGAGCGGGACGATGACGCTCAGCGTCTCCAACGGGCAGACGGATGTGCAGTTCTCCGTGCGGAGCGCGAGGCCGAACACGATTTACACGATCTGGACGGTCTTCTACCCGCTGGCCTGGCCCATGTACTTCCCGACGGGGAGCATCAGGCCGGCACTCGACCCGAATTTCCCCCTGGGACCTCCAGGCTTCCTCACCGAAGGGGGCGTCGTCGCGCCGACCGCATCCTTGCACTCGCAGTTCACCAACGGAATGGGGATCGACCCTGGCGTCGCGCTGGTCACCGACTCCTACGGTAACGGATACGTTCGCTTGACCCTCGACTACAACATCCTCGGGAACACCTACGACGACGGCCCGCCGCTCGGCAACAAGTCGATCGTCTCCCAGTGCGTGGTCGATTCCCCCGGGCCGCAGAGTGGCCCGTGCCCTTCGGCGAGCGCGATTCAGCGCGTGACGACCACGTGGCTGAGGAAGTACATCGCCCAGGTGCCGGCAGCCAACCGCGCGAGCGTCTGCGCGAACTACAACGCCTCGGATCCGACCAGCATCTTCTGGCAGTGCATCGACCCGGCGACCGTGAACTCGCAGACGGGCAACGGCCTGCCGCGGGTGTGGCGCTTCCCGTTCGACCACTTCCGCCTGGCCGCCCATCCCGACGGGCTCACGCACGGCTTCATCGGCGGCAACGAGGACGAGCACGTGATCGACATGGTCGGACGGCGCTGCCACCTCACGAACACCTGTCCTTGAAATGGATGGGGGGCCTCGAACGGGCCCCCCAAGCCCCCCAAATGTTCGGCGCGCCCCGGCGGAGCCGGGGCGCGCCTCTTTAACCCGACAGTCTGCAAGGAGCCCGTCGGGTTAACGAGGGCGGCGACGGCTCCGCCGGCGACGCCCGAGCGTCCGGGGGGCCTGGGGGCCATATCGGGGCCCCCAGGTAAACTAAGTCCCGTCGGGGTCCACGGGCGCGGGCGTCGCCTCCGGGCCGCCGGCCGGCAGGTCGGCCAGCGGCGCCAGCGCCTCGATGAACGCGTTCAGCCGGTGCGTCACCTCGGCGGCGTCCTCCTCGGTCATCGGCAGCTCCAGCGCGCGGGCCAGCGCGCGAACATCCGCCTCGGTCAGATCGGCCATCACGTCCTCCGGTTGCTTGCGCTGCGCTGAGGGCGAGTGTAGCCTGACCGCGCCCCGCGGGGGCAGGAGGGCTCCATGCCGCGAGCGCGAGTGAGTCGTCGCGTCTTCCTCGGAACGGTCGGCGCCGCCGCGGCGCTCGGTGCGCTGCCCGGCGTCGGGCGCGCGCAGGGCAAGGAGGTCAGGCTCGGCTACATCCTGCCGGTGACCGGACCGCTGGCGTTCGAGGCGCAGCTCTCGCTCAACGGGCTGCAGCTCGCCGTCGACGAGATCAATGGCGTCGGCGGCGTGAAGGCGCTGGGCGGGGCGAAGCTGACGCTGCTGCCAGGCGACACGCAGCAGAAGGTCGAGCTGGGCAACTCCGAGGCGGCGCGATTGATCGACCAGGGCGTCTGCGCGCTGATCGGGCCGTTCTCGAGCCTGGTGGCGTACTCGGTGCGGCAGGTGACCGAGAAGAACAAGACGCCGTTCATGCTGCTGGCGGCGGTCGCCGACAACCTCACCGAGGGCGGCCTGCGCTACGTCTTCCGCGTGCAACCCAACGGCAAGAGCATGGCGACGCTGACCATGAACAACATGTTCGAGATGGCGCGGGCCGCCAGCGCCCCCGTCAAGCGCGTGGCGATGATGCACGAGGACGGCAACTTCGGCACCACGATGGGCAACCACGTCGAGGCCTTCGCCGGCAAGCTCGGCTACGCGCTGGTGCAGCGCATTCCCTACAGCCTCAAGTCCCCTGACTTCACGGCCGAACTCTCCAAGGTGAAGGCCGCCAAGCCCGACCTGCTCGTCATCAGCGGCTACTACGGGGACTCGAAGATCATCGCGGAGACGGCCGCCAAGCTGCGCATCGGCGTCAACGCGCTGGTGGGCCTGGCCAACGCCGCCTACTCGAATCCGAAGTTCATCGCCGACAACCGCGAGCTGACCGACAACCTCTTCGACGGCAACTACTGGCACAATCCGCAGTCGCCGCGGGCGAGGGCGGTGTTCGCGGCCTACGAGAAGCGCTTCGGCTCGACGCTCACCTCGCACGGCGTGCAGGCCTACACGGTGATCTACGTCCTCAAGGACGCGCTGGAGCGCGCCGCGTCCGCCGATCGCGACAAGCTGCGGGACGCCCTGGCCCGGACCGATCTCGCCGATCACATCCTGCCGCAGGACGCGATCAAGTTCGACGACACCGGCGAGAACGTCAACGCCACGCCCGCGCTCCTGCAGGTCCAGAACGGCAAGGCCGTCGTCGTGGGCCCGGCCCGGTTCGCCGAAGCCAAGCCCGTCTTCCCCGTCCCCAAGTGGCACGGCTAGACCCGCGCAGCAATGACCAGGGCCGCCACGGCTGCGCCGGGGCGGCCCGAGCGCTGGGGGGATTGGGGGCCATGTCGGGGCCCCCATGTTCAGTCTAGACCTCCTTCTGCAGGCCGTCGTCAGCGGCGTGCTGCTCGGCGGCGTGTACGGGCTCGTCGCCTCCGGGCTGTCGCTGATCTTCGGCGTGCTGCGCATCATCAACTTCGCCCACGGCGCGGTGATGATGCTGGCGATGTACGCGACGTACTGGCTCTTCGCGCTCCTGCACGTCGATCCCTACCTCTCCATCGTCGTCACCGGGCCGGCGTTCTTCCTGCTCGGCATGCTGATCCAGCGCGTCGTCATCGAGCCCAACCGCTTCGCCGCCGAGCACAACCAGCTTCTGCTCACCCTCGGCCTCGCCCTCTTCCTCGAGAACCTGGCGCTGGTGCTCTGGCAAGGCGACTTCCGCACCGTGCGGCCGGCCTACGCCAACGCCTCGTTCACGCTCGGCGAGGCCCTGGTCGAGGTGCCGCGGCTCGTGGCCTGCGCCGGCGCCGTCGTGATGGCGCTGGCGCTGTTCGGCTTCCTGCGGCTCACCGACGTCGGCAAGGCCATCCGCGCGCTGGCCGAGGAGCCCGAGGGCGCGATGCTCATGGGCATCGACGTCGGCCGCATCCGCGCCGTCGCCTTCGGCATCGGCGCCGGCTGCGTGGCGGTGGCCGGCGCGCTGGTGACGCCGTTCTTCTACGTCGCGCCCGACGTGGGGGAGTCGTTCAACATCATGGCCTTTGTCGTGGTCGTGCTGGGCGGCATGGGCAACTTCGTCGGCGCGCTGCTGGGCGGCTTCATCGTGGGGCTGGCCGAATCGCTCGGCGCCACGGCGCTGCCGGGCTCGCTCAAGCAGCTCGTCGTCTTCGCGCTCTTCGTGCTGGTCCTGCTGTTCCGGCCGGCCGGGCTCTTCGGGGGCGGGCGTGGCCGCTGAGCTCGCGGGCGGCCTGGCCCTGGGGCTCCTGCTGGTGGCCCCGCCGTTCCTGCCGGCGTACTTCCTCGAGATCCTGATCAGCGTGATGCTGTTCGGCTACCTCGGCGCGGCCTGGAACATCCTGGGCGGCTACGCCGGCCAGTTCTCGTTCGGCCACGCGGCCTACTTCGGCATCGGCGCCTACACCTCCACGCTGCTGTTCCTGCGCCTCGGCGTCACGCCCTGGCTCGGCATGCTGGCCGGCGGCGTGCTGGCCGCGGCCTTCGGGCTCTTCGCGGGCTATCTGTCCTTTCGTTACGGGCTGCGCGGGCCGTACTTCTCGCTGGTGACGCTGGCCTTCGCCGAGATGCTGAGAGTGGTCGCCGTGAACACCAAGGCGGTCGGCTCGTCGCTCGGTCTCGTCATTCCCAGCCGGGAGGCGGCGCCGGTCGATTTCGTCTTCGCCGGCAAGCTTCCGTACTACTACGTGATCCTCGCCATGACCCTGGGAGCGGTGTGGATCACGCGCCGGCTCGAGCGCAGCAAGCTCGGCTACTCGCTGCGGGCCATCCGCGAGAACGAGGACGCCGCCGAGGCGTCCGGCGTCGACGCGCTCGGCATGAAGCTCCGCGCCATGGCGCTGTCGTCCTTTCTCACCGCGCTGGGCGGCACGTTCTACGCGCAGTACTTCGCCTACATCGATCCCAGCATCACCTTCGGTCCAGCGGTGTCGATCCAGGGGCTGCTGCAGGCGATCGTCGGTGGCGCCGGCACCGTGCTGGGCCCCGTCGTCGGCGCCTTCGTGCTGACGCCGGTCTCCGAGCTGTCGCGGGCCATGATCCGGGGGCGCGCCGGCGTCGACGTGATGGTCTACGGCCTCGTCCTGATCCTGGTCATCTCGTTCCTGCCGAACGGCTTGATGGGCTGGGTGAGCCGGCGGCCGGCCCGCGGCCGGTCGTGATGCTCCTGGAGGTCGACGGCCTCACCAAGCGGTTCGGCGGCCTCACCGCGGTGAGCGGCTTCAGCCTCTCCGTCGAGGCGGGCGAGATCGTCGGCCTCATCGGCCCCAACGGAGCCGGCAAGACCACGGTGTTCCACCTGCTGTCGGGCTTCCACACACCGACGACGGGCGCCATCCGCTTCAAGGGCGTGTCGGTCGTCGGCGCCCGGCCGCACGAGATCTGCCGACGCGGCCTCGCGCGCACGTTCCAGATCGTCCAGCCCTTCGTGAACCTGACGGCGCTGGAGAACGTGATGGTCGGCGCGTTCAATCGCACCGACGACCCGGCGGCGGCCCGCGGACGCGCCGGCGAGCTGCTCGAGTTCGTCGGGCTGGGCGCCCGCCGCGACACGCCGGCGCGCGCGCTGACGCTGCCCGATCGCAAGCGGCTGGAGATGGCGCGGGGCCTCGCCACCGGGCCCGAGCTCCTGCTGTTGGATGAGGTGATGTCCGGCCTCAACCCGACCGAGATCGAGGCCATCATCGGGCTCATCCGGCGCATCCACGCCGACGGCATCGCCCTGCTCATCATCGAGCACGTGATGCGCGCGATCATGGCGCTCTCGCAGCGCATCGTCGTGCTGCATCACGGCGAGAAGATCGCCGAGGGGCGCCCGGCCGACGTCTCGCGCGATCCCCGGGTGATCGAGGCCTATCTCGGAGCCGAGCCGTGAGCCTGCTGGAGCTGTCGAACCTCGACGTCGCCTACGGCGACCTGCCGGCGCTGAGCGACGTGAGCCTCGCCGTCGAGGCCGGCGAGACGCTGTCGGTCGTGGGCGCCAACGGAAGCGGCAAGACCACGATGCTGCGCACGATCTCCGGCCTGCTCCGACCGCGTCGCGGCGAGGTGCGCTTCGAGGGCGAGCGGATCGATCGGCTGCCGTGCCACCGGGTGGTCGAGCGCGGCGTCGTGCACGTCCCCGAGGGCCGCAAGGTCTTCCCGAGCCTCGCCGTGCGCGAGAACCTCGAGCTCGGCTCCTACCCGCGCGCCGCCCGGGCGCATCGGGCCGACAGCCTGGAGCGTGTCTTCTCGCTCTTTCCGCGCCTGCGCGAGCGCGCGGGCCAGGCGGCCGGCACGCTCTCCGGCGGCGAGCAGCAGATGCTCGCCATCGGCCGCGCGCTGATGGCGCGCCCGACGCTCCTGATGCTCGACGAGCCCTCGCTGGGCCTGGCCCCGCTGATCGTGACGGAGATCTTCCGCACGATCGACGCGATCCACCGGGCCGGCGTCACCGTGCTGCTCGTCGAGCAGAACACCCGCCAGGCCCTGGCGCTCTCGCGCCGCGGCTACGTGCTGGAGAACGGGCGCGTCGTGCTGGTCGGCACCGGCGCCGAGCTGCTCGGCAACGAGCACGTCAAGCGCGCGTACCTGGGCATGTAGCGCACGAAAGACGACCGCCACGGCCTCGCCGGGGCGGTCCGAACGATTGGGGGGTATGGGGGGCCATCTCGGGGCCCCCCATCTCTACAGATCAGGTCTCCGCCGGTGCCACTTGGTCTGTTGCTCGTAGGCGTGGCCCACGCGCAGCACCGTAGCGTCCTCGAATCGCCGCCCGATGATCTGCAGGCTCAGCGGCAGCCCCGCCGCGCTGAACCCGCAGGGCACGGCCATCGCCGGCGTGCCGGCCAGCGCGGCCGGTGTCGTGAACGACCGTCGCGTGAAGAAGCGCGAGGCCGCCTCCGCCTTGCTCGTGATCGGCGCCGTGAAGGTGGCGATCGTCGGCGCCGGACGATGCGAGGTCGGCGCGACGAGGACATCGTGCTCGGCGAGCGCCTCGACGATCTGCCGGCGCACGAGCGCGCGCGCCTGCTGGGCCTTGTGCACGAGCGAGGCCGGCAGCAGGCCGGCGGCCAGCAGGCGGCGGCGCGTGCCCTGGTCGTAGTCGAGCGGACGGCTGCGCAGCCAGTGCAGGTGGAGCGCGGCCCCCTCGGAGTCGCAGAGGGCCATGAACGCGGCGCCGGCGCTCGGCACCATCGGCAGCGAGACCTCCTCGACGTCGGCCCCGAGCCGCGCCAGCACGCCGGCCGCCGTGATGACGGCCGTGCGCACCTCGGGATCGGTCTCGTCGCCGTGGGTCAGCTCGCGGATCACGCCGACGCGCAGGCCCCGCACCTCGCCGGTGAGCATCGCGCGATAGTCGGGCGGCGCCCGGCGCGTGGTGAGGGGGTCCCGGTCGTCGTGGCCGGCGATGATCCCGAGCAGCAGCGCACAGTCCTCCACCGTGCGCCCCAGCGGCCCCGGCGCGTCGAGCGACCAGGCCAGCGGCAGGCAGCCGTGGCGCGAGACCAGGCCCCAGGTCGGCCGGTGGCCGGCGACGCCGCACCACGAGGCGGGCGTGCGCACGGAGCCGCCGGTGTCCTCGCCGAGCGAGACGGAGCAGAGCGCGGCGGCCACCGCCGCGCCGGAGCCGGCCGAGGAGCCGCCGGGGTCGTGCTCGGTGTTCCACGGGTTGCGCGGCTGGCCGTACGGAAACTGGATCGTGCCGCCCAGCGCGAACTCCGTGAGGTTCAGCTTGCCCAGGAGGATGCCGCCGGCGGCGGTGAGGCGGGCGACGACGGTCGCGTCGTCGTCGGGCACGTTGTCGGCCAGGATGCGCGAGCCCGCCGTGGTGCGCACGCCGCGCGTGTTGAACTGGTCCTTCACCGCGAACGGGATGCCGTGCAGCGGCCCGAGCGCGACGCGGCGCGCGACGTCGTCCTCCGCGTGTCGCGCGGCCGCCAGCGCCGCCTCGCGGCAGACCGTGATGTAGGCGCGCAGGCGCCCGTCCAGCCGGTCGATCCGCTCCAGATACGCGCGCGTCAGCTCGACCGGCGAGAGCTGCTTGTCGCGGATCAGCGCGGCCTGGCCCGCGGCGCTCAGGAACAGGACGTCGTCGCTCACGCCCCCGGATGCTAGCACTCGTTGACCCATCGCGCCCGCTCGGTTAGGCTCCGGCCCATGCTAGACCTCGTGATCACCAACGGACGGGTCGTGACGCCCCAGGGCGCCGGGGCGTGGGAGATCGGGATCAAGGGCGAGCAGATCGCGGCGGTCGGCCTGCCGGGCTCGCTGCCGCGCGACGGCGCGCGCGTGCTCGACGCCGCCGGGAAGATCGTCGTGCCGGGCGGCATCGATCCGCACACGCACCTGGCCCACGCGATCATGAGCCATCCCGACCAGCCCTCGGCCACGCTGGGACCGGAAGACGACACCCGCGGCATGGCCCACGGCGGCACCACCACGCACCTGGACTTCGTCTACGTGCGGCCCGGCGTCGACAGCATCCAGAGCGCCATCGAGCAGCGCGCCGCGCGCTGGAAGGGCAACTCGCACGTCGACTACGCGTTCCACATCACGCTGTGCGGTAGCCTCGACCTCAAGGTCTTCGAGCAGATTCCGGAGGCGGTGCGCGCCGGCTACCCGAGCTTCAAGGTGTTCACGACCAACGTGCTGCCGCCCCATCCCAAGCGCCAGGGCAATCGCCTCGACTTCGGCCGCATCGGCTTCGCCATGGAGAAGGTCGCGCCGGCCGGCGGCCTCATGGTGGTGCACGGCGAGGACGAGGACCTCGTGCAGTTCAACTACGAGCGGTTCCGCCACGAGGGCCGGATGGACGGGAGCAACCTGCACCTCGTCCACACGAAGCTGTCCGAGCTGCTGGCCTTCCGCCGCACGGTCGCCCTCGCGCGCGCGATGAGCGCGGCCGTGTACTTCGTGCACACCTCCGCCCGGGAGGGCGTGGACACGATCGGCGAGGCCCGCGCCGACGGCCTGCCGGTCTACGGCGAGACGCTCCACCAGTACGCCTGCTTCAACGCCGAGTACTACAAGACGCCGCGCGGCTTCTGCTCGCACACCTATCCGTCGCTGAAGTTTCCCGAGGACCAGGAGGCGCTCTGGCGCGGCCTCGTCCACGACGGCCTTGCCACGCTGGCCACCGACGAGTACCCGACCTCGCTGGAGCTGAAGCTGCGCGGCCGCACGATCGAGGACGTCACCGGCGGCAACGTCGGCGCCGAGGCCCGCCTGGGCATCGGCTACAGCGAGGGCGTGGTCAAGCGCGGCATGACGCTCGAGCGCTTCGCCGCCGTCACGTCCACCAATGCCGCCAGGATCTTCGGCCTCTATCCGAAGAAGGGCGCCATCGCCGCCGGCAGCGACGCCGACCTCGCCCTGATCGACCCGGCCGTGCGCAAGACGCTGACGCGCGACGACTTTCACGTGACCGACTACAGCCCGTGGGAGGGCTGGACCGTCGCCGGCTGGCCGGTGACCACCGTGCTGCGCGGCAAGGTCATCGTCGAGGGCGGCAAGCTGGTCGGCACGACCAGCGATGGGCGCCAGCTCACCCGGGCGATCGACCCGGTGATGCTGCGCCGCCCGGGCTGTTGAGACAGGAGGCTGCCGATGCGCTCCGATCGCGTGCTCGCGACGACCGACTTCCACACGGCCGGGATCGGCATGCGGCTGCTGACGAGCGGGCTCGGGCGCCTGCCGGGCGCCACGATCGCCGAGAAGCGCCGCTGGTTCCAGGAGCACCTGGATCATCTCCGCACGGGCCTCTGCCTCGAGCCGCGCGGCCATCGAAGCCTGTTGATCGCCGTGATGACCGAGCCGGTCACGCCCGGGGCCCACTTCGGGCTCTTCTTCATCTACCCCGGTGGCTACTACGTCTCGTGCGGCGAGGGCACCATCGGGGCGACGACCGTCGCGCTCGAGACGGGCATGGTGCCGCGCGAGGGCGCACAGACGACGGTCGTCATCGACACCGAGGCCGGCGCGGTGGAGACGATCGCGCGCTCGGAGGGCGATCGCGTCCGCGACGTCACGCTCCGGTGGACGCCCTCGTTCGTGGCGCTGCCCGAGCAGGTCGTCGAGGTGGAGGGCGTCGGCGAAGTGGCGCTCGACATCGCGGTCGGCGTCGGCAACGTCTTCGCCATCGTGGAGGCGCCGCGGCTGGGCGTCGCGGTCCGGCGCGAGCAGGTCAAGCGGATCGCGCAGCGGGGGATGGCCGTCCGCGAGGCGGTCAACGCGCAGCTGCGCGTGGAGGTCCCCGGGCTGGGCAAGACGAGCGTGGACAGCGTGCTCGTCCACGAGCTGCCGGACGCGCAGCGCGTGTCGCCCAACGCCCTCGTGTGGGGACCGGGCCAGGTCGACGCCGCCCCCTGCGGCTCGGGCACGTGCGCGCGCATGGCGCTCTTCCACCACCGGGGGACGATGGCGGTCGGCGCGACGTTCGTCAGCCGCGGACTGCTCGGCCTCGATTTCACCGGGCGGATCGCGGGCGAGACGACGCTCCACGAGCGCCCGGCGATCCTTCCCGAGGTCACCGGCACCGCGTATCTCACGGGCTTCAGCCAGTTCCTCTTCGATCCGGACGACCCGCTGCGGGCCGGATTCCTCCTCGACGCGTGAGGCGCCGGCGATGAAGGCGCTCGTCCTCGGCGGTGGCGTCGTCGGCGTCACGACCGCGTACTTCCTGGCCACGGCCGGTCACGAGGTGACGCTGGTGGAGGAGAAGGACGCGCTCGGACTCGAGGCCACCGGCGGCAATGCCGGGATCATCGCGCCCGGGCACTCCTTCGCGTGGGCCTCGCCGCACGTCCGCGCGCGCGCGGCGCAACACGCTGATCAAGCTCCGGCTCTGCCAGTACAGCCAGGCCGTGATGACCGAGCTCGTGCGGGCCGAGGGCATCGAGTACCAGGCCATCACCCGGGGCGCGCTCTACCTGCATCGCGACCCCGCCGAGCTCGAGGCGGGGATCAAGAAGATGGCGCTGCTCGCCGAGCACGGCCAGAAGCAGGAGATCCTGGACGGCAACGGTGTGGCCAGGCTCGAGCCCGCTTTCGAGCCGGTCAAGGGCAAGATCGCCGGCGCCATCCGCGACGTCGGCGACTCGAGCGGCGACTCGCGCCTGTTCTCGGAGGAGCTGGCGCGCGTCTGTCGCGACAAGCACGGCGTGACGGTGCGGCTCGGCACGCGCGTCACCGCCCTGCGGGCCGACGGCGACCGGATCGACGGCGTGGTGACCAGCGCCGGCGTGCTGACCGCCGACGCCTATGTGCTGGCGCTCGGCGTCGGCGCGCCCATCGTCGCGCGCACCGCCGGGGTGCGCCTGCCGATCTACCCGGCCAAGGGCTACTCGTCCACGTTTCCGCTCAAGCCTGGCGGGCTGGCCCCGATGATCTCCGGCGTCGACGAGCAGTGGCTGGTCGGCTGGTCGCGCCTCGGCGACCGCCTGCGGCTGACGTCGACCGCGGAGTTCGCCGGCTACGACTGGGGCTGGACGCCGCGGGACTTCAACAACATCCTCCGCCTGGCGCGCGATCTCTTTCCCGACGCCGCCGATTACACGCGCGGCGAGTATCGCGCCTGCCTGCGCCCGATGACGCCCGACGGCCCGCCGATCCTCGGCCTCGGCCGCCATCGCAACCTGTTCCTCAACTGCGGCCACGGCCACATGGGCTGGACGATGGCCTGCGGCACCGCCCGCATCGTCACCGATCTGATGATCGGGCGCATGCCCGACCTCGACCTGGACGGGCTGACCGTCCGGCGCTGATCGCTCGACCGTCACCGGATCGGCGCCTGGTGCGCCACGCCGAACGGGACATCGTTCGTATAGATGCCGTCGAGACCGAGTGACTGCAGGCAGGTCCAGCCCGCCGGCGTCGTCACGGTGAAGCCCAGCGCCTTGAAGCGGCTGGCGTGCAGCGCCTCCACGAAGGGCGCGCCGGCCGGGCACGCGTCGTCCTCGTGGGCGATGCCGAGCATGAGCAAATCGGCCTCGACGAGCCGCACGCCGGTGACGCCGGCCGTCCTGAGCGCCTCGGCCACCGATCGGTAGCCGGGGAGCCGAAAGGCCGGCCCCACCTCCGCCCACTGCAGACCGAGGCTGAGCGGCTTGTCGATCAGCCTCACCGGGAGCCCGAGCGCCGCCCCGATCTCGGCGGCGGAGAGGAACTGCAGTCCGCTGACCGAGAGGATACGGGCGATCTCCGGAGCGTGCGCCTGCGCGAGGTACAGGAGCGCCGGCGAGAAGGACGCGAGCATCACCTGGTCGCTCATCCGCATCTGCCGGATGACCCTGACGACCGCGGCCACGATGGCCTGGTCCTGGGTATCGGCGGGGTCGCACATCGGCGCGGCGGCTTTCAGCTCGACGATGACGAGACCGCGCAGCGGCGCGGCGTCGTTGAACCGGCGGGCCTGGTTGAGCGCGGCCTGGAGGGCCGGCACGAAGGGCAGCCGCGCCTGCAGACCCGCGAGCGTCAGCGTGTTGAGGCAGGTGAGGTCGGGGAGGAAATCGTCGTGGAAGACCGCGACCTCGCCGTCACGGGTCAGCTGCACGTCGACCTCCACCACGCTGGCGCCCGCCTTGAAGCCCCGCTGCACCGCCGGCACCGTGTTCTCGATCGGTCGCGACGGGTCCTCGCCCAGATTGTCGCCGAAGCCCCGGTGGGCGATGGCGAACGGCCGCGCGTCGAGCGCGAGCAGCTCCTCGACGGTGCCATCCGGGCTCCGGCGGACCGATTCGGCGTGGCGCGCGGGCAGCGCGAGCAGAGCCAGGACCGCCAGGACCAGGAGCCCGGAGTGATGTCGCGCACGCATGGGTCGTTCCTCCGTCCTCAGCGGTTCTCGGTCGGCCCGACGCCCCACTCGGCGGCCAGCGCCGCCACGCGCGCGCGATACCGCGGAACATCCAGCTCCTCGAACACGGCGTCGGCGGCTCCGAGGTGCCGGCAGGCCGCCTCTCGCTCGCCGCACCGCATCGACATGACGGCCAGGTCGAGGTACGTTCGCGCGGTCTCGTAGCGCGACTGCGTGGCGGAGAAGCTCGCGAGGGCCTCGGCGAACCGCGCCCTCGCGGTCGCGACGTCGCCGCGCGCGGCCGCCGTCCGCCCCAGCGACTGCTGCGACCAGCCGACCGCCACGTCGAATCGCGTCTCCGTCGCCACCCGCCGGGCGTCCTCGGCCAGGATCTCGGCGCGCTCGAGACGGCCGTCGAGCCGGTACGCCTCGGCGAGAAACGACGTGAACCACGCCGCATGCGCGTTCAGGCCGAACTGGCGGAGCGGGGGAATCACCTCCTCGAGCACGGCGATGGCGGCCGCGCTGTCCCCCGCTTCCACGTAGGCGAAGCCGAGGAAGCCGCTGTTGATGGCGCGGTACAGGACGTCTCCCGACTTGGCGACGGCCTCGCGGCACTCGGCGATTCCGAGGTCCCACTCGCCCATCACCGAATGAATGATGCCGATGACCCACAGCGCGGAGCTCTCGAGGGGCAGCGAGCCGATCTCCCGGCCGATCTCCAGCGCCCGGCGCTCGGCGCCCAGCGCCTCCTGAAAGGCGCCGATCTCGCTGCAGCAGAGGCCGAGCGCCCAGTACGAGTACGACAGGTACCACAGGTCCTTCGTCTTCTCGAGCAGCGCGACGGCGCGCCGCCCGCACTCGATACCGCGTTGCGCGGCGCCGGACAGCGCGCAGGCGATCGCCAGCACGCCGTAGGCGGCGCCGCTCGTCGCATCGTCGCCGCAGCGCTCGGCCTCGGCGATCGAGCGCCCGGCGTTCTCCATCACGAGGGCATGGTTGCGGAGCATGAAGGCCCGGGCCAGCAGGAAATAGTAGCGGGCGGCCAGGGAGGAATCGTGCAGCTGTTCGAGACACTCACGCTCCTGCAGCAGCAGCGCGGAGGCTTCGCCCACGCGGCCGAGGGGCAGGAGTGAGTCGGGCAGCGCCAGCAGGAGCTCCATCCGGCGCCGACTGCGCGTATCGGGCGGCAGCCGCTCGACGTGTTGCAGGGCCTCCCGCCAGGCCTGCACCGCCGTCTCGTGGGCGTCGGCTCGTGCCGCTCTCCGCGCGAGCCGGCTGAGGTAGCTGACCGCCTTCGCCGCCTCCTCGGTTCTCGCGTAGTGGTAGGCGAGACGGTCGTAGACCTCCTCGAGACGCTCGGCGAAGAGCTGCTCGATGGCGTGCCCCGCCGCGGAGTGCAGCGCGCGCCGGCGCTCCGGCGCCAGGCTGCCGTAGGCGACCTCCTGGGTCAGCGCGTGCTTGAACACGTAGATTGTCTCGAGGCCCTCGCGCGTTCGATACAGGAATTCGAGCGCCGTCAACGCCGCCAGCTGGCCGTCCAGCGCGTCGGTCTCGGGAACGATCGCGCGCAGCAGACGCGGGGCGAACTCCCGCCCCAGCACGGCGGCGCTCTGCAGAATTTCGCGGAGCGCGCTCGGAAGGCCTTCGATCCGGGCGACGAGCACCTCCTCGATCGTGTCCGGCACTGTCGACACCGTCCCCGGACTGCCGTGGCCCTGGAACGCGCGGCAGATCTCCTCGAGGAAGAACGGGTTGCCTTCGGCCTTGCTCAGGATCAGGCGCGTGACGGCGTCCGGGACGTCGGTCGCCAGGACCGAGCGAACGACCGCCAGGCTCTCCTCGGACGAGAGCGGGGAGAGCGCGATCTGGGTCGCGAGCGGGCGGTCGATCCACGGCGGCCGGAAGCCCGGACGATAGGTGCCGAGCACCATCATCGCGACACCGGGGAGGTCGTCGACCAGCGCCGTGACGACGTCCTGCGACGGCTTGTCCGCCCAGTGCAGGTCCTCGACGATCAGCACGACCGGCTGCCGGCGGCTCACACCGACGATCACCTGCCGCAACGTCTGCAGCGTGCGCAGCCTGATCGCGTCGGGCGTCAGGTCGGCGAGCCGCTGGGCGCCTTCGCGAAGCCCGAAGAGCTGATCGAGGTAGGGCGCCGACTCGGCCACGTCGAGGCCGAGCGTTTCCAGCCGTCGGCGCAGGCTCGCGCCGATCGTCTCGGCGGTGTCCGCTTCGGTGATGCCACAGATCTGGCGCATGATGCCGAGAACCGGCACGTAGGGGATCGCGCTCGCATACGAGAAGCAGGCGCCCTCCAGGCGCAGCACCTGGCGGGGCAGGTCGCGGCAGAACTCGACGAGGAGGCGCGACTTGCCGATGCCGGCATCGCCCACGATCCCGATCAGCTTGCCCTGGCCGCCCAGCGCCGCCGCCAGTCGGTGCTGCAGCACCTCCATGTCAGGCCGGCGACCCACGAAGGCGGTCATCGGCCGCCGCGGCGCGACGCCGGCGGAGGCGTGTCCGACCAGGCGCCGGGCGCGCGGCTTACCAATCTCGGCCGCGTCGAGCGGCGCCAGCTCGAAGCGGCGCTCGAGGAAGGGCGCCGCGGCGTCGCTCACGACGGCGGCGCCCGGCTCGGCCCTGGCCAGCAGCGTGTCGAGGTGCGCCCACGCCTCGCGCCTGGCGTCCGCGTCGATCGTGGCGGTCCCGGCGCCGACGCCCACGGGGAGCCGGCGAACCTCGATGGCCAGCCTGACGGCGACGCCGCCGCCCTCGGCGCGCGCGCGCTCGACAGCTTTCTGCACGGCCATCGCGGTGTGGGCGGCACGGCGCGGCGCGTCCTCGACGATCTCGAGGCCGAAGGCGGCGACGAGGCCGGTGGGACCGCGCTCCTCGACACGACCGCCGAAGATCCCCACTTTCTCGACGGCGGCGTCGACGACGCGGGCGAGCGGCAGGGCCTCCGTCGTCGCGAACGGAACGGCTTCGATCCGGAGCAGGGCGAGACGCCGCGGCTCCCAGCGGGTCGACGTCGGTGCCGACGTCTCGGCGGTTGCCGCCGCGGTCGCGGCCGCCCGTCCGCTCGGCGCCTTGAGCCGGTCCAGCAACCCCAGCCGCTCGAGCCGGTAGCGGAAGGTGTTTCGCTTCATGCCGAGCCGGTCGGCGGCCTGGCTCAAGTTGTGGCCGGTGTCGCGCAGCGCCTCAAGCAGACGCTCGCGCTCGAGCGCGTCACGCTCGGCCTTGAGCGGGGGGCGCGCCCGGTCCGGTGCCGTTCGCCGCGCGGGTCGCACGTCGCCCATCTGGGTCCGCAGCAGTCCTTCCGTGATGACGGGGCCATCGGCGAACACGGCCACGCATTCCATGACGCGGGCCAGCTCGCGGACGTTGCCCGGCCAGTCGTGAGCAAGGAGCACGCCACGCGCGCCGGCGTCCAGGCCTCGCGGCAGAATCTCGTGGACGCGGCAGGCCGACTCGAGGAAGTGCTCGGCGAGCAGGAGGATGTCGCCGCCGCGCTCACGAAGCGGAGGCAGCCAGAGGGTGACGCCGGCCAGCCGGTAATAGAGGTCGGCCCGGAAGCTCCCGTCGCGCATGGCCTGGGCCAGGTCGGCGTTGGATGCGGTGATGACCCAGACGTCGACGGGCTCGGTGCGCCGGGCCCCGAGTCGCCGCACCGTCCGCTCCTCGATGACCTTGAGCAGCTTGCCTTGCAGCGCCGGCGACATGAGGCCGACCTCGTCGAGGAAGAGCGTGCCCCGGTGGGCCTCCTGGAAGAATCCGCCCCGCGCCTCGCGTGCGTCGGTGAAGGCGCCCCGCTCGTGCCCGAAGAGCTGATCCTCGAGCAGCGTCTCGGCGACGGCGCCCGCGTTCAGGTCGACGAAGGGGCCCTGCCGCCGGGGACTGGCGTCGTGCATCGCGCGGGCGAGGACGGTCTTGCCGGTGCCGGTCTCTCCCTGGATGAGGATGGGGGCCAGGCGGCGGCCTTCCGCGGAATTCTTCAGTAGCCGGGCGACGTTCTCGCGTACGTCCACCATGCCGGGGCTCTCGCCGAGCAACTGGGCCAGGGCTGACACAGGTGGGCGGGATTCTACCGTAGGAGATCCCGCCGCGATGAGCGTTTTCGCGAGCCATCACGAGGCCGGCAACGCGTTCTTCACCGTCGCCAGCGACTCCTGCATCACCGGCGTTGTTTCGCCGGCCAGCCAGCGCTGCTCGGCCGGCCAGAAGTCGGGCCGGCGCTTCCCGGACTTGACGTCCTCGGCGGCGAGCGCCATCAGCATGGCAACCACCTTGTCCTGACGGAGGAGACGGTACTCGATGGCGGCCCAGTCGATGACCTCGTCGACGACCCGCCCTTCGACGTCGCGCGTGTAGGGCTCGTACCATCCGCGCTGATCCGGCCGGAACGTCGTGCTGATGCCGGTGTGCTTCGCCACGACCCGGAACGGCTGCCGGCCCGGGTGGCGGTAGACGACCGCGAGCAGGATCTGCCCGCGGCTCCAGGCGTACGTGTAGTCACCGGCGAGGACGTAGTGCTCGGCCGTCGCCGGCGGCATGCCCTGAGCGAGGAGCAGCTGCTGGAACGCCCGGTTCGCCTCGAAGATCGCCTCCGAGCGATACCGTCCATAGAGGGCCGTCGCGCCGGCGACCTCTCCGGTCTGCTGGTTCACGCGCGCGTCGTCGACGGGCACGTTGAACGCCGCCTTGTAGGAGTCGTCCAGCGTGACCGCCTGCGCCTGGAGCAGGGCGCGGTTCAGGTCGGTCAGCGAGGCGCCGACCGTGTACGGCAGGAAGGCGATCCCCTGGGCGATGCCGGCCACGATCATGAGGGGCGACAGCACCAGCCCGGCCAGCCCTCGACCGAAGACCTCGACCGGCGACGGGCCTCCCGGCGTCGCGCAGCCGATCAGCACCAGAACGGCGACGAGCATCGCACCCGGTCCTCGACGCATGCACTTCGTCATCACGGCACCTCCTGAGGTGTGATGACCACGCGGCACGGGCAACCGCGATGCCAAACCTCGCCGGCGCTGGAATCGCGCATTCGCCGGGCCGATAGCGCGGCCACGAGGTGTCGACTGTCGAAAATTCGGCGTCGAAGCATGCGGCGGCGTGTGGCGATCGTCCGCGAAAACGAGCGCTTCGCTCTGGCACCCTGCTTGCCCCTGATCGCCCGCCATGACGACGAGCGCCGTTCAGCGCCGATCCGAGGTGGAGCTGTTCAACGCGCTGGCCGAGGCCACCGACCAGCGCGCCATCGACGAATACCGGGGGCGCGTCCTCAGGTGCGTGCTCTGGCTCGTCGCCCGACGGCCGAGCGGACCGCTCGTCGTCGGCGACGTCGGCGACATCGCCGACGAGGTCATCACGCGGCTGGAAGAATATCTCCGCCCGCGCGGGGACGATGAGCCCACGCGCCGATTCGTCGGCAGCAACGCGCAGTTTCGCCGGTACCTCTACCTGACGGTGGGCAGCGTGTACGCCGACACCGTGCGGCTCCGACTCCGGCTGCGAAGCCTCGACGCTCCGATCGAGACTGGCGACGGCGAGACGGTGCCTCTCGGCCATCTGCTCGACCGCCTGCTGGAGTGGCCGACGGCCGGTGAGCATCTCGGACGGCCGGACGTCCAGGCCTGCGTTCCCATCAAGGAGATCGCCCGCCGGGAAGGCCTGCGCCCGAACAACGTCGAGGTTGGACTCAGCCGGTCCCGCGGCGCCTTCCGCGTGGCGTTTCTCGACGTCTT
This sequence comes from Candidatus Rokuibacteriota bacterium, assembly GCA_005887895.1. Lineage (GTDB taxonomy): Bacteria > Methylomirabilota > Methylomirabilia > Rokubacteriales > CSP1-6 > AR5. The sequence goes on from VBPC01000264.1 coordinate 29,484, forward strand.
CTTCGCGACCGCCGATGCCCGCTTCCGGGCCCGGGTCGACGAGGCCGCCCGGCGCCTGTCCGAGCCCCACGGCGCGCTCTTCCGGGCGTACTGGATCCACGGTCGGAATCCCAGAGAAACGGCGGCGAGTCTTGGCCTGGGCTGGGACACCGCGAAGGCGTTGCTGGGCGAGGCGAAGGAACAGGTGTGGCGGATGCTCCCCGAGGGCGGTCCGGCGTGAGCCCCCTCTCGCGCGCGGTCCGCCTGGCGGGACAGGCGCTCGTCGCCGGCCACGAGCGCCGAGACGCGCGCGTCATCCAGCACCTGCAGGAGATCCCGTTGACGAAGACGAGGCGCGAGGACGCGCTGCGGCTGATCGAGTACATGCCACGCATGACGGCGGCCGGACGGCGGCGAGAAGCGGCGAAGGACATCCGGGAGATGCGGCGCCGGTACGGGGCGAAGGAGACGCGTCTCCGACTGCGAGTCCTCGCTCGGGGCGGTGACTACTTCTCCCCCAGGTACGTCTTGCGTACGAGGTCGGAGCGCAGGAGCTCGCCGGCGGCGTCGTGCAGGACGATGCGGCCGGTCTGGATGACGTAGCCGCGATGCGCCACCCGGAGCGCCATCCGCGCGTTCTGCTCGACCAGCAGGATCGTCGTGCCCTGGCGGTTGATGTCCTGCACGATGCGGAAGATCGTCTCGACCAGGATGGGCGAGAGGCCCATCGACGGCTCGTCGAGCAGGAGGAGCGCCGGGCGCGCCATCAGCGCGCGGCCGATCGCCAGCATCTGCTGCTCGCCGCCGGAGAGCGTGCCACCCTTCTGGGCGACGCGCTCGCGCAGGCGCGGGAACAGCGTGAAGACGCGCTCGAGGTCGGCGGTGATCCCGTCGCGGTCGGGGCGCGCGAATGCGCCCAGCTCGAGGTTCTCGAGCACGCTCATGCGCGGAAAGATGCGGCGCCCCTCCGGCGACTGCGCGATGCCCAGGCGGACGATGCGATCGGTGCCGAGGGTGTCGACGCGACGACCGTCGAAGGTCACGGTGCCCCGGCGCGGCCGCACGGTGCCCAGGATGGTCTTGAGCGTGGTGGTCTTGCCGGCGCCGTTGGCGCCGATCAGCGTGACGATCTCGCCGCGCTCCACCGAGAGGGACACGCCGCGCAGCGCGCGGATGTTGCCGTAGTAGGTGTGGACGTCGGCGAGCTGGAGCACGTCCGCTACCGGGGAGCGGTCCGGGCCGCCGACTCCTGCTCGGAGCCGGTGCCCAGGTAGGCCTCGATCACGCGCGGGTGCCGCTGGATCTCCGCCGGCGTCCCCTCCGCGATGCGCGTGCCGTAGTCGAGCACGGTGATGCGGTCGGAGATCCCCATGACGACCGCCATGTCGTGCTCGATCAACAGGACCGACAGCGCCAGCTCGCGGCGCAGCAGGCCGATGAGGTTGGTCAGCGTCTCCGTCTCGCGCGGGTTCATGCCCGCCGTCGGCTCGTCGAGCAGCAGCAGCCGCGGCTCGGTGGCCAGCGCGCGGGCGATCTCGAGGCGGCGCTGATCGCCGTACGGCAGGTTGCGCGCCAGGTCGTCGGCCTTGCCGGCCAGGCCCACGAACGCCAGGAGCGCGCGCGCCCGCTCGCGCGCGCGCCGCTCCTCGGCCGTCACGCTGGGCGGCCGGAGCACGGCGCCCGCCACCGTCGCGGCGAGGCGGCAGTGCTCGCCGACCAGGACGTTCTCGAGCACCGTCATGTGGGTGAACAGGCGGATCGACTGGAACGTGCGCGCGATGCCGCGGGCGACGATCGCGTTGGGGCGCAGCCCGACCAGGCTGGCACCCTCGAACGTCAGGCGACCGCTGTCGGGCCGGACGAGGCCGGTCACCACGTTGAAGAACGTGGTCTTGCCGGCTCCGTTGGGACCGATCAACCCGATGATGCTGCCCCGGGGGACGACGAGATCGACCTCGTGGAGAGCGACGACGCCGCCGAAGCGCTTGGTGAGGCCCTGCACCTGGAGGATCGCCGCCTCCCGCGTCGCGGGGCCGGGCGCGAGCTGCTCGCGCAGCCAGCCGGGAATGCTCTCGACCCGGGGCGGGGGCGAGGGCTCCATCGCCGTCACCTCGTCGGCGTCGTCGGGGGCGATCGGAGACGTGCGGCGCCCGGCCAGGCCCTGCGGGCGCAGGAGCATCACGAGGACGAGCCCGAGACCGAAGAAGAACCAGCGCCACAGCGTGAGGTCGAGCGCGGCCAGGGCGGGCACGCCGAGCGTGCGTCCGATGCCGCGCACGAGGAACGTGGTCTGCGACAGCACGACGCGATCGAAGACGGTGATGAGCATGGCGCCGAGGACGACGCCGCGCAGGCTGCCGGCCCCGCCCAGCACGACCATGCACAGCAGCATGATCGACACCTGGAACTCGAACGCGCCCGGCGTGATGGCTTGCAGCTTGGCGGCGTAGATCGAGCCGGCGAAGCCCGAGAACGAGGCGCCGAGCGCGAATGCGAGCAGCTTGGTCGAGACGGGATTGACGCCGGTGCAATCGGCGGCCGTCTCGTCCTCGCGGATGGCCATCCAGGCGCGCCCCAGCCGCGAGTCGTGCAATCGGCTCATCGCCCACACCGACGCGGCGCCGATGACGAGGATCAGGAAGTACCACGGCACCGGGTCCGTCTCGAACGGCACGCCGGGCAGGTAGGGGCGCCCCACCGGGTTCACGCCGTTCTCGCCGCCGGTCAGGTTGAGCCGCTCGACCGGTCGCCAGCCACCGATCTCGATCGTGACGTCGCCGAGGTTGCGGATCGCCACCGGGATGATCTCGCCGAAGCCCAGCGTGATGATGGCCAGGTAGTCGCCGCGCACCCGGAGCGTCGGCGCGCCGATCACCAGGCCGAGCAGGGCCGACATCGCCGCCGCCAGCCAGATGCACAGCCAGAAGCTCCAGGGATGTCCGTACAGCGGCGAGCCGAGGACGGGCGAGTTGAGCAGGCCCATCGCGTACGCCCCGATGGCGAAGAACGCCGCGTAGCCGAGGTCGAGCAGCCCGGCGTAGCCGACCACGATGTTGAGGCCGAGGGCGAGCAGGACGTAGATCATGCCGTCCGACACGGCGTGGACGGTCTGCAGCCCGAGCGCGCGATCGAGGAACGGGTACAGCAGCAGGCCCGCGACCAGCGCCGTCCAGCCGATCGCCCGGCGGGCCGTCGCGCTCACGCCCTCACGCCTTGTCGGAGGTCGGCTCGCCGAGGAGTCCGCGCGGACGGAAGACGAGGACCAGGATGAGAATCGAGAAGACGATCGCGTTGGTCCAGCGGGCCGAGATGTACTGGTCGCTCCACGCCGACAGGAATCCGATGACGAGGCCGCCGAGGGCGGCGCCGCCCATGCTGCCGATGCCGCCCAGCACGGCGGCGGTGAAGGCGCGGAGACCCGCCTGGTACCCCATCCACCACATGCCGATGTTGTAGTACATGCCCTGGATCAACCCCGCCGCGCCGGCCAGCGCGCCGCCCACGAGGAAGGTGACGAGGATCGTGCGCTCGACGTCGATGCCCATCGCCTGGGCGGTCTCCCGGTCCTGCGCCGTGGCCCGCATGGCTTTGCCCCAGCGCGTGCGCCTGACGAAGTAGGTGAGCCCGATCATGAGCGGAATGGTCGCGACGACGACCAGCACGTCCTTGGTGGTGAGGAAGATCGCCGAGTCGACGCCAAACCACTCACGCAGGATGTCGACCGAGGGGAACACGTCGGGGTAGGCGATGGGCGCCGGGCCCTTCCAGAGCAAGGCAAGGTTCTCGAGCATGAACGAGACACCGATCGCCGTGATCAGCGGCGCCAGCCGGGGCGAGCGGCGCAGGGGCCGGTAGGCGAGCCGGTCGATGGCGACGTTGAGCGCCGCCGTGGTGAGCATGGTGAGGAGGAACACGAGCGGCAGCAGCGTCACCAGCTGCCAGCCGGTGAGGGTGCGGGTGACGCCCAGCAGGGAGAACCACGCGAGGGAGACGAACAGGCCCAGCATGAAGACGTCGCCGTGGGCGAAGTTGATGAGCTCGATGATGCCGTACACCATCGTGTAGCCGAGCGCGATCAACGCGAACACGGCCCCGCGGGTGAGGCCATTGATCGTCTGCTGAACCAGGACCTCCCACCAATTCATGGTGAGACGGAGATGGGGGGCCTCGCCAAGGCCCCCCAATCGGAAGTCACACGCGACCACCCACGGTTATCGAGGAGCGCCACGGCTCCGCCGGGGCGCGACGAGCGTGGGGGGTTTGGGGGCCATGTCGGGCCCCCTACTCCAAAATAGTCTCGAATGCGAACTTGCAGCCGACGGGGCCGTCGGCCTTGACGACCTTGAAGCCCGACATGGTGTCGTAGTCGACGTCACCGTTCTCGTCGAAGCTCCACTTGCCGTTGATCCCCTCGTAGTTCTTCGTCGAGGCGATGGCCTTGCGCAGGGCCTCGCGCTTGTCGGCGACATCCTTGGCGCGCTCGATCTCGGGGGCCGCCCGCTTGATCGCGTCGACGATCACGCGTCCACCCTCGGCCGCGTACAGCGCGTAGGAGGTCGGCTCCTTGCCGAACTTCGCCTTGTACGTCTCGTAGGTCTTGGCGCCGACGCCGCGCATCTTCTCGAACGGCAGCCCGGCGAAGGTGACCCGCATGTCGGTGGCCATGGCGGCGTCGCAGGTCGCGCCCTTGAGCAGCTCCTCTTCGAGGAGGCCGTCGGGTCCCATGAACCGCGTGCGCGGCGCCGTGAGGCCGACCTCCTTCATCTGCCGGATGACGACCTGGGCGCCCGTCTCGATGACGCCGCCGAGATAGACGAGGTCGGCGCCGGAGGCCCGGATCTTGGTGAGGACCGGCTTCTGGTCGGGCTGCTTCCAGTCGATGCCCTCGTTGGCGACGACCGGCAACCCGATCTTCTTGGCGGTGGCCTCGAAGACGTCGGCGATGCCCTTGCCGTAGAGCTCCTGATCGTTGATGACGTAGACCTTCTTGGCGCCGAGACGCTTGGCCCACTTGGCGCCGACCGCGCCCTGGATGTCGTCGGCCGGGATCGGGCGGAAGTAGTTCACGAACCCGCCGGGGCGATAGATCTCGGGCTCGCCGGGGGCGGCGCCGCGCTTCTTGGTGAGGCCGGGATACGTGTTGGCCGGCGTCACCTGGGCCATGTGCGCGCGGTTGGTGATGGGGATGGAGACCTTGGCGGCGCCGGAGTTGTAGGTGCCGATGTACACGATGGCGAGCGGGTCGCCGACGGCCTTGTTCGCGTTCTCCGCCTCGACGGCGCCGTCCCACTTGCCGGTCTGCGGCGAGGCGTCGTCGAGGTTCACGATCTCCAGGCAAAAGCCGGCCACGGTGCCGTTGACCTCGGAGACGGCGAGGTCGACCCCGTTCTTCATGCCGGTGCCTTCCGGCAGCATCGCGCCCTGCATGGGCCACGACGTGTAGAGACGCAGCTTGCCCTTCGGACACTGCTGGGCGGCGGCATCGCCGCTGACAGCGGCCAGTCCGAATAGAGCGACGGCGACCGCGGCGATCCGCGGGACTCTCATGGCTGATCCTCCCTGCTCGGCGTTATGATCGGACCCTCGATCGGATGCCGGGTATGAGACTACGTGTGCTCGTTCGTTGTCAACCGAGGTGAGGACATGGCGCAGCCGCACGTGATCTACCAGGCGAAGCCGGGCTCGCCCCTCGAGGTGAACCGCGACTTCTACGCCCGGCTGGCGCCGGACGCCGGCAAGCGGACGCTGGTCGAGCGGTTCGTCATCCCGCGCCGCTCCGGGCGGGCGTGGCCGGTGCGGGCCGGACAGATCTTCCGGATCGTGGCGGTCGAGGGGCCGCAGGTGGCGGACCTCAACGTCTGGAATCTCGCCAACCCCCGCGAGCGGCTCTGGGCCTCGCGCTCGTCCAGTACGGCCGCGACGCCGACGGCGCCGGCTGTCACGACCTGCTGGGGACGCGGTGCGACCCGTACGTGCACAAGCTGCTCAACGGCGAGGAGTTCGACCTCTGCTGTCACTCCAATCTCGTGCGGGCGGTGGCGCCGTACCGCCTGACCGAGCTCGACGTGCACGACGTCCTCAACGTGTTCCAGGTGACCGGCCTCACCGCCGAGGGTCGCTACTTCACCAAGCCGAGCCCGGCGAAGGTCGGCGACTTCATCGAGTTCTTCGCCGAGCTCGACGTGCTCGCCGCCCTGTCGGTGTGCCCGCACGGCGATATGTCGGCGCCGGTGTGGGGCTCCGAGGGCGGCGATCGACTCGACATCTGCCGTCCGCTCGCGATCGAGATCTGGCAGCCGGCCCCCGAGCTGCTCCGGGGCTGGACCTCCCCGGCGGCGTCGGACTATCGCGGCGGTCACGGACTGCAGGGACCATGAGCCTGCTCACGATCCCCGCCCGGCGCGGCAAGGCCGCGCGCGTCCGCGCCGGGCAGCGCATCCGCGTCGTGAACACGCACGGCACCCAGGTCGTCGACGCCTGGGCCTTCAACGCGGACGACCTGACCGAGTGGATGGCCATGGAGGCCAGTCGCGCGTGGTTCATGAAGCTGGCGGCCGGCGTCGGCGACTCGTTCGTGACGAACCATCGCCGGCCGATCCTGACGCTGGTCGAGGACACGTCGAGCTGCGCGCACGACACGCTCATGGCGCCCTGCGATCCCCATCGCTACGGGCTGCTGGGCGTCAAGGGCCATCACGACAACTGCCGCGACAACCTGCACGCCGCGCTGGCCGAGCTCGGCCTGACGATCCCGGCCACGCCGCCGTCGCTCAACCTCTTCATGAACATCCCGTGGACCGCCGAGGGGCGGCTGGCCTGGGGCGAGCCCGTGTCGGCGCCGGGGAGCTACGCGCTCTTCCGGGCCGAGATGGACCTCGTGATCGCGTTCTCGGCCTGTCCGCAAGACATCCTGCCGATCAACGGCCGCAGCGGCCGGACGACCGAAGCCCACTTCGCTGTCGAGTAGCGAGCCGATCCCGGGAGGCTCGCTCAGGCGCCCTCGGTGAGCAGGCCCAGCGCCCGGGCCACCCGCTCGGCGGTGATCGGCAGCCGCGTGAGGCGCGCGCCGGTGGCATCCTCGATGGCGTTGGCGATGGCCGCCGCCGGGGGGCCGATGGGCGGCTCGCCGATGCCGCGCGCGTTGAACGGCCCCAGGCCCTCACCCGACTCGACGACGATCGCCGCCACGTCGGGCACGTCGGCGGCGGTCGGGATCAGGTAGGTCGAGAAGGACGTGGTGAGGTTGATCCCGTTCTCGACCACGACCTCTTCCATCAGGCCGTAGCCGAGGCCCTGCACGGCGCCGCCCTGGATCTGGCCTTCGACCGATTGCGGATTGATCGCGCGGCCCACGTCGTGGGCGGCGGCGTACCCGAGCACGCGCACGACGCCGGTCTCGGTGTCGACCTCCACCTCGGCGGCGTGCGCGCCGAAGGTGTAGTCGGGGAACACCTTGCCCGAGCCCTTGGCCAGATCGACGGGCTCGCCGGCCGGCGCGTGGTAGACGCCCAGGTGGCTGCGCGGCACGCCGGCGCGCGCGCACTCGCGCAGCAGGTCGGGCAGGGGTAGCGTTCGGCCGTCGCGCGCCACGACGCGCTCCTGCTCGAGGTCGAGATCGTCCACGCCGGCTCGCAAGAGTGAGGCCGCGACCGTCAGCAGCTGCGCGCGCAGCTCGCGCGCCGTCTTCAGCACGGCGTTGCCCGACATGTAGAGCTGGCGGCTGGCCGTCGTCGTTCCGGCCAGCGGCGTCAGCGCGCTGTCGGAGACGTGGACCGAAATGCGCTCGAGGCCGACGCCGAGGACCTCCGCCGCGATCTGGCAGAGCGAGGCCGCCTGGCCGCCGCCGACGTCGGGGCAGCCGCAGCGGACGACGAGGCTGCCGTCCATCTCGAAGCCTACCCAGGCGCTGGCCCAGTCGTGCAGCCAGACGATGCGCCCGTACGGCTGGAAGTTGCAGGCGAGCCCCCGGCCGACCTTGACGTGCGGCGCGCGCGACGGCGCCGGCGGCCCGAGCGCGGCCCACGCGCGCTCGGCGAGCTCGGGCAGCGCCACGTGCGTCTCGATCACCTGGCCGACCGGCAGCGTGTCGCCGCGCCGCAGGGCGTTCACGCGGCGGATCTCCACGGGATCCATGCCGAGCCGACGCGCGACGCGATCCAGCTGCGACTCGTAGGCGAACACCGTCTGCATGGCGCCGAAGCCGCGCATGGCGCTGGTCGGCGGGTTGTTGGTATAGGCCACGCGGGCGTCGACCGCGACGGCGGCAACGCGATACGGACCGGCGGCGGTGACCGTGGAGTAGAGCAGCACCAGCGCCGACAGGTACGCGTAGGCGCCGGCGTCGGCGAGCAGCTCGATCTGCTGGGCGACGATCTCGCCGGTCGCCGCGGCGCCCGTCCGGTAGCGCAGGCGGTAGGGGTGCCGCTTGGCCCGCGCGAGCAACGACTCCTGGCGCGTCCACACCATCTTCACCGGCCGTCCCGTCTTGAGGGCGAGGAGCCCGAGATAGGCCTCGACGGTGACGTCCTCCTTGCCGCCGAAGCCGCCGCCGAGGTAGGTGCCGATCACGCGCACGCGGTTCTGCGGCACCTGCAGCACCTCGGCGACGTCGCGGAAATGCTCGATGACCTGCGTCGAGAGCCGGATGGTGATGACGCCGTCGGAGTCGATCCACGCCACGCCGGACTCGGGCTCGAGGTAGGCGGCATCGACGAGCTGGGTCGTGTACTCCCCCTCGACGACGACCGCGGCGCCGGCCAGCGCGCGCGTGACGTCGCCGCGAGCGACGCGCCACTGGGCCAGCAGGTTGCCCGTCGGATGGACCGGCGGCGCTCCCGGCGCCAGCGCGGCCTCCGGCGTGAACACGCCCGGCGTCGTCTCGTACTCGACGTCGATCGCGTCGACGGCGGCCTGGGCCAGCTCGAGCGTGTCCGCCGCGACCAGCGCAACCGGCTCGCCCTGATGGCGCACGCGCTCCTCGGCCAGCACGTGCAGCGTCGCGCGCAGCGGCCCGACCGCGGTGGTCTGGCCCGGGACGTCGGTCGAGACGGTGTTGCGCGGCACGTCCTTGGCCGTCAGCACCACCGCCACGCCGGGCATGGCCGCCGCGCGCGCCGTCTCCAGCTTGACGATCCGCGCCGAGGGATAGGGCGAGCGGAGGACGGCGGCGTGGAGCATGCCGGGCAGCGCCCAGTCCGCCGCGTACGCGGTCGCCGCCACGACCTTGTCCCGGGCGTCGTGCCGCGCGACGGGGTGGCCGACGACGCGCAGCGCCTCGCGGGTCGAGACGGCGTCAGCCATCGCGGCCGCCTTCCGCTCGCACGTACGCCTCGACGGCGTCGACGATCTTCGCGTAGCCGGTGCAGCGGCAGAGGTTGCCCTCCAGCGCGGCGCGGATCGCGGGCCGGTCCGGCCGCGGCTCGCGCTCGAGGAGCGCGAGGACGGTGAGGAGCATGCCCGGGGTGCAGAAGCCGCACTGCACGGCGCCGTGACGCACGAAGGCCTCCTGCAGCGGGTGCAGGCCGCCGTCGCGCTCGATCCCGCGCAGCGTCGTCACGGCCCGTCCGCGCAGCGCCGCCGCCAGCACGAGGCAGCTCGACGCCGGCCGGCCGTCGAGCAGCACCGTGCAGACGCCGCACACGCCCTCGTCACAGCCCTCCTTGACGTCGAAGACGCCGAGCGTGTCGCGCAGCATCTCGAGCAGCGTCTGGTTCGGGCGCACCTCGACCTCGCGCGCCCGTCCGTTGAGCACCAGGCGCGCGATCACGCGCGCCCCAGTGCCCGCGCGACGGCCCGCGCGAGGGCGCGGCGGCAGAGCACGCCGGCGACCAGGCGGCGATACGCGCCCGACACGAACGCGTCCGACGGAGGATCGAGCGCCTCCCGCGCGGCCCGGGCGGCCCGCGCGATCGACTCGGTGGTCGGCTCGCGACCCCGCAGGGCGTCCTCGGCGGCGCGCGCGTGGAAGGGACGGTCGGCGACGCCGCCGAAGGCCACGCGGGCGTCGTCCACGCGGCCGCGCCGGTCCACGCTCACCAGCGCGACGACCGCGGCGACGGCGAAGTCGCCGGCCCGGCGCGACATCTCCTCGACGGCCCACCCGTACGCGGGCAGCGCCGGCGTCTCCACGCCGGTCACGATCTCGTCGGGCGCCAGCGCGGTGCTCAGCGGACCGGTGAAGAACTCGCGCGCGGCGATCGTGCGCCGCCCCGACGCCGACGCCACCGCGATCCGCGCGTCCAGCGCCGTCATCACCGCCGGCAGCTCGGCCGCCGGGTCGGCGTGCGCGAGGCTGCCGCCCACCGTCCCCAGCGTGCGCACGCGAACGTTGCCGATCAGCCCGGCCGCCTCGCCGAGCACGGGACAGCGGCGCGCGAGCACGTCCGATTCTTCCAGCTGGTGATGGCGCACGAGCGCGCCCAGCCGGAGCCGCCCGTCGTCGACACTGATGTCGCCCAGCGGCAACCTATTGATGTCGACGACGACCCCGGGCCGGGCCAGCCGATAGTTGAGCATCGGCACCAGACTCTGCCCGCCCGCCAGCACCTTGGCCTCGTCGCCATGCTCCCGCAGCAGCCCGAGCGCCTCCTCCAGCGTCTCGGCCGCCACATAGTCAAACGGATGCATCACCGGACCTCACCGTTCGAGTGGCCACGTCCGAGCGCCAGCTTCGCCGGCGCAATACCGTTCGAGCGGCCGCTTCGAGCGCGGGCTTGCCCGCGCAATCCTCTTCTAGGGGGAGGCAGGGAGGAGCGCGCCGTCAGGCGCGCGACGACCGCCGGAAGGGGGACGAAGTCCCCCTCCGGGCTACACATCCCAGCCGCCGTCGACGGTGATCGACTGGCCGGTCATGTTCTGCGAGGCGTCGGAGACCAGGAACACGACGGCGTCGGCGATGTTGCCGGCGGTGGTCACCCGGCGCAGGGCCATCTCCTGCACGTATTCGGCGCGCACCTGCTCGGGCGTCCACCCGCGCGTGCGCGCCTTCTCGCGGCAGAGCCGATCCATTCGCGGGCCGTCGACGATCCCCGGGTGCAGCGCGTTGACGTTGACGTTGTGGGGGCCGGCCTCGAGCGCGACCGTCCTGGTGAGCCCCCGCAGCGCCCACTTCGAGGCGGAGTAGGCCGCGCGGAGCTTGTAGCCGCGCAGGCCGGACGTGCCGCTGATGTTGACGATCTTGCCGTAGCGCTGGGCGATCATCGTCGGCAGCACGTGCTTGATGGGCAGGAACGTGCCCTTGACGTTCACCGTGAGCACGTGGTCCCAGTCCTCGGTCTTGATCTCCCACACCGGCGTCTCGACGGGGCCGGTGACGCCGGCGCCGTTGACCAGGATGTCGATGCGGCCACCGAGCCCCGCGCGCGTGCGCTCGACGACGCGCTGCACGGCGGCCTCGTCGGTGACGTCGGCCGCAGCGACGAGCGCGCGGCGCCCGAGCTTTTCGACGTCGCGAGCCAGGGCCTCCAGCGGCGCCGGCTCGCGGGCGACCAGGACCAGGTGGGCGCCCTCGCGGGCGAGCGCCAGGCAGATCTCGCCGCCCATGCCCTTGGCGGCGCCGGTGACGATGGCCACGCGGTCCTCCAGGCTGCGCGTCATGCGTATCCCTCCCGGCGGTCGCGCTCGCGCGCGTCGGCCGTCCGCTCGTCGGGCGGGCCGTAGCCGCCGCCGCCGCACGTCTCGATCACCACGAGATCGCCCCGGGTGAGACGCAGGCTGGCCTTGCCGCCGACGTCGCGCGCGGCGGGCGTCCCCGGATTGAGCGTGATGCGATAGGGCAGCCCGTCGCGCCCGCCCCTCACGCCCCACGGGGGCACGACGCGTCGGTCGAGCATGCTGGTCAGCGTGACCTCGGGCGCCGTGACGCGATAGGCGCGACGGAAGCCCAGGCCGCCGCGCTGCCGCCCGTCGCCCGCCGAGCCCGGACGGAGCGCGTGCTCTTCGACGCGCAGCGGATACTCCGCCTCGACGACCTCGGTCGGCGTGTTCATGACGTTCGACATGTACACACGCAGGGCGGAGGCGCCGTCGCGCGCGACGCCGGCGCCCTCCCCACCGCCGTGCGTCTCGTAGAAGATCGTCCAGCGCCCGTCGGGCGTGCGCGCGCCGAAGATGAGCACGCCCGAGGTCGTCGGGCCACTGGCGGTGACCCGCTCGGGCAGGGCGGGGGCGAGCGCGCGGAAGATCGCGTCCACGGCGCGCTGGGAGGTCTCGTGGTTGCCACCCACCACAGGCCGGTCGGGATCGGCGCGCAGCAGCGTCTGCGGCGGGACGACCACGCGGAGCGGACGATAGCAGCCGTCGTTGGGCGGGACCTCGGGCGCGGCCAGCGCCTTCATCGCGTAGTACACCGCCGAGCACGCGATGAAGTACGTCGTGTTCACCGGGCCCCGCGCCTGGGGCGCCGTGCCGGTGAAGTCGAACGTCGCCTCGTCGCCGGCGATCTCCACGCGCACGCGAATCGGCAGCGGCCGTGCGTCGACGCCGTCGTCGTCGAGCCAGTCCTCGCCCGTGAAGACGCCATCGGGCAGGGCGCGGATCGCCGCCCGCATGGCGGCCTCCGACGCCGCGTGCAGCGCCTCGAAGCACGCGCCGAGCGTGTCGGCGCCATAGCGCTCGACCAGCTCGCCGAGGCGCCGGGCGGCCACGTCGTTGGCGGCGAACTGGGCGAGCATATCTCCCTGGCGCTCGTCGCGGCCGCGCAGGTTCGACAGGATCAGGTCGAT
>VBPC01000199.1 GCA_005887895.1 Candidatus Rokuibacteriota bacterium
TGGCCATGGTGACGGCCCTGCTGCTGGCAGGGACCCTGACTGCCACGGCGCCCGCGCTCGGCCAATCCAAGAGCGAGATCGTCATCGGGGTGCAGTGCGACCGCACCGGCCCGACACAAATCGTCGGCACGGTCCTCTGCCCCGCGTTCCACGACTACGTCGCGCTCGTCAACTCCAAGGGCGGCGTCGACGGGCATCCGCTCAAGGCGATGGAGATCGATCACGAGTACAAGGTGCCGCCGGCCGTGGAATCCTACGAGCGCTTCAAGAAAGAGGGCGCGGTGACGATGGCCGTCTACGGCACTCCGCAGATCTACGCGCTCGCCGCCAAGCTGACGGAGGACCGGATTCCCGGCACGTCGCCGGGCTTCGGCAGCGCCGCCGCCGCCGACGGCCAGCGCTATCCGTACATCTTCCCGATCGCCGCGACGTACTGGTCACAGGGCGCGGCGGCCGTGGAGTTCGTCAAGAAGCAGTTCAACGGCAACCTGAAGGCCAAGAAGATCGCCTACATCTTCTACGACAACCCGGCCGGGCGGGAGCCCATCGAGGTCCTGGAGGACCTGGCCACGGTGGAGGGCTTCCAGCTCAAGACGTTCGCGGTGCCGCCGCCCGGCGTCGAGATGGGCGCCCAGGTGCTGGACATCGCCCAGCGCTTCCACGCCGACTTCGTGATCGCCCACCTCTTCGGCGGCGCGCCGTCGGTGTCGATCAAGGAGTTCAAGCGGGTCGGCTATCCGCTGCGCAAGGTCGTGTCGTTCGTGTGGGGCGCGGCCGAGGCCAACATCGACGGCGCCGGCGGCTTCGGCGTCGCCGAGGGATACTACTGCATGCAGTTCGCGGGCGTCGGCACCGACTACCCGGTGCTGAACGAGATCCGCGACATGTACAAGAAGCAGGGCAAGCCGGCGCCGAAGGAGATGGCCTCGACGGTCTTCTACAACCGCGGCGTGCTCATCGGCGCCCTGCACGTCGAGGCCATCCGCAACGCGGTCAAGGCCAAGCCGGACGGCAAGATCACCGGCGACGACGTGAAGAAGGGCTTCGAGAAGATCAGCAACTTCACGCTGGGCGGGCTGGTGCCGCCGCTCAAGATCACGTCCACCGACCACGAGGGCGGCGGGCTGGTGCAGATCTGGCAGGTGAAGGGCGGCAAGTTCGAGAAGGTGACCGACTGGTACGCCGCCTACCAGAACGTCGTGGCCAAGCACATCAAGGAATCTGGCGCGAAGAAGTAACTCCCGCTGGGTGTCCGGTCCGGGCCGCGCGCCCCCGCCCGGCGCTCTGTGGAGTTCCTTCGTCGCTGATTGGACATCCATGCTGACGCTGAACAATGTCGAGGTGATTTATGACGGGGTCATCCTCGTGCTCAAGGGGGTGTCGCTGGGGGTCAGAGAGGGGGGGATCACGACGCTGCTCGGCGCGAACGGGGCGGGCAAGACGACGACGCTCAAGGCCGTCTCCGGGCTGCTGCGCTCCGAGCGCGGCGAGGTGACCAAGGGCACCATCGAGCTGGCCGGCGAGCGCATCGACCGGCTGCCGCCCCACGCGGTGGTCCGGCGCGGCGTCGTGCAGGTGTTCGAGGGCCGCCGGGTGTTCGAGCACCTGACCACCGAGGAGAACCTGATCGCCGGGGCGCACATCCAGAGCGATCGGGCCAGGATCCGCGACGCCATCGCCCGGGTGTACGACTACTTCCCGCGTCTGGCCGAGCGCCGTCACGTGGAGTCGGGCTACCTCTCGGGCGGCGAGCAGCAGATGCTCGTGATCGGGCGGAGCCTCATGTCCAGTCCGAAGGTGATCCTGCTCGACGAGCCGTCCCTCGGGCTGGCGCCGATGCTGGTCGAGGAGATCTTCACGATCGTGCAGCGGCTGAACCGCCAGGAGCAGGTCACGGTGCTGCTGGTCGAGCAGAACGCGGCGCTGGCGCTGGCGATCGCCGAGCATGGCTATGTGATGGAGAATGGCCGCATCGTCCTGGAGGGGGCGGCCGCCTCGCTGCGAGAGAACGCCGACATCAAGGAGTTCTATCTCGGCCTGACCGAGGTGGGCGCGCGCAAGTCGTACCGTGAGGTCAAGCACTACAAGCGCCGCAAACGCTGGCTGAGCTGAGGAGGACGCGAGCGCGATGAGACGGATCTCGGGGTGGGGGACGCTGCTGGTGTTCGTGGCCGTGACTGTCGGCGCCTGCGCGAGCATGCGACCGCCGACGCCGGTCGCGATGCCGTCGCTCTACAAGCGCCTGGGCGGTCGCGAGGGCATCGCCATCGTGGTCAACGACTTCGCCGCCAACATGGTCTCCGACCCGCGCGTGAACGACCGCTTCAAGGACAAGAAGCCCGCCGAGCTCGAGGCGTTCAAGTCGAAGGTGGCCGACCAGATCTGCGAGGCGACCGGCGGCCCCTGCTCGTACTACGGCAAGGACATGAAGACGGCCCACGAGGGCATGCGCATCACCGAGGCCGAGTGGAACGCCACCGTCGAGAACCTCGTCAAGGCCCTCGACAAGAACAACGTCGACGCCAGGTCCAAGCAGGAGCTGCTCGCCGCCCTGGGCCCGATGAAGAAGGACATCGTCGGCCAGTGACCACCGCCGGGCCCGGCCCCGCCCACGCCTTCACCGTGTACGACATGATCGTGCGCGGCGCGCTCGCCTACGGCGAGGCGCCCGCGCTCATCCAGGGCGAGCGCACGATCTCGTTCCGCGAGTTCCACCGGCGGGTGCACGCGCTGGCGGGGGGGCTGGCGGCGCTGGGCGTGGGACGGGGCGAGCGCGTCTGCGTGCTCGCCCAGAACGACGCCAGCTATCTCGAGCTGTACGGCGCCTGCGCGCGCCAGGGCATCGTCGCCTATCCGATCAACTGGCGGCTCACCGCTCCGGAGGTCGAGCGCGTGCTGGAGCGCGCGACGCCGGCGATGATGGTCGTCGACGCCTCGACGCTCGCCGTCGTCGAGGGCTGGCCGGCGGCCAAGCCGTCGGTGCGCCACTGGTACCAGCTCGGCGACTCGGCGGCGGCCGGCTTCCGCCCGTTCGCGAGTCTCTATCGCGACGGCGCCGCGCCGCCGGTGGCCGCCGTCTCGCCCGACGACGCCTTCGCCGTGATCTCGACCGCCGCCGTGGACGTCGTGCCGCGCGGCGCCGCCTTGACCCACGCCAACGTGCTCACTGCCAACCTGGTGGCCATGGCGGCGTTCGGCTACGCGCCGGCCGACCGCTACCTGCTCGCGCTGCCGCTGTTTCACATCACCGCGCTCGGTACGGCGCTCGCTCACATGCACGCCGGCGGCGCCAGCGTGATCGTGGCGCGCTTCGATGCCGAGGAGGCGGTGCGGCTGATCGACCGCCACCGCGTCACGCATCTCTCCGACTTCCCGCCCGTGCTGAGCACGGTGCTGGACGCCGCCGACAAGCTGGGCAGCCGGCTCGCCAGCCTTCGCGACGTCGCCGGCCTCGACGCGCCGCCGACCATCCAGCGGCTGCACGACCGGACGGGTGCGCAGTTCTGGACCGGCTTCGGCCAGTCGGAGACGAGCGGCTTCGTCACGATCCAGCGTGTGAAGGACAGGCCCGGGGCGGCCGGACGGCCGGTGCCGGTGGCGCAGCTCAGGCTCGTCGACGACGACGACCGCGACGTGCCGGCGGGGGCGCCCGGCGAGATCGTCGTGCGCGGGCCGCTGGTGTTCCAGGGCTACTACGCGCAGCCCGACGTCACCGCCTACACGTTTCGCAACGGCTGGCACCACACCGGCGACGTGGGCCGCTTCGACGCCGACGGCTACCTCCATTACGTCAAGCGCAAGCCGGAGAAGGAGCTCATCAAGCCGGGCGGCGAGAACGTCTACCCCGCCGAGGTCGAGACCGTGATCATGCAGATGGAGGGCGTCAGCGGCGTGTGCGTCTTCGGCGTCCCCGACCTGAAGTGGGGTGAGGCCGTCAAGGCCGTCGTCGAGGTCCGGCCGGCCGGCCGCTACACGCCCCAGCAGGTGAGCGACTTCGTCGGCACCAAGATCGCCCGCTTCAAGCGCCCGCACGCGGTCGCGTTCACCGACGCGCTGCCCCGCACCGCCGAGGGCGCCGTCGACCGCGACGCCGTCAAGACGAAGTGGGCGACGGCATGAAAATCTTCAACGAGCAGCATGAAATGTTCCGGGCGACGGTGCGGGCGTTCGTCGAGAAGGAGATCATGCCGCACGTCGAGGAGTGGGAGACGGCCGGGCGCCTGCCGCGCTCGATCTGGCCGCGCATGGGCGAGCTGGGGCTGCTCGGCGTCGAGTACGACGACAAGTACGGCGGCGCCGGCGCCGACTTCCTGACGTCGGCCGTGCTCCACGAGGAGTGCGCGCGCTCGCGGTCGGGCTCGTTCGCCATGGCCGTCGGCGTCCACTGCGACATGGCCTCGCCCCACCTCTACTGGACGGGCAGCGAGGCGCTGAAGGCGAAGTACCTGCCGGCCATCTGCCGCGGCGAGAAGCTGACCGCCATCGCGGTCACCGAGCCCGGCGGCGGCAGCGACGTGGCGGCCATCCGCACGCGGGCCGTCCGGGACGGCCGGCACTACGTGATCAACGGCGCCAAGATGTTCATCACCAACGGCGCCGCCGCCGACCTCTATTTCGTGGCCGCCCGCGTCGACGGCGGCGACGACCGCCAGCGCCACCGCGGCATCTCGATGTTCCTGGTCGAGCGCGAGACACCCGGCTTCGCCGTCAGCCGCACGCTCGACAAGATGGGCATGCGCGCCTCCGATACCGCCGAGCTCAGCTTCCAGGACATGCGGGTGCCGGCCGAGAACCTCCTGGGCCGCGAGGGCGTCGGCTTCTACGAGGTCATGCGCGTGTTCCAGCGCGAGCGGCTGGTGGCCGGGCTGCACTCGGTGGCGATGGCCCGGCGCGCGCTCGACGACACCATCGCCTACGTGCGCGAGCGGCAGGCCTTCGGCGGCCCCCTCAGCGACAAGCAGGTGATCCGCCACCGGCTGGCCGACGTCGCCACCCAGATCGAGGCCGGCCGCTGGCTCACCTACGCCGCCTGCGCGAAGTTCGCCGCCGGCGAGGAGTGCGTGCGCGAGATCTCGATGGTGAAGCTGTTCACGGCCGAGATGGTCAACCGCGTCGCCTACGACTGCGTGCAGCTCCACGGCGGCTACGGCTACATGCGCGAGTACGCCGTCGAGCGCTTCGCCCGCGACGCCCGGCTGATGACCATCGGCGGCGGCACCAGCGAGATCATGCGCGACATCATCGCCAAGGCGCTGCTGCCGTGACGCTCGCCGGCAAGGTGGCGGTGGTCACCGGCGCCGCCAGCGGCATCGGGCGCGCCATCGCGGAGGCGCTGGCCCGCGCGGGGGCGCGGGTGGCCGTGCTCGACCTGAACGAGGCGGGCGCGCGGGAGACCGTCGCCGCGATCGAGCGCGCCGGCGGCGCGGCCAGCGCGCATCGCGTGGACATCACCGACGTGGCCCAGGTGGACGCGACGATCGACGCCGTCGCGGCCGGCGCCGGTGGCCTGCACGTGCTGGTCAACTGCGCCGGCTGGGACGCGCCGAAGCCGTTCGTGGAAACCACGCCGGAGTTCTGGGACAAGGTCCTCGCCATCAATCTCAAGGGCCCGATCGCCTGCACGCGGGCGGCGTTGCGGCACATGATCAAGCAGGAGTACGGCAAGATCGTGACGATCGCCTCCGACGCCGGCCGGGTCGGATCCACCGGCGAGGCGGTCTACTCGGCGGCCAAGGGCGGCCTCATCGCCTTCACGAAGACGATCGCCCGGGAAACCGCGCGGCATCGCATCAACGTCAACTGCGTGTGTCCCGGCCCCTCCGACACGCCGCTCTTCCAGAAGGAGTTCGCCGCCGCCAGCCCCAAGCTCGCCGAGAGCCTCAAGCGCGTGATCCCCTGGGGCCGCCTCGGCGTGCCGGACGACGTCGCGCCGGCCGTGGTGTTCCTCGCGTCCGACGACGCCGGCTTCATCACCGGACAGACGCTGAGCGTGTCCGGTGGCCTCACGATGGTCTAGCGCTGCGCACCTCGCCGCGATGGCCGCGCCGGATTTCGTCGCCGTCGGACACGTCACGCTCGATCACTTCGGCGACGACGTTCGCCCCGGCGGTGCCGCCTTGTACGCCGCGGTCACCGCGCATCGGCTCGGGCGGTCGGCGGCGATCCTCACCAGCCATGGCGCCGATTTTCCGCTCGACGATCTGCCGCCGGCGATCGAGGTCGTGACCCTGGAGGCGCCGGCGACGACGGTCTTCGAGCACGCCGCCGGCGAGGGCGAGCGCGCGATGCGGGTGACCGCCACCGCCAGCCCGCTCGCCGCCGCCGACCTGCCGGAGGACTGGCGGGCCGCCCCGGTCGTCCTGCTCGCACCCGTCATCCAGGAGGTGGATCCCGGACTCGCCATCGGCTTCGACGACGCGGCGGTCGCCGTCGCCGCCCAGGGCTGGCTGCGCACGCTCGACGACGCCGGCGCCGTGGAGCCGGTCGCCTGGACCTCGCCCGACGACGTGCTCGACCGCCTCCAGGCGCTCTTTGTCAGCGCCGAGGACGTGCGCGGCCAGGAGGCGCAGCTCACCGAGTGGGTGCAGCGCGTGCCGCTGGCCGTGGTGACGCTCGGTGCCTCCGGCGCGCTGCTCTACGTCAACGGTGATCGCTTCGAGGTCCGCCCGCGACCGGCGCAGGAGATGGACGCCACCGGCGCGGGCGACGTCTTCGCGACGACGTTCCTCCTCTATTACCAGCGCGACGGCGACCCGTGGGCGGCCGCCGAGGCGGCCACGTGCGCGGCCTCGCTGTCCGTGGAGGGCGAGGGCTGGTCGACCGTGCCCGACTCGGCCGCGCTCGAAGCGGCGCTGGCCGAGTATCGCGCGCGCTTCTGAGCCGCCCGTGAGGCTCGTGCTCGTCGAGGGCTTTCCCGGCTCGGGCAAGTCCACGACCGCACAGTGGCTCGCGCTCGCCTGGCGGCGCCAGGGCGTCGCCTGCTGGTGGATCTACGAGCAGCA
>VBPC01000200.1 GCA_005887895.1 Candidatus Rokuibacteriota bacterium
TTCCAAAGAGCGAGGTCGAGGACCTGTCGCTCGAGGAAGTGCCCGACATCGGCTACGACGACATCGGAGGCCTCGGCACCCAGATCGAGACGATCAAGGACGCCGTGGAGCTGCCGTACCTGTACGCCGACTACTACAAGGAGCACAAGCTGGCGCCCCCCAAGGGTGTGCTGCTCTACGGGCCTCCCGGCTGCGGCAAGACGATGATCGCCAAGGCGGTGGCCAACAACCTGGCCGAGAAGATCTCCGAGAAGCGCGGCGAGAAGATCAAGGGCTACTTCCTGAACATCAAGGGCCCCGAGCTGCTCAACAAGTACGTGGGCGAGACCGAGCGCAAGATCCGCGAGATCTTCGTGAAGGCCAAGGAGAAGGCCAACGAGGACGTGCCGGTGGTGGTGTTCTTCGACGAGATGGACGCGCTCTTCCGCACGCGCGGCACCGGCATCAGCTCGGACGTGGAGTCGACCATCGTCCCGCAGCTCCTGGCCGAGATCGACGGGGTGGAAGGCCTGCGCAACGTCATCGTGATCGGCGCCTCCAACCGGCAGGACCTGATCGACCCGGCCATCCTGCGGCCGGGCCGGCTGGACGTGAAGATCAAGATCGAGCGTCCCGACCAGGCGGCCGCCTCCGACATCTTCCGCAAGTACGTGACGAGCGACATCCCGCTGGCCGACAGCGTCGACGCCCTGGTCGACGCCGGGCTCGACGCGATGTACAGCCTGAGCGAGGACAACCGCTTCCTGGAGGTCACCTACGCCAACGGCGAGAAGGAGATCCTCTACTTCAAGGACTTCGCCTGCGGCGCCATGATCGAGTCGATCGTGCGCCGTGCCAAGAAGCTGGCCCTCAAGCGCCTGATCTCCGGCGGCGCCAAGGGCGTGAACACCGACGACGTGGTGGCCGCGGTCCGCGAGGAGTTCAAGGAGAACGAGGACCTGCCCAACACCAGCAACCCCGACGACTGGGCCAAGATCGCCGGTCGCAAGGGCGAGCGCATCGTCTACGTGAAGGTGCTGACCAGCGAGGCGCGCGCGGAGGAGAAGGCCAAGCCCGTGCAGAAGGTGGCGACCGGGCAGTACCTGTAGCCTCGCGCTCGATCTCGGCCGTACGCCACGCCCGCCGGTAGCACCACGGCGGGCGTGCCTGTTTCATGCTACGGTCTCCCCGTCGTTGGGGAGCCTGGCGTGAAGTGTCTCCGGTGCCGGCACGACAATCCGCCGCAGTCGAAGTTCTGTTTCGAGTGCGGCGCGCCGTTTGCCTCGGCCTGCGACAAGTGTGGCGCGCACCTTCCCGCCGGCGCCAAGTTCTGCAACCAGTGCGGCCAGCCCGCGCCACCTGCGCCGTCGCGGTTCGCCTCGCCCGAGAGCTACACGCCCCGCCACCTCGTCGAGCGGATCCTGACCTCGAAGCAGGCCCTCGAGGGCGAGCGCAAGCAGGTGACCGTCCTCTTCGCCGACATGAAGGGCTCGATGGAGCTGCTGGCCGACCGCGACCCCGAGGAGGCCCGCCAGCTCCTCGATCCCGTGCTCGAGCTGATGATGGACGCCGTTCACCGCTACGAGGGCACGGTGAACCAGGTGATGGGCGACGGCATCATGGCCCTCTTCGGCGCGCCGCTCGCCCTCGAGGACCACGCGGCGCGCGCCTGCTACGCCGCGCTGCGCATGCAGGAGGCGGTGCAGCGCTACGCCGACTCCGTGCGGCGAGCCCACGGGGCCCCCGTCCAGATCCGCGTCGGCCTGAACTCCGGCGAGGTCGTCGTGCGCTCCATCGCCAGCGATCTGCGCATGGACTACACGGCGGTGGGCCAGAGCACGCACCTCGCCGCCCGCATGCAGCAGTCGGCCGCGCCGGAGACGATCTGGGCGACCGCCAGCACCGTCGGGCTCGCCGAGGGCGCCGTGGCCGTCATCCCGCTCGGCCCGGTGCCCGTCAAGGGGATGGGCGAGCCGGTGGACGTCTACGAGATCACGGGCGTGGGGCCCGGCCGCTCGCGCCTGCACGCCGCCCTCGCGCGCGGCCTGACGCGCTTCTTCGGCCGCGACGTCGAGCTCGAAGAGGTGCGCCGCGCGCTCGACCGCATCCGCGCCGGCCACGGGCAGGTGGTGGGCGTCGTCGGCGAGCCCGGCGTCGGCAAGTCTCGCTTCGCCTGGGAAGTCCTGCACGCGCCCGACACCGAGGGCTGGCGCGTGCTCCAGACCGGCTCGGTGTCCTATGGCAAGACGACGCC
This sequence comes from Candidatus Rokuibacteriota bacterium, assembly GCA_005887895.1. Classification (GTDB taxonomy): domain Bacteria; phylum Methylomirabilota; class Methylomirabilia; order Rokubacteriales; family CSP1-6; genus AR5. The sequence goes on from VBPC01000200.1 coordinate 2,234, forward strand.
GTACCTGCCCGTCGTGGAGCTGCTGAGAGCGTACTTCGCCATCGAGCAGACGGACGACGCCGAGCAGATTCGCCGCAAGGTCGCCGCGTCGCTCGACACGACGCTCGAGCCGTCGTTGCCCGCGCTGCTCTCGCTGCTCGACGTCGCTGACGGCGACGCCACATGGGAACGGCTCGATCCGCCCCAGCGCCGTCAGCGCACGCTCGACGGCGTCAAGCGACTGCTGCTGCGCGAGAGCCAGGTCCAGCCCCTCCTCGTCCTCGTCGAGGATCTCCAGTGGATCGACGGTGAGACCCAGGCGCTCCTCGACGGTCTCGTCGAGAGCCTGCCCGCGGCCCGGCTGCTGCTGCTCGTCAACTACCGACCCGAGTACCGTCACGGCTGGACGAACAAGACGTACTACCGGCAGATCCCGCTCGGTCCGCTGCCGCCCGAGCTGGCCGAGGATCTCCTCGACGCGCTCCTCGGCGACGACGGCGGACTGCGGCCGCTGAAGCGCTTGCTGATCGAGCGCACCGAGGGCAATCCGTTCTTCCTCGAGGAGAGCGTGCGGACGCTGACCGAGACGGGCGCGCTCAGCGGCCGTCCCGGCCAGTACCGGCTCGGAGAGAAGGCCGAGACGATCCGGCTGGCGCCCACCGTGCAGGTCGTCCTGGCGGCCCGCATCGATCGACTCGCGCCCGAGCAGAAGGCGCTCCTGCAGGCCGCCGCCGTGATCGGCCGCGACGTGCCCTTTGCGCTCCTGCAGGCGATCGCCGGCGACCCCGAGGGCGACGTGCGCGGTCACTGCGCGGCGCTGCAGGCGGCGGAGTTCATCTACGAGACGCGCCTGTGGCCCCAGCTCGAGTACCGGTTCAAGCACGCGCTCACCCACGAGGTGGCCTACGCGAGCCTCCTGCACGATCGCCGGCGCGCCCTGCACGCCCAGATCCTCGAGACGCTCGAGACGCTGTCCGCCGGCAACGTCAACGAGCACATCGAGGCGCTCGCCCACCACGCCTTCCGTGGCGAGCTCTGGGACAAGGCCGCCGCGTACCTCGGCCAGTCGGGCACGCGCCAGCACGCGCGGTCCGCCAACCGCGAGGCCGCGACCCGGTTCGAGCAAGCGCTGGCGGCGCTCGATCACCTGCCGCGCACGGCCGAGACGCTGGCGGCCGGGCTCGACGCCCGCTTCGCCCTCCGCAACGCGCTCTGGCCCCTCGGCCAGCTCGACCGCATCTCCGGCCGCCTGCGCGAGGCCGAGGGCCTCGCGCGCGAGCTGGGCGATCCGCGCCGCCTCGGCTGGGTCTACGCCTACCTGAGCCCGCTGGCCTGGCACCGCGGCCCGGGCGATCACGTCCTCACGACGAGCGAGTGGACGGAAGCCGTGGCCCTGGCCGAGCGCGCCGCCACCATCGCCGACGATGTTCGCGACTTCCGCCTGCAGGTGGCGGCCAACATGTACCTCGGCACCGCCGCGTTCGCCGCCAACGACTACCGCAAGAGCGAGCAGATCCTGCGCAAGGTCGTCACCCTCCTGACCCCGGAGCTCTGCGCCGAGCGCTTCGACGAGCTCGACGTGTACCCGGCCGTCGGCTCGCGCGTGTGGCTGGCGCAGGCCCTTGCCGAGCTCGGCGCGTTCGGCGAGGGCGCCACGCTGGGCCGCGAGGCCGTGCGGCTCGCCGAGGAGCTGAAGCACCCGTTCAGCGAGCTCAGCGCCACGTGGCGCCTCGCCTATCTCTACTGTCTGCAGGGCGAGTTCGCCGACGCCATCGCGCTGCTCGATCGCGGCCTGGCGATCGTGGAGGAGTGGAACCTCTCGCTCTGGTCGGAGGTCATCAAGGCGTTCCTCGGCTACGCCTACGCCTGCAGCGGCCGCCCGGCCGAGGGGATCGCACTGATGGAGCCGGTCCTCAGCGGATTCACCGGCGGCCAGGCGTTCCGCTCGATCCTCATGATCCGCCTCGCCGAGGCCCATCTCGTCCAGAACGAGGTCGCCCGCGCGCGGGAGATTGCCCAAGCCGGCGTCAAGGTCGCCAGCGCCTCGGGCCAGCACGGGTACGAGGCGTGGGGCCGCCGGCTGCTCGCGCAGGTCGAGCTCGCGTCCGCCACGCCCGACCTGGACCACGCCGAGCGGGACTGTCGCGACGCGCTGGACCGGGCCTCGGAGCTGGGCATGCGTCCTTTGATCGCGTACTGTAACGTCACGCTGGGGCAGGTGGAGGCCGCGCGCGGTCGATCAGGCGAGGCGCGCGAGCATTTCGCGACAGCAGGTCGGCTGGCGCAGGAGATGGGGATGCGCTTGCCGCCCGGCGTGGGCTGATGTTCAACGTTTGACAGGAGGACGACGGTGATGAACGACGCAATCACGGCCATCGCCAAGGTCTATCCGAAGCCCGGCAAGAAGGACGACCTCCGCGCACTGCTGACCAAGATGGCCGCGTCAGTTCGAAAGAACGAGCCCGGCTGCCTCGCCTATCGCATGCACGAGCCCCAGGGCGGCGGCGATTTCTTCGTCTGCTACGAGCTCTACGGCTCGAAGGAGGCCTTCGACTTTCACCGCGCCGCGCCTCATCTGACCGAGTTCCGCGCCCAGATGAAAGAGTTGATCGCCAAGCCGAACGAGGCCGAGTTCTACACGCCGATCACAGAGTAATGGTCGTGACCATGCGCCTCACCACCGCGATCGTTGCGACGGCCATCCTGACGACAGCCTGCGCCAGCACGGCCACCGGCCCCAGCGTCATGGTGCTACCCGGCACCGGCAAGACCTTCGACCAATTCCAGGCCGAGGACGCACGCTGCCGCCAGGCCGCCGCCACCGACGCCGCGACCGCGAAAGAGGGCACCGTCCATCCCCAGCAGCGCTACGACATGGCCTACATGCAGTGCATGTACGCCGCGGGGAACCAGATCCCGATGGCGGGCCGGCCGCCGGGGCCCGGCGCGGCGAACCTGCCGCAACCGCCAGCGGGGACTCCGCCAGGACCGCCGCCCGCGACGTCGCGGTGAGGTTCCAGGGGCGTATGACGCCGCGTTGAAGCGGCCCGGCGTGCTGCGGGAGATCCGCCGGCACCTGCTGATCTACGCCGCGCTCGCTCCGTTCCTCCTGATCGCCTTGTTC
>VBPC01000265.1 GCA_005887895.1 Candidatus Rokuibacteriota bacterium
TGAACACGATCTTCACGCCGTGCCGCCGGTAGGCCGCCTTCAGCGACGCCTCACGCTCGGGACTCAGGACGCGGCGGACCACGCGCCAGCCCAGGACTCGCTCGCCCCAGTGATGGCCGGCCCAGTAGAGCACGACGTCACCGGACAGCACGCCGGCGATGCACACCGGCAGCGCGAGCCACCAGCGCACGACGCCCTCGTGAGCGAGCACGCCGCTGGTGAGGACCGCCACCTCCTCGGGGATCGGCACGCCGATACCGCCGAGGAAGAGCGCCACGAAGATGCCCGCATACGTGAACTCTTCGAGGATTTGCTCCAGCGGGCCCACGCGCCTCAGTGTATACTCCGCCTTGTTTGGCACGGGTGCGGTTCAGGGTTACCTCCAAAGGAGCGGTTCCATGGCCGTCAAACTCTTCGTCGGCGGGTTGTCCTTCTCCACTTCCAACGATCGGCTGCGCGAGGTCTTCGCCGCGGTCGGCAGCGTCGAGTCGGCGGCCGTCGTGACCGACCGCGACACCGGTCGCTCGCGCGGCTTCGGGTTCGTCGAGATGGCGACCCCGGAAGACGCCGAGCAGGCGATCAGCAAGCTCAACGGCACGTCGGTGGACGGCCGGACCATTCAAGTCGAGCGCGCGAAGTCGCCGGGCTCGGGCGGTGAGCGCCGGGGCGGCGGCGGCGGTGGTGGTGGCGGTCGCGGGCGCTGGTAGCACTCGACCGATCCACGTAGGGTGACCGCGCCTCGGCGGCTCATCCTGCACACCGAGGCCTCGGTCGGCTTCGGCGGTCAGGAGCTCCGGATCGTCGCCGAGGCGCGCTGGTTGCTCGATCACGGCTGGGCGGTTCTCGTCGCCGGCCAGCCGGACAGCCCCCTTTTGCGGGAGGCGCGGCGCCACGCCGTGCCGGCGGTCGCCCTGCGGATGCGGCGCGCGCTCGACCTCCGCGCGCTCCTCGCCCTGCGCCGCCTCGTCGCCGAGCGCGACGTCGCGCTCGTGCACACCCACAGCTCCGTCGACAGCTGGCTGGGCGCGCTGGCCGCGCGCTCGCGCCGCCGGCCCGTGGTCCGCAGCCGGCACGTCACGATCGCCATCCCCCGCCGGCGTGGGCTCGTCTATCGGCTCGCCGATCGCGTCATCACCAGCGGCGAGGCCGCCGCCGGTATCGTCGCGGCGGCCGGCGTGCCGCGGGCCCGCATCGTGGCCATCCCGCCGGGGGTCGACACCGGCCGCTTCCACCCGGACGTGTCGGGTGCCGCCGTGCGTCGCGAGCTCGGGATGGAGACGGCGTCGCTGGTCGGCCTGGTCGCCAACATCCGCGGCTCCAAGGGCCACAACGTGTTTCTCGACGCCGCCCGCCGCGTGCTGACCGCCCGCCCGGCGGCGCGCTTCCTGATCGTCGGCGACGGCATCGGCTTCGACGACGTGCGCCGTCGCGTCGGCGCGCTCGGTCTCGACGCGGCGGTGACGATGACCGGCTTCCGCCGCGACATCCCCGAGGTCATGGCGGCGCTCGACGTCCTCGTGCTGCCGTCCATTCGCTCCGAGGCGGCGTCCCAGGTGATCCCGCAGGCGCTCGCCGTCGGCACGCCGGTGGTGGCGAGCGACGTCGGTGGCAGCGGCGAGCTGGTGCGCGACGGGGAGACAGGGCGCCTGGTGCCGGCCGGCGACGCCGCGGCCCTGGCGGCGGCGATCGTCGACTGCCTGGCCGACCGGGAGGGCGCCCGCGCGATGGCCCGCCGCGGCCAGGCCCTCGTGCGCGAGCGTCACTCGCTCGACGCGGCGATGGCCCGCACGACCGCCGTGTACGAGGAGGTCCTCGGCGCGGGGGCCGTCCCGGCAGCGAGCCGACAGCGACGTGGTACGGTGGGTGGGGAGTCACACCCTCCTTGAACGTTCACGTGGTCGCGACTGATTACGACGGCACCATCGCGGAGGCGAACCGCGTCGTCGGGTCGACCGCGCGGGCGCTCGAGCGCGTACGGGCGACCGGACGCAAGCTCCTGCTCGTCACCGGCCGCATGCTGCCGGATCTGCAATCGGTCTGCCCCGATCTCGATCGGATGTTCGACGCCGTCGTGGCCGAGAACGGGGCCCTCGTGTACTTTCCCGAGCGGCGGGAGATCCGCACGCTCGGCGATGCGCCGGAGCCGTCGCTGGTGGACGCCCTGCGGCGGCGCGGCGTGCGCCTGGACGTCGGCAGCGCGATCGTGGCCACCGACGCGCCGTTCGCGGAGGCCGCCCTCGCCGCCATCCGCGAGACCGGCGTCGAGCGGACGCTCGTGTTCAACAAGGACGCTCTCATGCTGCTGCCGGCCGGCGTCACCAAGGGCACCGGTCTGCTGAACGCGCTGGCGTCGTTCGAGCTGTCGCCGCACAACATGGTCGGCATCGGCGATGCCGAGAACGACCACGCGTTCCTCGCGCTCTCGGAGTGCGCGGTGGCGGTCGCCGACGCGGTGCCCGCGCTGCGCGAGCGTGCCGACGTCGTGACGCGCTCGCCGGGCGCGCGCGGCGTCGTGGAGTTTATCGAGGAGCACGTCCTGAACGACCTCGTCGAGCTCATTCCCCGGCTGACCCGCCATGCCCTCACCCTGGGGGAAAAGGCCGACGGGACGCCGGTGACGGTGGCCGCGCACGGCACCCGCCTGCTGGTCGTCGGCCCCTCCGGCACCGGCAAGAGCACGCTGACCGGCGTGCTGGCCGAGCGGATCCTCGAGAGCGAGCGCACGCTCCTGCTGCTCGATCCCGAGGGCGATTACCGGACGCTGGCCGATCTCGAGCGCGTCGTGGTCTTCGGGGGCAAGGGCGAGCAGGCCCTGCCGGCGCCGGAAGAGCTGGAGCAGCTCCTGCGACACCCGCGCACGAGCCTGGTTCTCGACCTGAGCGCGATGAGTCTGGCCGAAAAAGTCGGCTACGGCACGAAGGTGCTGGCGGTCGTCACGGCGGTGCGCTCCACCCGGGGGCTGCCGCACTGGCTCATCATCGACGAGGCGCACCACGTGCTGCCGGCCGAAGGCTCGCCGGCGGCCGAGCTCGTGCGCGCCGGCGCCGAGTCGATGGCGCTGATCACGCTCGCCGCCCGCGACCTGTCGCCGGTCGTCGGACGCCTGCCGACCGTCGTCGCGTCCACGGAGACCGCGGCCTTCCGCGAGGGCGTGTCGAGCGTGCTGGCCGCGCGCGGCCTGCCGGTGCCGGCCCCGTGGACCGACGGTCGGCCGCTCGAGCGGGGCGAGGCCGCGCTGGCCTGGCTCGAGCCCGCGCAGCGGGTCGTTCGCTTCCGGGTCGGCAAGCGACGCGTGGGACATCGCCGGCACGTCCGCAAGTACACCGAGGGCGAGCTACCGCCCGACCGCTCGTTCTTCTTCCGCGGCCCGACCGGCGCGCTGAACCTGCGCGCCGCGAACCTGGCGCGCTTCGTGGAGCTGGCCGAGGGCGTGGACGAAGCGACCTGGGACCACCACCTGCGCCGAGGCGACTACGCCGCCTGGCTACGCGAGCAGATCAAGGACCCGGAGCTCGCCGGTGAGATCGACGCGGTCGCGCGCGCGCAGCCGTCCCCCGTCGAGTCGCGTCGCCAGGTGATCGAGCGGGTGCGGCAGCGGTACGCGGTGTAGCGCGCGACGAGGCCCTCGGCCCCTCCCCATTCGCGTCCGCCCTCGCCGCCCCCGATCCCGCCTGGCGGACATTCCGCGAGTCGCTCCGCACCTCCCGTGATCCGGCCCAGTGGACGTCTCTGGCGCTCTTGTCCTCGCGGAGGCCGAGGAATACCGGGTGGCGGAGCTTGCCGTCGCCCGTCATCTCGGTGAAGCCGATCTGGGCGACCAGCCGCGGCTCGACCCAGGTGACGTCGCGCTCGCGTGGCGGGTCGACGAACCGCGGCTGCGGGCGCGCCAGCGGCGACAGGCGCCGATGCAGCGCCGCCAGCGTCGCCTCGGTGAAGCCGGTGCCCACCTTGCCGGCATAGCGGAGCGCGTCGCCGTCCCAGGCCCCGACCAGCAGCGCGCCCAGATGGTGACGACTGCCGCGCGGCGCCGTGAACCCGCCGATCACGAACTCCTCCTCGGCGCGCGCCTTCACCTTGCACCAGGCGGGCGAGCGCACACCCGGCTGATACCGCGACGTCGGATCCTTGCCGATCACGCCCTCGAGCCCGCGCCGGCGCGCCTCCGCGAACGCCTCGAACCCGTTGTCGGCCAGCCGCCGCGCCAGCTTCAGCCGCGGGCCCTCGCGCACCTCGCTCTCCAGCACCGCCCGCCGTGCGGTCAGCGGCTCGCCCATCAGGTCGCGTCCGCGGGCGTACAGGCAGTCGAACACGACGTAGATCGGCGGCGAGGCGCCGGCCGCGTGGCGCTGCAGGAGCTGGAAACGGGAGACGCCATCGGCGTCGAACACGACGACCTCGCCGTCGAGCACCAGGGTCGGCGCCGGCAGGGCGGCAACGGCGGCCGCCACTTCCGGGAAGTCGGCGGTGCGGTCCTTGTCGTTGCGGGTGAGGAGCCGCACCCGGCCGCCGTCCTTGACCGCGATCAGGCGGATGCCGTCGTACTTCTCCTCCCAGATCCAGCCCGGGCGGTGGAACGGCGCGTCGACGAGCGTCGCCAGCATCGGCGCGACGCTGGTGGGAACGCGCGCGCGGGTCACGCAGTGCGCGAGGCGCGGGGTGGGTCGGCGGCGGCGGCGAGCGTGAGCTGGCGCGGGGTGGCCCGGGCGGCACGCGCGATGCCGGCCATCGTGCGTCGCGAGACGACCGACAGCGGCCTGGTGAGGGTGACGTCCTCGTTCGACGCGTAGCGGTCGCGGTGCTTGATCAGCAGCCACTGGCGGTTGCGCGTGCGCACGAGCACCCACGAGCCGCGCAGCTTCTTGCCGTGCAGCGTGAATTTCAGATCGCCCTTGGCGAGCGCGGCCGTCACGTCGGGGACCTCGGGCTCCCAGGTGCCGCGGTCCCAGATCATCACGGTGCCGCCGCCGTACTCGCCTTCGGGGATGACGCCCTCGAAGTCGTTGTAGTCCATCGGATGCGGCTCGGTCATCATCGCCAGGCGCTTGACCGACGGATCGGGCGACGGGCCTTTGGGCACCGCCCACGAGAGCATGGCGCCCTGGTGCTCGAGGCGGAAGTCGTAGTGGAGATGGCTGGCGCGGTGCTTCTGGATCACGAACGCCAGCCCGGCGGCGCGGCGCCGTCCGGGGCGGCCCGGCGGCTCCGGCGTGACGCCGAAGCGGCGCTTGCGGTTGTACTCGGCGAGGACGCCGTATTGGCCGAGGTCGGCCTCCGCGCGAGCGCGACGCTTCATGCGTCCATTGTACTCACGCGCGGATACTCCCCTGCCCAGCGGCGGCCGGTCGCGCGGCGAACCGGCGCAGGTTCGCCTGCGCCCGGCGGCCCTCGGCGTCGATCACGAAGCCGGCCGCCTCCACGAGCCGCTCGGTCTCGCGGTTCGGATGACAGCCGCCGGTGAGCCACGTCCACCCGGGCTGGATCGCATCCTGGACGCGCGCCTTCCACCGCCGCGTGGCGCGCACGTGCTCCAGCGCGCGCAGCGTGCCGTCGGGCCGGAGCACGCGGCGCACTTCCGCCAGCCCGCGCGCGGGATCGGGCACGCTGCAGAGGACGAGGCCGCTCACGACGGTGTCGAAGACGGCGGCGCGGAACGGCAGCGCTTCGGCGCTGGCGCAGACCAGCGGCACGCGCGGCGCGCGCCGGCGCGCGCGGCGGAGGGCGTCGATGGCCGGATCGAGCCCGACGGCCCGCGCGGTCGGCGGCAACAGCGGCAGGTTGCGGCCGGTGCCACAGCCGAGATCGAGCGTGCGACCGCGCGCGCCGCCCGCCAGCCAGCGCCGCCAGCGGCCGAGCCCACGCCACTCGGCCCAGGCGCAGATCGCGTCGTAGAGCCAGGGAATCTGCTCGACCCCGCGCACGTGCCGTATGCTACCAGGCGACGAGGAGCCCGGCATGGGACTGCCGCTGATCCAGGTCGACGCGTTCACCGACACGCCGTTTGCCGGCAACCCCGCCGCGGTCTGCCTTCTCGACGGCGCGCGCGACGACGCCTGGCTGCAGGCGGTCGGCGCCGAGATGAACCTGCCGGAGACGGCCTTTCTGACAGCGGCCGCCGACGGCTTCGGCTTGCGCTGGTTTACGCCGACGACGGAAGTCGATCTGTGCGGCCACGCGACGCTGGCGGCAGCACACGTGCTCTGGGAGCTCGGACGCGTGGCGCCGGAGGCTGCGGCGCGGTTTCACACGCGGAGCGGCGTGCTCACCGCCATCCGCCGCGACGGCTGGATCGAGCTCGACTTTCCGGCCGAGCCGGCGAGCGTCGCCGAGGCGCCGGCGGCGCTCGCCGCGGCGCTGGGCGCCGGTGCAAAGTGGACGGGACGCAACCGCTTCGACTGGCTCGTCGAGGTCGAGAGCGCCGCGCGCGTGCGCGCGCTGACCCCGGATCTCGCGCGGCTGGCCACCGTCCCCACGCGCGGCGTCATCGTCACGGCGCCGTCCGACGACGGCCGGGTCGATTTCGTCTCCCGCTTCTTCGCCCCGCGCGCCGGCATTCCGGAAGATCCGGCCACCGGCTCGGCCCATTGCTGCCTCGGCCCGTACTGGGCCGAGCGCCTCGGCCGCACCGCGCTGACGGGCGCCCAGGTTTCGCCGCGCGGCGGCGTCGTCCGCGTGCGGCTCGCCGGCCCCCGCGCCATCCTCGGCGGCCAAGCCGTCACCGTCCTCCGCGGCGAACTGGTTTAGCCGCACCCAACCGAAGTCCGCCACGGCTCGGGTGATCGAGGGGCGCCACGGCTCCGCCGGGGCGACCCGAGCGTCGGGGGGTTTGGGGGCCATTTCGCGGCCCCCAACTACCAGTAGAGCATCCAGTAGACGACGACGCCGGTGACCGAGACGTAGAGCCAGATCGGCAGCGTGCGCCGCGCCAGGCGGGCGTGGCGGGCGAACTCGCCGCCCAGCGCGCGGTAGAGCGTGGTGAGGACGAACGGCACCATGGCGGCCGCCAGCACGACGTGCGTGATGAGCAGCGGGAAATAGATCGAGCGCACCCATCCCTGCGCCGTGAACGGCCGCGAGCCGGCCATCGCGTGATAGGTCACGTAAGAGAGCAGGAACAGCACCGAGACGCAGAAGGCGCCCAGCATGCACGCGCGATGCACGGGGATCCGTCGCCGGCGAATGGACAGCCAGCCCGCGGTGAGCAGCACGGCGCTGGCCCCATTGAGGAGCGCGTTGAGCGCGGGCAGCGCGCCGACGTCGGCGCGCCCGCCGCGCCCGGGCGCGTGGCCGAGGAGCAGCACGGCCACCAGCGCCACGACCGCGAGGGAGACCACGCCGATGAGGATGAGCGCCAGACGGTCACGCACGGACCTACATCCTACCGCGCGATCAGTGCAAGTTCACCGTGGCCGTGCTCTGCGTCCCCAGGACCGCGCCGCCCCTCGGATTGCTGAGGATGACGCCGAAGTTCGTCCCCGGCGTGGCCCCGGGGCGCAGCTCGACGAAGATCGTCTTCAGGAACTCGGAGGCCCCGAACGAGACCTGATCGGTCACCGGGATGTACTCGTGCAGCGCGTTGCCAGTGCCGTCCACCGTCGCGTAGTCGACGGTCACGCCGCTGGCGCCACCGCCGAACCGCTTCACGCTCAGGGTCGCCAGGCACGGCGGCGTCGCGCACGTCGTGGCGGCGCTGAAGGCCACCACCGAGAACTGCACCGTTCCGGCGATGTCGTTGTTGTGGATCTGAACCGTCGCCGTGCTGGGGGTGCCCAGCGTGGCGCCGCCCGTCGGTGACGACAGCGCGACGGTGAACGACCGGTCGGGGTTGTCGAGGGTGTTCGGGAGCACCGGGATCGTGAAGCTGACCACGAGCACACCAGGGCCGAAGGTCAGCACGCCCGCCGTGGGCTGGTAGTCGATGCCGGCCTTGGCCGTGCCGTCCACCGTCGCGTAGGCCACCGTGACCGGACCGGCGTTGGCGGTGGTCGGGCGGTGGACGGACAGCGTGACGACGCCGAACTCGCTCGAGGCAAAGGTGCTGGCGCCGAACGAGAGCGCCCCCGCGAAATCGTTGTCGACGATCGTGACCGTCGCGGTGCTCCGAATCAGCGGCGGCGCGCCGAGGCTGACTGGCGTGAGCGTCAGGGTGAGCGTTCGATTGCCGTCCTGCCTGACGTTGCCGATCGTCGGCACGCTGAAGGTCGCGGTGGCCACGCCGGGATTGAACGTGAGGTCGCCGGCGGTCGCCCGATAGTCCGGCGTCAGGCCGGCCGACGTTGCCGTGCCGTCGGTCGTCGCGTAGTGCACGACGACGACGCCGGGCAGGCCGGCCGGGCCGGTCCGCTCGACGGTGATCGCCGCGCTGGCGCCCTCGGCGACGGAGTACGACGCCGCGTTGAAGCCGACCGAGGCCTGAGTATCGAGGATCTTCAGCGTCGCCACCGCCCGCGGCCCCAGCGTCGCGCCACGGCTCGGATTGGACAGCGTCAGGGTCAATGGCACGTTGCCGGTGGTGGCGCCGTCGTTCAGCACGGTCACCGGGAACGACGCCTGCCCGCCGACGAACGTCGCCGTGCCCGACGTCGCCACGTAGTTCGTGCCGGCGCACGCGTAGGCCGTTCCGGGCGGCGGCGGACACCCGCCCTGGTCGGACGTCACGTAGTCGATCGTCACGCCGGTGGCGGCGCCCCCGGTGCGCGTGAGCATGATCGTCGCCACGCCGGCCGTCTCACTCACCGTGTAGAGCGTCTGGGCGAACTGCACGATACCGGCGACGTCGTCGTCGACGAGCGTCAGTGTGGCCGTGTCGCGGGCGCCGATGCCGACGCCTCCCGTCGGGTTGAACAGCCTCAGGACGATGTCCTGGTCGCCGTCGACGATCGTGTTGCCGAGGATCGGGATGGTCACGGTCTGGGCGAGGACGCCGGGCGCGAAGACCACCGGATTCGGGGTCGGCGTCCCCACCCGGGTCGTCACGGCCGGTTCGAGGAGGAGCCCCACGCTGACCGGGCCGGCCGTGCCGCCGCTGCGCGTGAGCGTGATCGCCGCGGTCGGCGCCGACTCGGTCACCCGGTAGGTCGCGGCCGAGAACTGGACCAGCCCGGCACTGTCGTCGTCGAGGATCGTCAGCGGCACCGTGCAGTTCACGGCCGCGCCGCCCCCGCACGTGATGCCGGCCCCCACGGCGCCGCTCAGCGTGAGGTTGATCGCGCGGTCGCCGTCGAGGCGCGTGTTGTTGATGATCGGGACCGAGGCCGTCTGCGTGCGCACGCCCGCCAGGAACGTCAGCGTGCGGTCGCCGGCGTGCGTGTAATCGACGCCCGCGACACCGCTGTTGTCGGACGTCGTGAAGGCGACCGTCACCGTGCCGACCGGGTTGCCGAGGCGCTGCACGGTGATCATCGCCGACCCCTGCGCCTCGGAGACAGTGTACGCCGCTGCGCTGAACTGCAGCGTCTGCTCGGCGTCCTTGTCGAGGATCGTGACGCTCGCCTGGACCGGCGCGGCCAGCGCGGCGGAGGCGCTCGGCGCCGGCGCGCACACGGACCCGTCGCAGAGGACGAGGAAGAAGCGCCGACGGCCCTGCACGCCCGGCCGGTTGGTGATGGGGATGCTCACCGTCTTGGCCGTGTCGTTGGCGAGGAACGTGACCGATCCCGGCGCGCCCACCGTGGCCGCGGCGGTGTAGTCGGTGCCGTTCACGGCCGTGTCGTCGATGGCGGCGTAGCTGACCGCGACGCCGGCGCCCTTGCCCCCGCTACGCGTGATCGTCACGGTCAGGGCGGTGGCGTCTTCCTTGACGGTGTACTGCGAGGCATCGAACGCGATGCTGCCGGCCCGGTCGTCGTCGTGGATCGTCAGTAGGGCCGTGCACGTCGCGGCGTCGACGCCGGCGCAGAGGATGCCGCCGTTGACAGCGCCGCTCAGGGTGACGTTGAGGGCGCGGTCGCCATCCAGCAGGGAGTTGTCGAGGATCGGGATGTTGACCGTCCGCGACAGCACGCCCGCGGCGAAGCTGACGACCTGGTTCACCGTCGTGTAGTCGATCCCCGCGCATGCCACCCCGGAACCGGGCGCCGCCGGGCAGGCACCACCGTCGCTGGTGGCAACGTTCACGGTCACCGCCGCCGAGGGATTCCCGGTGCGCTGCAGGGTGACGACCGCAACCGACGACGGCCCTTCGAAGGCGCTGAGCGGGGGCGTCGCGAACTTCACCCGCGCCTCGTCGTCGTTGATCGTGAGCGTCGCGGCGCTCAGCGTGCCGAGCGTGGGGCTGCCCGCGAAGCCGGCCGGCGCCGGCGCGCTGATGGTCAGGTTCAGCGTGCGCGGCGGGCTGACGACGGCGTTGTCGATGATGGGCACGGTGGCGAGCAGCGACGTCTGGCCGGCGGCGAACGTCACCGATGTGTTCACTGCCGTGTAGTCCGTGCCCGCGCAGGCCGCGCCCGCCGCCCCACAGGTATCGCTGGTCGCGAACGTCACGCTCACGGGCCCGCCGAGCGCGCCGACCCGGCGCAGCAGGATGCTCGCGCTCCCGGCGTTCTCGGCCACCGTGTAGCTGGCCTTGTCGAACGCGATCACGCCGCCCTGATCGTCGTCGATGATCGTGACGGTGCTGTCGCACGAGGTCGGCAAGAGCGAGGCCGGATCGCAGCCGCTCGCGTCGAAGGTCGCCGTCCCCGGCACGAGGTTGCGCAGCCGCACGGTGAAGGTCTCGTTGGCCTCGATCAGCGCGTCGTTGATGATCGGGATCGTGATGGTCCGCGTGGTGATCGGATTCAGCACCGTCGCCGCCGACAGCGTCAACGTGCCCGACACCGCCGTGTAGTCGGCGCCGGCCGTCGCGGTGCCGGGGGTCGTGAGGAAGTCCACCAGCACGTTGCCCACCTGGCCCGTGCGGCGCACGGTGACGAGAGCGTTGAGGCCGGCTTCGCCGACCGTGTAGCCGATGGCCGTGAAGGCCACCGAGTCGTTGGCGTCGATGATCCGGAGCGCGGCGCCGCCCTGATCGCCGATGGCGGCGCCGCCGATGGCGTTCGTCAGGGACAGGCTCGCCGTCCGCACGCCGGTGGTGTTGTTGAGCACCGGCACGCCGACCGTCTTGGTGACCTCGCCGGAGCCGAACTCGACGAGGGCGGTCGTGGCCGTGTAATCGGTGCCGGCCGTCGCGGTGCCGTCGGCGGTCGAGACCGTGACCAGCGTGGGGGTCGGGCAGGAGCCGCCGGGCGGCGTCGGCACGGTCAACGGCAGCGGGCAGCCGGCCGCACCCAGCGTGCGCTTCACGGTGATGATCGCGGTGCCGGCATTCTCGGCGACGTCGAACGTGCCCTTGCTGAACTCGATCACGCCGCCGAGATCGTTGTCGACGATGGTCACCGTCACCGCGCACGCCGTCACCAGGCCGGTGACCGGGTCGACGGTCGGCGGCTGGACGCAGGCGTCGCCGTCGATGGTGGCCCCGGTCGGGTTGCTGAAGACGACGGTGAAGGACTCGTCGCCCTCGAAGATGCTGTCGTCCGTGAGCACGATGTCGAATGTCTTCACGCTCTCGCCGGGCAACCCGCCGGCGGGCGGCGCGAACGTCAGCGTGCCGTTGGTCGCCGCGTAGTCGGCGCCGGCGATCGCGGTGCCGTCGACGGTCGCAAAGTCCACGGTCGCCATGGCCGAGAGGTCGCCGGTGCGGACGACGGTGATCGTGGCCCGGGCGCCGTTCTCGGTGGCCGCGAAGGCGCTGGCGCTGATCCGGAGCTCCGTCTCGACGATCTGTACCGCGGCCGTCGCGATGCCACCCGTCGTCGGGCTGTGACCCGCGAAGCCGCCCGGCAGCGGGTTGGTCAGGGTCACGTTGAAGGACTGCATGCCGTCGACGCGGCCGCCGTTGAGGAGGGGCACCGACACCGTCTTCACGGTCTCGCCGGCACCGAACTCCACCGTCGTCGTCGTCGCCGTGTAGTCCGTCCCCGCGCACGCGAAGCCGGAGCCGGCCGTCGCCGGGCAGGGGCCAGCATCGACCGTCGAGACCGTGATCACCGTGCCGCCCGCGCAGGAGCCGCCGACCGGCGTTGGCACCGTCAGCGGCGCCGAGCAGCCGGCGGTGCCGCCGCTGCGAACGAGCGTGACGACGGCCTGGCCGGAGCCCTCCTGGGCCACGAAGGTCGCCGCGGCGAAGCTGATGGCCCCGCCGAGGTCGTCGTCCTTGAGCGTCAGCGTCGCCGTGCCCCGCCCGGTGGCAATCACGTACGGCGCGCTCGGATTGCTCAGCGTGAGGTTGACCACCTTGTCGCCGTTGACGACCTTGTTGTCGATGATGGGGACCGTCACGGTCGCCGTGCTGGCGAGGGGCGCGAACGTCACCGTCGTGGCGACGGCCGAGTAGTCGACGCCGGCGAAGGCGGTGTTGTCCGAGGTGGCGAAATCGACGGTCGCCTGCTGGCTCAGGTCCCCGCCGCGCTCGAGGACGAGCGTCGCCTGCCCGGCCGCCTCGCTGACGTCGTAGTTGGCCAGCGTGAAATCGACGGTCTGCACGGCGTCGATGATCTGCAGTAACGCCGCCTTGCGGGTGCCGATCGTCGGGCTGCCCGGGGGGCCGACCGGCTGCGGATTGCCGATCTGCAAGTTCACCGTCTTGGTGCCGGCCCCTCCGTTGCCGAGCAGCGGCACCGCGAAGCTCGCCGTCGTCTCGCCCACGTTGAAGGTCACCGTGGCGTTGGTCGAGGTGTAGTCGGTGCCGGCGGCGCCGGTCTGGGGCGGCGTGGTCGCCGCCAACAGGTCGCCGGTCTGGGCGGTCACCGACACGCCGCTCGCGAGGTTCGGATTGCCGGTGCGCGTCAGCGTGATGATGGCCTGCCCGGCGTTGTCGGGCACCACGTAGGTGTCGCTGCCGAACTGGATCGCGCCGCCGTTGTCGTCGTCGTTCACGGTCAGGGTCGCCGCCGCCGGGAACGTGATCCCCGGCCCGTTGGGCGTGCCGGTGTTCGTCGCGTCGTTGATGCAGATCACGATCGTCTTGGGCCCGTCCACGACCGTGTCGTCCAGGAACGGCACCCGGAATGTCTGGGTGGTCTCGTTCGCCGCAAAGACGACGTTTTGCCGGGCGACGACATCCCGACCGGACAGGCCGGAACAACGGCCGGCCGACGCCGGCGCGAGACTGCTCATGCCGTCGAACGCGCCGAGGCTGACGTAGTCCTGGCCGACGAGGGCGGTGATGGCCACCGCGACCATGTCGACGGTGAGCGAGTTGGACAGGAAATTCGACGTGCCCGAGCGCACGACGGGGACGCGAAACTCGCGCGCGCCCTCGGGGGCGCCGTAGGTCTCCGCCGTCAGGTTCACGAAGTAGAGGTCGTCCTCGACGATCTGCACCAGGGTCTCGCCGCCGCCGATTTGCGCGCCGATCTCCTTGCCGTCCTGCATGAGCCCGTGCGGCAAGGGGTTGGTGAGCGACAGCTGGAAGTTGCGGCTCCCCTCAGGGATGTCATTGCCGTGCACGATGACCGGGACCGTCTTGCTCAGCTCGCCGGCCTGGAACGTCAGGGTCGTGACGATCGGATCGAAGTCCACCATGCGGGTCGCCGGAAACAGGCAGACCGAGGTGCCGGGGAAGTGGCCGCAGTCGTCGACGCGGAAGTCGACGGTCACGGGGCCACCGGAGCCGCCGGTGCGGCTCACCGTCGCCAGGAACGTGGAATTCTGGTTCTTGGCGCCTTCCAGGATGCTGCCGCCGAACACCGAGAACGTCCCGCCGCGGTCGTCCTCCTTGATCGTCACGGTGGCGGTCAGGCGGGGCCCGAGCGTCGCCGCCGCCGGCGGCTGCAGATTGCTCAGTGTCACGTTGAACTGCTTGTCGGCCTCGACGAGCTGGTTGTCGACCAGCGGCACGGTGAAGCTCTGGGTCGTGACGCCATCCGGGAAGACCAGCGTGCCGGCCGTGTTGAGGTAATTCGTCGGCGCCGTCGCGCTGCCGCTGCTGGTCGCAAAGTCCACCGTGAGCCGGCCGGCAGGCGCCGTGCGCTGGACGGTCACGGTCGCCGCGGGCGTGCCCTCGGTCGCCGTGAAGGTCGCCACGGGGAACTGCACGGAGGGCTGGGCGTCGACGATCGTCAGCGTTGTCAGCGTCTGCGAGCCGAGGACCGGGGAGCCGGTGGCCCCCGACGGCTGCGGGTCGCTGACTTCCACGTATACCGTCTGATTACCGGTGGCGGTGCCGTCGTTGAGAATCGGAATGCGAACCGTCTTCGTGGTGTCGCCCGGGCCGAACGTGACGCGCAGGTCGGTCGACGTGTAGTTGGCGCCGGCAGTAGCCGTCTGGGCCGGCGGCGCCGGGCTGCCCGGCGGCACGAACCCTACGTTGTGCGTCTGCACCCGCACCGACACGCCGCCGGCCCGGCCGCCGAGGCGCGTGAGCGTGAGGATCGCCTCGCCGCCGTCCTCGTGGACCGTGGAGGTCGGCGCGCTCCACTGGATGGCACCGCCCACGTCGTCGTCCTTGATGGTGACCACCGCCGCGACCGGCGCGATGAGCGAGACCGTGGCCGGCGGCAGCCCCGTGATCGCCGCGTTGCCGACCAGCACGACGAACGTGCGGTCGGGCTGGGGCAGCGAGTTGTTGAGGATCGGCACCGTGAAGGTCCGCGTGGCGACGGACGGCGTGAACGTCAGCGTCCCGGTCGTGACCGTGTAGTCGACGCCGGCGATCGCCCGGTGGGGAGTGCCGGCGGGCTGATCCGAGGTGGCGTAGTCGAGCGTCGCCTGCCGGCTGAGGTCGCCGCCGCGCAGGACCGTCACGGTCAGCGAGCCCGCGCCCTCGCTCACCGTGTACGTGGGCGCGCTGAGCGAGATATAGGGGTCGTCGTCCTGGATCGTCAGCACCGCCGTCGAGGGACCGCTGAGCGTCCCGCCCCCGGTGACGCTCGAGAGCGTCAGGTTCACCGTCTGCGGCCCCTGCCCGATGGTGTCGTTCACCACCGGGACCGTGAACGTCTTCAAGGTCTCGCCGAAGCCGAACGTCAGTGTGCCGGACGTCGGTGTGTACCGGAGGCCGGCCGTCGCGGTGCCGTCGGTCGTGGCGTAGTGCACCGTCACGCCGCTAGCAGTGCCGAGCGTGCGCTTCACGCCGATCGTCGCCGGGCCGGCGTTCTCGAGCACGCTGAAGGACGCCGCCGCGAACGCGACCGCGCCGCCCTGAT
This sequence comes from Candidatus Rokuibacteriota bacterium, assembly GCA_005887895.1. Lineage (GTDB taxonomy): Bacteria > Methylomirabilota > Methylomirabilia > Rokubacteriales > CSP1-6 > AR5. The sequence continues at coordinate 15,186 of VBPC01000265.1, forward strand.
CGTCGTCGGTGATCGAGAGGACCGCCGTCGACCGGTTCGTGGGGGCCGTCACCACCGTGGCTCCGCCAGTCGGGTTCGAGAGGCTCAAGTTGACGGTCTTGGTGCCCTCGGCGCGCGTGTTCTGCAAGACGGGCACCGTGAAGGTCTTCGTCCGCACGCTCGTCGGCGTTCCGCCCGGCGGGAAGGTGAGCGTGCCGGCGGTGGGCCGATAATCGCCCGGCGCGTGGGCCGAGCCGTCGCTGGCGGCGTAGTCGACCGTCACGTTGGCCAGGTTGGCGCCGGTCAGCTCCACGGTGATCGTGGCGAACCCGCCACCCTCGGCCACGGTGTAGGTGGCGGCCCCGAAGGCGAGCGCGAGCTGGTCCACGATGCGCAGCACGGCGTTCGTGCGGATGCCGAGCGTGGCCCCGCCGGCGGGCGCCGACAGCGACAGGTTGACCGTCCGCACTCCGGCGACGGTCGGCGGGACCAGGATCGTGACGGGGAACGTCTTCGTGGTCTCGCCCGGGCCGAAGGTGACGATGCCGGCGGTCGCCGTGTAGTCGGTGCCGGCCGCGGCGGTGCCGTCGCTGGTCGCGAACTGTGCGCTCACGCCGCCGGCGGCGCCTCCGCTCCGGATCAGCGTGATCGTGGCGGGGCTCGCGCCCTGGGCGACGACGAACGAGGGCCCCGCGAACTGGATCGCCCCGCCCGCGTCGTCGTCGGTGATCGTGAGCGTCGCCTGCGCCGGCGGCACGATGCTGACGCCGGTCGGGTTCCCGAGCGTCAAGAGCACCGTGCGACTGCCGTGCACGCTCGAGTCGTTCAGGATCGGCACCGTGAACGTCTTCGTCGCGACCCCGGCCGCGAAGCTCAGCGTGCCGGCCACGGCCTGGTAGTCGACGCCGGCGGTGGCGCTCCCGTCGCTGGTCGTGTAGTCGACCGTCACGTTGGCCAGGTTGGCGCCGGTCAGCTCCACGGTGATCGTGGCGAACCCGCCACCCTCGGCCACGGTGTAGGTGGCGGCCCCGAAGGCGAGCGCGAACTGGTCCACGATGCGCAGCACGGCGTTCGTGCGGATGCCGAGCGTGGCCCCGCCGGCGGGCGCCGACAGCGACAGGTTGACCGTCCGCACTCCGGCGACGGTCGGCGGGACCAGGATCGTGACGGGGAACGTCTTCGTGGTCTCGCCCGGGCCGAAGGTGACGATGCCGGCGGTCGCCGTGTAGTCGGTGCCGGCCGCGGCGGTGCCGTCGCTGGTCGCGAACTGTGCGCTCACGCCGCCGGCGGCGCCTCCGCTCCGGATCAGCGTGATCGTGGCGGGGCTCGCGCCCTGGGCGACGACGAACGAGGGCCCCGCGAACTGGATCGCCCCGCCCGCGTCGTCGTCGGTGATCGTGAGCGTCGCCTGCGCCGGCGGCACGATGCTGACGCCGGTCGGGTTCCCGAGCGTCAAGAGCACCGTGCGACTGCCGTGCACGCTCGAGTCGTTCAGGATCGGCACCGTGAACGTCTTCGTCGCGACCCCGGCCGCGAAGCTCAGCGTGCCGGCCACGGCCTGGTAGTCGACACCGGCGGTGGCGCTCCCGTCGCTGGTCGTGAAGTCGACGGTGGCGGCCGCCGTGATGGCGCCGATCCGGACCACGGCGATGGTGGCGGTCGGCGTGCCCTCGCGGACCGTGAAGGCATCGGTGGAGAACGACACCCGCGGCGCGCTGTCCACGATCGTCAGCTGCGCGCCCGGGGTGCTGCCGAGGATCGCCCCGCCGGTCGGGTTGGCCAGGCTGAGCACGGCGGTCAGGTTGCCGGTCGCGGCCCCGTCGTTGCGGACGGGGACCACGAACGTCCGCGACGACACCGCGGCCCCGAAGCTGAGCGTGCCGTTCGTCGGCAGGTAGTTGCGGCCGGCCGATGCGCCGTCGGGCGGGAAGCCGTCGTTGACCGCGTAATCCACGGTGACACCGCTGGCGGCGCCGCCCACGCGCGTGACCGTGATCGTCGCGTTGACCGTGCCGGTGGCAGGCTCGGTGACCGTGAAGACCGGCTTGCTGAACTGGAGGCTGCCGCCCAGATCGTCGTCGATGATGTTCAGCGTCGCGCTGGAGCGGACGCCCAGCTGGGCGGGCGGCGTGCCGCCGCCGACGTTCGACAGGATCAGGTTCACGATTCCGTTGCCCTGGGCCAGCGTGTCGTTCACGATCGGCACCGACGCCTTCAGGCTCCGCACGCCGGGCGCGAACGTCAGGGTCGTGTTGACCGCCGCGTAGCGACCGGGCGCTGAGGCTCCGGGGCCGTCCGATGTCGTGAATCGCACGGTCACGGTGCCGGCGGCGGGACCCGAGCGCGCCACCGTGATCACCGCCGGGCCCTTGTTCTCCTGGACGTTGTAGCTGGCGGCGCTGAAATTGATGGCCGGCTCGTTGTCGACGATCGTCAGCGTGGCGCTGCGGCGAGTGCCGAGCACGGCGCCGCCGCCGGCATTGCGCAGGGTCAGGTTGACGGTCTGGTCGCCCTCGCCGATCGTGTCGTCGAGGATCGTCACCGTGAACGTCGCAACGATCTGTCCCGGCGCGAACGTGAGCGTGCCGGAGGCCGGCAGATAGTTGGCGCCGGCCGTCGCCGTGCCGTCACTGGTGAGGTAGTCGACCTTGACGAGCGCCGTCGAATCGCCGGTGCGCTGCACGCCGATCGTGATGCTCCCGCCGTTCTCGGCCACCTGGTAGGACGCGCCGGTGAACTGGATGATGCCACCGTCGCCGACCTGGGTGACGAAGGCGTCGACCAGGCCGGCCAGCGTCTGACCGGGCGTCGCCGGGAACGTGGTCGAGCTGGTGGAGCCCGTCAGGAAGGCGACGCCGCTGCCGTCCACCGCCAGTGCCAGCGCGGCGTCGTCGCCGGTGCCGCCGAGGTACGTCGAGTAGACGAGCGTGCCGCCGGTGGGATCGAGCTTCGTCAGGAACACGTCAAGTCCGCCCGCCAGCCGATCCTGGATCGCGGACTCCGTCGGAAAGTCGGTGGAGCTGGTGGAGCCGGCGACATAGACCGACCCGTCCACGGGATTGACGGCGATGGCGTTGCCGACGTCGTTGCCGAAGCCACCGAGGTACGTCGAGAACACCAGCGCGTCACCGGTCGGGCTGAGCTTCGTCACGAAGGCGTCGGTGCCGCCGGCCAAGACCGCCTGGAACCCGCCCGCGCCGGGGAAGTTCGGTGAGGTCGTGGAGCCCGTCACGTACGCGTTGCCGCCGGCATCGACGGCGACGGCTGTCGCATCATCGTCGCCGGAGCCGCCCAGGTACGTCAGGTACACGACGGCGCCGGTCGTATCGAGATTCGCGACGAAGGCATCGGTGCCGCCACCCGACTGGGTCTGCAGCCCGCCGACCACGGGCAGATCGTCCGAGGTCGTCGAGCTGACGATCCAGGCGTTGCCGGCGCCATCGGCAGCGATCGCCGACCCGGTCTCGTCGGCGCTGCCCCCGACGAACGCGCAGTAGCCGAGCGACGAGCCGGTGACGTCGACCTTGGCGACGAACGCGTCGCTGGCGCCACTGCGGCTACCGAGACAGATGACGGCGTTGTTGTTGGGGAACGTGCTGGACGTGGTCGAGCCCGTGACATAGGCCGCGCCGCCGGCATCGAGCGCGATGCCGAAGGCGAGGTCGTCGCCGTCGCCGCCCAGGAAGGTGGAGTAGACGAGGCTTCCCCCGTCCACGCTCAGCTTGGTGACGAAGGCGTCCTGCCCGCCCTGCAACGTCGGCTGGAAGGGCCCGACGATCGGGAAGTCGGCGGAGGTGGTGGTGCCCGTCACGTACGCGTTGCCGTTCGCGTCGACCGCGATGGCATGGCCGGCGTCGACGCCGGCGCCACCGAGGTACGTCGAGTAGACGACGACGCCGCTGGGGTCGACCTTGACGACGAACGCGTCGGTGGCGCCACTGCGGCTACCGAGACAGATGACGGCGTTGTTGTTGGGGAACGTGCTGGACGTGGTCGAGCCCGTGACATAGGCCGCGCCGCCGGCATCGAGCGCGATGCCGAAGGCGAGGTCGTCGCCGTCGCCGCCCAGGAAGGTGGAGTAGACGAGGCTTCCCCCGTCCACGCTCAGCTTGGTGACGAAGGCGTCCTGCCCGCCCTGCAACGTCGGCTGGAAGGGCCCGACGATCGGGAAGTCGGCGGAGGTGGTGGTGCCCGTCACGTACGCGTTGCCGTTCGCGTCGACCGCGATGGCATGGCCGGCGTCGACGCCGGCGCCACCGAGGTATGTCGAGTAGACGACGACGCCGCTGGGGTCGACCTTGACGACGAACGCGTCGGTCAGGGCGCCGCGGCCCCGCTGAAACGGCGTGGCCGAGACCGGGAAGTTCGTGGACGCGGTGGCGCCGGTCACGTAGGCGTTGCCGACCGCATCGATCGCGACGCCGAAGCCCTGGTCGACCGCGGCGCCGCCGAGGTACGAGGAGTACCCCAGCACGGGGTCGATGACGAGCGGCCGCGACGCGTCCCACGCCGCGACCCGGAAGCGCACGCGCCCGCCGTCGAGCACGTAGCCGCCGTCGACGGGACGCCGCTCACCGTCCTGCTCCTGGTAAATCGCCGGCCGGCGCAGCCGCACCTCGCCGGCCGCCGTCGTGATCAGGAGATCGCCCTGCTCGTCGAGCCGCAGGCCGTCGGCACCGTCGAAGGCCAGCGCCACCACGCTCGGGTCCGCGCCGGGAGCCACGATGAAGTCGTACTCGAGCTGACGCTCGCTGCCATAGAAGACGAGGCTGACCCCGGGGTAGACGTCGCTGTAGCGGATGCGGGCGAAGGTCGGCACGTCGCGGCGCCAGCGGCTCGCCTCGCCGACGAGGTAATGCGTGTGCCCGGGCAAGCGGTCGAGGCCGGCGATCGTGGCGGCGGCCTCGGCCCCCATCAGGCGCATGCGGACGACCGACGGCGGACTCGACTTCGGCGAGGCGAACGGGCGGCGGCCGGAGACCCGGGCGTCGGGCGGGGTCAGCACCAGCACGGTCTCGCTCGCCGTGAAGAAGAGGCCGTAACCGCGGCCGCGAGCGAGGAACTTCACCCCGGGGTCGGCCTGGCCTTCGTTGGGCTCGAACGCCAGGGGCAGCGGGCCGCCGGGCCCCAGGGCCGGTGCCGCCCAGGCCGAGGGGTTCGCCGCACACAGAAAGCCCACCAGGAGACCGCCCGAAACAGCGCGGGCTAGGTTTAGTGCAACGCTGCTCCGGCCCAGGCTGGACACTGGCCGACTCTCCGTGACGTGGCGCGTGACGTCCGCGCGTCTCGGAAGTCGCTCATCGATCGTCCCGATCGGCCGATCGCATTCCAGCACCCCTTGCCATGGGCGGCCACCGTGCGAAAGATTGTAAAACATGCGGCCATGCCAATCCTAGGCAACAGTTTTCCCATCGACCCGTTCGGCGTCTAACTTCGTGTGGACTTTGGCATTTGACACACCCCTCGGGGGATCCTAGAATCCGGTTCGGCCCAATTTTGGCTATGGGAACAACCCTCGACGGCCTCGCCCGCGAGCTCGGCGCGCTGACCCAGCGCTTCATGGACCTGGGGGCCAAGCTGGGCCAAGCCGCCCGGGCGCTCGAGGATGCCGGGGCCCCCCCGGCCGACGGTCTGGTCGAGGCGCTCGGCGGCGCCCGGACACAATTCATCCAGCTCCGGACCGACATCGTCGCCGCCGCTCAGGCCGTCGCCGCGGCGCCCACCACGCTGCCGGAGAGCCTGAACGACCTGGAGCCGCTGCTCGGCGTGGTCGCCGCCGCCCTCGGCGCGGAGGCCCGCCGGGCCGCGCTGGTCGAGGCGCGCGAGGCCGCCCTGCCGACGCTCGATCGCGCGCTGGCGATCGTGCACCGCGACGATCCCGCCTTCCCGGCGCTGGTCGACTGTCACGAGAAGGCGCGCGAGCTGCGCGCCGCGGCGCTCGCGCTGGACGACGCCGACGCGTCAGACGCCGAGCGTGTCCTCGCCGACCTGCAGGCCTTCGCCGATCTGCTGACGATCATCGAGAGTCGCGACGCGCTCGACGACGACCACTACGCCCAGCTCGAGGAGAGCGTCTCGCGCGCGTTCGGGCGCGGACTGGCCGTGGCGGTCTCCCGCGGCCGCCTCGCGTTCGGCGACGATGTCGACGCGACGTCGGCGCCTGCCGCGGAGGCGGCGCCCGCGCCGACGCCGGAGATGATGCCGCCCAGGATCGAGGCGCCGCCGGAGCCGCCAATCGTCCAGACGCTCATCGAGACGCCTCCGGCGCCACCGGCCCTCGAGGTGCCGCCGCTCGAGATGCCACCGCTCGAGATGCCGCCGCCCGAGCCGAGCGCGCCGCCGCCGCCGCCGCCACCGCCACCGCCGCCGCCGCGGCGGCCGGAGCCGACGCACGCCCCGGTCTTCGTGGCGCCCGCGGCGCCACCGGAGGAGCCGGCCGACACCTCCGGGGCCGACGAAACCGCGCAGTGGTGGCTGGCGGCCTGGGCCCGCTGGTCCGGCTGGAAGTCGTCACACAAGTTCGCGGACGCCGTGAAGGAAGAGATCGGCAAGTATCCGTACCTCTTGTCGGTGCCGATCCAGAAGAGCCCCCAGTACGAGGAGGGCCTGCTGGCCTACGGCTACTCGATCCTGGTCCACCACGCGGACACGCAGAAGCCCGGCTGCGTCGGCAATGCGCTCAACAGTCTCAAGGCGGGCCACACACGGCCCGTCGGCGACCAGCTCTACGACTATCTGGTCACCGAGGGACGGCTGGCCGAGACGTACGCCGAGTTCGTCAAGAACGCGTTGGTGGCGGCGGTGCCGGACCCGGGCCTCTGGTTCCAGTTCCGGATCCTCGAGTCCAAGGAGGACACGCGCATCTTGCAGCGGCCGTCGGCGCGGATCGGCGACACCGAGCTCTCGGGCCAGCGTCTCGCCAGCGACGCCCAACGCTACGCCGAGCACAAGTTCAAGATGACGCTCGGTCCGCTGACGGTGCGCTTCGTGCTGGTCTCGGCGGACATCATCAAGGACGCGCGGGGGATCGGCGCCAGGCTGATGCGCGACGGCGCCGCCTCGGACAGCGGCTGGATCGCCTGCGTCCCGGCGGGCACGCGCGCGGCCAAGGTCGAGGCCCGACGCATCACGGAGGAGGGCACCCACGTGCCCGGCCTCGGCAAGGACTACTCCGCCCTGTGGATCGCGGTGTTCAACCCGGACCCGGCGGCCGATCGCCGCTACGAGTTGAGCGTGTTCCTGAGGAAGGACACGAAGTCTCCGTTCCGCG
>VBPC01000201.1 GCA_005887895.1 Candidatus Rokuibacteriota bacterium
TCGGGGCCCCCATGTCAGAAGCGGACCTGGAGCGACTCGAGGCCGCGCAGCGTGAGGCTCTGCCGGAACACCGGCCGCTCGGTGGCCAGCGCCAGGCGGGGCATCCGCCGCAGGAGCGTGTTGATGGCGATCTGGCCCTCCACGCGCGCGAGCGGCGCGCCGAGACAGAAGTGGATGCCGAGGCCGAAGGCGACGTGGCGATTGTCGGTGCGGGTGATGTCCAGCCGGTCGGGATCCGGGAACTGCGCGGGGTCGCGGTCGGCGGCGCCGATGAACGGCATCACCAGCTCGCCCTTGAGAATCGTGCGGCCGTCGATCGTGATGTCCTCGCTCGGGATGCGCGCGGTGCGCTGCACGGGGCCGTCGAAGCGCAGCAGCTCCTCCACCGCGCTGCCGATGAGCCCGGGGCGCTCGCGCAGCAGGCGGAGCTGGTCGGGATGGCGCAGAAGCGCCAGCGTGCCGTTGCCGATCAGGTTGACGGTCGTCTCGTGGCCGGCGATGAGCAGCAGGATGCAGGTGGCCAGCAGCTCCGGCTCGCTCAGCCGGTCACCGGCCTCCTCGGCCGCGATGAGGTCGGACAGCACGTCGGCGCGCGGCGTCGTCCGCCGCTCGGCGATCAGCTCGCGGAAGTACCCGGTCAGCGCGTGGCGCGACGCCACGCTGCGGCGCGCTACCTCGGAGTCCGGCGGCAGCATGATCGCGTCGAGCCCCCGCGCGATGTCCAGGCCCCACTGCTTGAAACGCTCGCGGTCCTCCACCGGGACACCCAGCATCTGGCAGATCACCGTCACCGGGAGCGGGTACGCGAACTGCTCGATCAGGTCCATCGTGCCCGCGCCCTCGACACCGTCGAGCAGGCCGTCCACGATCGCCTGCACCTCGGGGCGGAGCCGCTCGACCATCTTCGGGGTGAAGGCCTTGCTCACGAGCCCGCGCAGCCGCGTGTGGTCGGGCGGATCGCGGTCGAGCATCGAAAAGCCGATCGCCGGGACGGCGGCGCCGAATCGCGCCGCCACGAACGCCGCGATCGGCTCCTTGACGGCGCGCGCATCGCGCAGCGTCGCCATCACGTCCTCGTAGCGCGTGAGCACCCAGAAGCCGAGCGGGTTCTGGTGCACCGGATCCTCGGTGCGCAGGCGGCGATACGTCGGATAGGGGTCGGCGACGAACTCCGGATCCATCGGATTGAACGTCACCTCGCCCATTCGCGCGTCCCCTCTCCCGCGGCGCGTTACGCCGGCCCCGGGATGATCTCATATGATGGGGGCCCCGACATGGCCCCCAATCCCCCCGACGTTCGGAGCGCCCCGGCGAAGCCCTGGCGCTCCTCGACAGGCACCTCAGCCGGACATTTTCAAACTAGGTCGACGCGAGCCGGGCGAAATAGGCCTTCATGGCGTCGACGTGGGCCAGGTAGCGGCTGACGTCGTGATCGCCGCAGTGCTGGCCCGGGGTCAGCCGGAAGCGGCGCCGCGCGTAGGCGTCGCCGGGGCCGGCGCCGCAGAGGTGGATGACGGCGGCGAGGTCCTGCTTTTGCTCGAGCGTGGCGGTGGCGATGTGCTGGCGCTCGAGTGCCTGGGCGACGCCGCGATCCAGGAGAGCGGCGGTCAGCTCCACGGCGTGGCTCGGCACGATGCGGGTGTAGAGGCCATTGAACCAGCACGAGTGCACGTCGTGCCACGGCCCGTCCTCGACCACGACGTGCGCGTGGATGCAGAAGCGCCGGGCTTCCCGGAACGTCGCATCGGTGATCTGGTACATGCCGACCGCGCTCGACGCCGGCTGGTACAGCTCGAGCGGGTTCCACGTCAGCCGCCAGCGCCAGTACGTCCGGGCCACCGGGTTGCCGGCGCCTTCGACCTGGGCCAGCGCGGCCAGCAGCTCGGGCGTGATGGTGGCGGTGGAATGCTCGCGGAAGAGCGGTCCGTACTGCCGCCAGGTGTCGGCCGGCGGTTTGTTCAGCGCGCCGCTCACCGGGAAGAACAGCTCGGTCGGCTTGCGGACGACCTGGTACATCCAGTTCACCGCCGACCACAGGGCCACGACGACGAGCGCACCGATCAGGATCCGGAGCGTCAGCGGCGCAGCCAGCGAGGCCCGCCAGGCCCGCCGGCCTGACCGCACGAGCCGCCGGACGGCCTTGAGGCGGGCGCGACGCCCGCGGGTCCTGCGGCGAGCGGTGCCGGCGGCGCGCGACTGGGCCATGAGGACGCTGTGAGTAGTATGCAACGGAGCCGCACGCGGGATATCGGTATACTCGGCGCCCTGGGGTGAGCATGGCGTACATCATCGGCATCGACACCGGCGGCACCTTCACCGACTGCGTGGTGATGGACGCCGACGGGCGCATCGTCACCGCCAAGGCGGCGTCGACGCCCGACGACTTCTCCGAGGGCGTGATGGAGTCGCTGCGGCTGGCCGCCGAGCGCGTCGGGCTCACGACCGAGGCGTTGCTGCGCGACACCGCGCGGCTCGCGCTCGGCACGACGGTCGGCACCAACGCGATGCTGCAGCGGCGCGGCGCGCGCGTCGGTCTCATCACGACCCGCGGCCACCGCGACGTCATCCACATCATGCGCGGCGCCCGTGGCGTGCCCGGTCTCAACAGCGTCCAGGTGCTGCACTTCCCCGAGAGCGGCAAGCCGGACCCGATCGTCCCCAAGCCGTTCATCACCGAGGTCAGCGAGCGCGTGGACTGCAAGGGCGAGGTCGTCGTCGAGCTCAACGAGGACGAGGCCGCCGCCGCGATCCGCACGCTGGTGGCCAAGGGCGTCGAGGCCATCGCGATCTGCTTCCTGTGGTCGTTCAAGCACGCCGAGCACGAGCGGCGCGTGAAGGCGATGGTCGAGCGGCTGGCGCCCGGGGTCTTCGTCTGCTGCTCCGCCGACCTGATCCCGCGCTGGGGCGAGTACGAGCGCACGGTAGCGACGGTGCTCAACGCGTACCTGGGGCCGGTCATGTCGCGCTACCTCGGTCGCCTCGAGTCGCGCGCGCAGACGGCCGGGCTGCGCTACCCGCTGCAGGTGATGCAGTGCGGCGGCGGCGTGATCCCCGCCGCCGAGTCGGCCCGGCGCGCATTCCTCACGCTCGACTCCGGCCCGGTGGCGGGCGTGCTGGCCTCGCAGTACCTCGGCCAGCTCATCGGCCACAAGCACATCATCGCGACCGACATGGGCGGCACGTCGTTCGACGTCGGCCTGGTCTGGGACGGCGAGCCGGTCGCGTCCTACCAGAGCGTCGTTCACCAGTACGAGTACTTCGTGCCGCGCATCGACATCCGCTCGATCGGCAGCGGCGGGGGCTCGATCGTCTGGATCGACGAGGTGAGCGGCACGCTGCGCGTGGGGCCGCTGTCCGCCGGCGCGATGCCCGGCCCCGCCTGCTACGGCCGCGGCGGCAGCCAGCCGACGGTGACCGACGCCGATCTCGTGCTGGGCTACCTCGATCCTCATACCTTCCTCGGCGGCCGGCTGCGCCTCGACGTCGGCCGGGCGCGCGAGAGCCTGGCGCCGTTCGCGACGCGGCTGGGCCTCGGGCTGGTCGAGACCGCCGCCGGCGCCGTGCGCGTGGCCGAGCACCAGATGGCCGACCTCATCCGCAAGGCCACCGTGCAGAAGGGCTACGACCCGCGCGACTGCGTCGTCTACGCCTACGGCGGCGCCGGCCCCGTGCACGCCGGGGTGTACGCGCGCGAGCTGGGCGCGCAGGGCGTCGTCGTCCCGCTCGGCGGCCTGTGCTCGCTGTGGTCGGCGCTCGGCGCCGCCTCCGCCGATCTCCTGCACATCTACGAAGCCGTCGACATCCAGCCGAGCCCGTTCGATCCCGCCCGGGTCGCCCAGCACTTCGCCGAGCTGGAAGAGCGTGGCCGCGCGCAGCTCCGCGCCGACGGCGTCGATCCGACGCACGCGCGCCTGGCGCGCTCGGCCGACATCCGCTACAAGGGGCAGATCAACGAGGTCGAAGTTCCCGTGAGGGCGGGCCGGCTGGACGAGGCCGCGCTGGCCGAGCTCGTCGCCGATTTCCATCGGCGCTACGAGACGGTCTACGGCCGGGGCGCCGGCTTCCACGAGGCGCGCGTGGAGATCGTGACCTATCGCGTGCGCGCCTCGGCGATCAGCGCCAAGCCGCGCGTCGTCGCCGCCCGCGAGGCCGACCGCACGCCGGCGCGCGAGGCCCAGGCCGGCCAGCGACCGGTCTACTGGTCGGAGCTGGGCGACTTCGACGCCACGCCGATCGTCTGGGGCGAGCGTCTGGTTCCCGGCAACGTCGTGCCCGGCCCGGCGATCATCCAGGTGCCGGACACGACGATCGTCGTCCATCCGTTCGAGACCGCGCGCGTCGATCCCTACGGCAACGTCCTGATCGATCTCGGCGGGCGCTAACGCCTGCCGAGGAGGAACACAAGGGCCCGAGCAAGTAGAGCCCTCAGGTCTCCAGGCGCTGAACGGACGTCGCCACCACCCGGCCGCCGTCGGGGGCGGGCCGGCCGGTCACGATGACCCGATCCCCCGACATGACGGCCTTGTACTCGTCGAGATCGACCTCGGAGAGGTCGATCGTCACGGGCAGGCTGCCGGGCGGCGCGACGACCATCTTGTCGGCGGCGATCCAGGCGACCTTGCCCTCGATCCGGACGGTGGCGTCCTGCGCGCCCACGTCCGGCGCGAGGAGCACGAAGAGCACGCTCGAGACGAGCGCGAGGAGCGCCACGCCGAATCGTCGCTGATTCATCGCACGCCTCCGGTCTGCGTCAGGCCGCGCCGCGCGTGCGCAGCGCCACGAGGTGCCGCTCGAACCACTCGCGCGCCAGGCGGGCGACCTCGTCCAGCGCGCCGGGCTCCTCGAAGAGATGGGTCGCGCCCGGGACGATCACCAGCGTCGCCTCCGCGCGCAGCTCGGCGAGCGCCTCGCGGTTCAGCTCGATGACGACGCCGTCCTCGCCGCCGACGATCAGCAGCGTGGGCGCCCGCACGAGCGACAGCGCGCGCCCGGCCAGGTCGGGCCGGCCGCCGCGGGAGACGATCGCGCCGACGGCTTCCGGCCGTATCGCCGCCGCGACGAGGGCGGCGGCGGCGCCGGTGCTGGCGCCGAAGTAACCGACCCGGAGCCCGCGCGTCTCCGCTCGCTCGCGGAGCCAGTCGGTGACCTCGACGAGGCGCTGGGCCAGCAGGCGGATGTCGAAGCGCAGGCGGGCCGTCCGGGCGTCGGTCATCTCCTCCTCCGGCGTGAGGAGGTCGACGAGCAGCGTCGCGAGCCCCGCCTCGTTGAGCAGCTCCGCCACGTGACGGTTGCGCGGGCTGAGCCGGCTGCTGCCGCTGCCGTGGGCGAACAGCACGATGGCGCGGGCGCCGTCGGGAAGAGTCAGGTCCCCGTCGAGGGTCACCGCTCCGGCCCGGACGCGGACGCTCTGCTCGGCCATCGCTACACGGCGAAGGGGTACGTGAGCGGCGCCTCGCCCGCGTTCCATTCGGCCGTACGCTCCAGCGGCTCGACGGCGCGCGTCTCGTCGAAGTGCACGACGGCGTCGAACTGCTCCACCAGGCGCGCGCGGAAGTAGTGGCTCGCGCGCTCGGTGTCCGGGCGATACACCACGCCAATCGCCCGCTCCAGCCGGCTGATCGGCAGGCGCCGGGTCACCGCGTCGCCCTCGCGCCACGCCAGCACGAAGCGTGGCAGGTCGGTGGCGTGAAACGCCGCCTCATAGCTGTCCGGCAGCGCCGGGCGCACGTTCTTGCGCTCGGCCGGCCCGTCCCAGTCCGAGGCGGCCGTCACGGTGCCGTGGTGCGTCGTGAAGCCGACCAGCAGCGCGTCGCGGCCGTAGCTGGATCGGACGAGCTGCCCCACGTTCAGCTCACCGCGCTCGCCCATCTCCGTCGCCCGCGCGTCGCCGAGGTGCGAGTTGTGCGCCCACACGGCCACCTTCGCCGGGCGGCCCGTGCGGCGGGTCAGGTGCTGGACCAGCGTCTCGAAGGTCGTGACCATGTGCCGGTCGCGCAGGTTCCAGGACGAGACGTCGCCGAGGAACATCGTCCGGTAATAGGCCTCGGCGTTCTTCACCACCCGGGCGTTCTGCACGGCATCGAACACCTCGTCCTCCGCCGCGCCGCCGGCGCGTTCCGACTCGTCCGCCGCCCGCCGGACCATCTCGGCGAGCTGCACGACCACCTGGTCCTTGCACGACTGCGTGATGCCGGTGCCGGCCAGGAAGCCGTAGTCACGGGGATCCTCGTCGAACCGGTCGAAGCAGGCGTAGCGGGCCCGAGCGCGCTCGGCCGCCGGCGGGTCGACCTGCTCGAGATACCGGAGCACCGCCGCCATCGAGGCGCGGAGGCTGTAGAGGTCCATGCCGTAGAAGCCGACCCTGGGCGCGCCGGGCGGCAGGGCGTCGTTGTAGTCGCGCAGCCACTCGACGAACTCGACGACGGCGGTGTTGCGCCACATCCAGGTCGGGAAGCGCCGGAAGCCGATCAGCGCCTCGCTGGCGGTGGCATCCTCGCTGGCGCCGCGCACGTACCGGTTGACGCGAAACGCATCGGGCCAGTCGGCCTCGACCGCGACGGCCATGAACCCGCGCTCCTCGATCAGGCGCTGCGTGATGAGCGCGCGCTCGTGGTAGAACTCGTGCGTCCCGTGGGACGCCTCGCCGAGCAGCGCGAAGCGGGCGTCGCCGATCCGGTCGAGCAGCGGGTCGTAGACCTGCGCCGGCTCGGCCAGCGCCTCGGCGGCGGCACGTACCGCGCCGGCGACTGCGGCATCGACCGTGGTGCTCATGCTCGCCTCCTCCGCTCA
>VBPC01000202.1 GCA_005887895.1 Candidatus Rokuibacteriota bacterium
GCGCGCCACGGGTCGCTGAACATCGACCGTGAGGAGGCAGGCGATGAGGACTGGACGCGGGCCGCTCGCTCGGACCGTGGTGATGCTGGCGCTGCTGGGGTGTCTCGTGAGCCCGTTGGCGGCGTTCAGCCAGGACACGCTGGCCGAGATCAAGAAGCGTGGCGTCATCAACGTGTTCGTGGAGGCGCAGTACCGGCCGTACGAGTTCCGTGATCAGAGCGGGGAGATCGTCGGCCTGGACATCGACCTTGCCCGCAAGATGTTCGAGGAGGGGCTGGGCGTGAAGTGCGTCTTCACCGACCTCGACCTCGTCGGGGTGCTCGGCGCGGTGCTGACCCGCAAGGCCGACCTCGTCATCTCCGGCATCGTGATGACCCAGGAGCGTGCGAAGCGGTTCGACCTGAGCATCCCGTACTCCGAGGCCGGCGCCGCCGTTCTCGTCCGCGCCGACGAGACGCGCCTGCACGGGCCGGATGACCTCAGCGGCAAGGTGATCGGCACCCAGCTCGGCAGCTCGAGCCAGAAGGCCGCCGAGGCCTTCGACGCCCAGCTCAAGGCGCAGGGCAAGCCGGGCTACGCCGAGCTGAAGACGTACGAGCGCTTCCCGACCGCCCAGCAGGACCTCCTGGCCAGGCGGCTCGACGCCGTCGTGCAAGGGCGGCCGCCGCTCAAGGTGCTCATCAAGGAGCGCCCGGGCCAGTTCAAGATCCTGTCCGGCCTCGGCCCCAAGGCCTACTACGGCGCCGTCGTCCGCAAGGGCGATACCGCGCTGCTGGAGTACGTGAACGGCCAGATCCGCAAGCTCAAGCAGGACGGAACGCTGAAGGCGCTGCAGGAGAAATGGCTGGGCGAGTCGGACGCCACGCTGCCCGACCCGTGGACGCCGCTGAGCTGAGTTGTTCGACTTCGCGCTGATCCTCGAGAGCGTCCCGTTTCTCGCCCGGGGCGCCGTCTACACCGTCGAGGTGTCGGTGCTGGCCATCGTCTTCGGCCTGGTGCTGGGGTGGATCCTCGGCCTGGCCGCCGTCTCCGGCGTGGGCTGGCTCCGCGCGATCACGTGGGCGTACGTGCAGTTCATCCGCGGCACGCCGCTGCTCGTCCAGATCTTCCTCATCTACTTCGGGCTACCCGCGTTCGGCATCGACGTCCCGGCGTTCTGGTCCGGCGTGATCGCGCTCGGCCTGAACTCGGGCGGCTTCCAGGCCGAGATCGTCCGGGCCGGCATCGAGTCGATCGATCGCGGCCAGACGGAGGCCGCTCGCTCGATCGGCATGTCCGCCTTCCAGGCGCTGGTGTTCATTCTCGTGCCCCAGACGATCCGCCGCGTGATCCCGCCGCTGACCAACGAGCTGATCACGCTGACCAAGAGCTCGTCGCTCCTCTCCGCCATCGCCGCCCTCGAGCTCACCCACGCCGGGCAGCTCATCATCGCCCGCACGTTCGCGCCCTTCGAGATCTACGCGGCGGTCGCCGTGATGTACCTGATCCTCATCGCCATCCTGTCCCGCGGCTCCGCGCTGCTGGAGCGGCGCGTGTTCGTGAACTACTGATGGCCATTCTCCAGGTCGAGCACCTGTCGAAGTCCTTCGGGACCACCGCGGTCCTCCACGACCTCGCGCTCAGCGTCGAGAAGGGCGAGATCCTCATCGTCATCGGACCGAGCGGATCAGGGAAGACGACGCTCCTGCGCTGCATCCACTGCCTGGAGCATCCGGATCGCGGCACGATCGTGCTGGACGGCGTGCCGTTCGGCAGCGGCGACGGGCCGGGGCGGGCGTGGCGGCCGGATCCGCCCCGGGTCCTCGACGCCAAGCGCCGGCGCGTCGGGTTCGTGTTCCAGCGCTTCAATCTCTTCGCGAACCTCACCGCGCTCGACAACGTCAGCATCGGCCCCCGCCGCGTGCTCGGCCTGCCGGCGGCCGAGGCCCGGGCGCGGGCGGCCGCGTTGCTGAGCCGCCTGGGCCTGGCCGAGCACGCCGCCAAGCTGCCGTCGCAGCTGTCCGGCGGCCAGCAGCAGCGCGTCGCGATCGCCCGCGCGCTGTCGATGGATCCGCTGCTGATGCTGTTCGACGAGCCGACCTCGGCGCTCGACCCCGAGCTGGTGGACGAGGTGCTGCAGACGATGCGGGAGCTCGCGCGCTCGGGGATGACGATGATCGTCGTCACCCACGAGCTGGACTTCGCCCGCGAGGTCGGCGATCGCGTCCTCTTCATGGACGGCGGCCGCGTCGTCGAGTCGGGCCGGCCGGCGGAGGTCTTCAGCCAGCCGCGGGAGGAGCGCACACGGATGTTTCTCCGCCGGTTGCTGCGCACCGGCGCTCCTCACCATCCGACCGGCCACGAGGCCGCCCACAAGATCGACACCGGCGCGGACCGCCGTGCCTGAGACACCGGGAGGATCACCATGACGACCGACACCCGCGACCTCGTCATTCCGGCCGGACACGCGCGGATGTGGCGCATGCGCGCCGGCCAGCGGGTGAGCATCGCGCAGACGGAAGGCCATCAGGTGGGCGATTTCATCGCCTTCAACGCGGCCGACCTGACCGAGTTCCTGAGCCCGAGCCATACCCGCCGCTGCATTCACCGCTACCTGGTCGGCAAGGGCCACACGCTCTACACGAATCATCGCGAGCCGATCGTCGAGATCGTCGAGGACACCATCGGCGTGCACGACATCCTGGCCGCCGCCTGCGACCCCTATCGCTACCGCCGCGACTTCGGCGTCGAGAACCACCGGAGCTGCCGGATGAACTTCGTCGAGGCGCTGGCCGAGCATGGGGTCCCCGACTGGCGCGTGCCCGATCCGGTGAACCTGTTCCAGAACTCGCCGGTGCTGCCCGACGGCACCTACGCGAGCGCGGCCTCCCTGGCCAAGGCCGGGGACTACGTCACGCTCCTCGCGCGCATGGACCTGATCGCGGCCTGCTCGGCCTGTCCTCAAGATCTGGCGCCGACCAACGGCGGCCGCCTGAGCGATCTGGTGGTGCGACTGGACGCGCCGGCGGCGGCGCGGTGATGGCGACGCGATCGCGGCGGCCGGCGACCCGGACCGCGCGCTGGGACCTGCCGTACACGGGCTTCGTCTCGTTCCTGCGCAGCCCGACCTGTCCCGACCTCGACCGCCTGGACGCCGACATCGCCGTGCTGGGCGTGCCCAGCGACGAGGGCTCGCCCTGGAAGCCGGGCGCGCGCTTCGCCCCCCGCAAGATCCGCGAGCTGTCGGTGCAGTTTGCCGGGCGCGGAAGCGTGGACGGCCAGCGCGGGTACTACGACATCGCCGAGGACCGGCGGTACCTGGACCACGAGCGCATCAACCGCCGGCTCGTCGACTGCGGCGACTCCGACATCGTCTACACGAACGTGCGGCGGACGTTCGACAACATCACGCGGGACGTCGGCCGGATCCTGGCCGCCGGCGCCCTGCCGGTGGTGATCGGCGGCGACCACGCCATCACGTACCCGGTCGTGCGCGCCTACCGGCACCGGCTGCACGTCGTGCACTTCGACGCGCACATGGACTACCGGCCGTTCGTGCACGGCGTGCAGTGGGCCAACGGCAATCCCATCCGCAACGTGGCCCGGCTCGCCACCGTGGGCTCGATCGTCCAGGTCGGCATCCGGAGCCTGCGCACGCGCCAGGCCGACGTGCAGGACTCGCGCGCCCGCGGCAACGACATCGTGACCGTGCCCGACTATCGCCGGCGCGGCGCCGCCAGGATTCTCGAGCGCCTGCCCGCGGGCGAGCCGGTCTACGTGAGCATCGACATCGACGTGCTGGACCTGCCGCTGGTGCCCGGCTGCGCGTCAGCCGAGGTGAACGGCCTCAGCTACGACGAGCTGCGCGAGGCGCTGGTGGCGGTGGCACGCCACGCCGAGGTGGTGGGCTTCGACCTCGTCGAGGTCAATCCGATGCTCGACGTCGCCTCCGAGAACACCTCGCTCGTCGCCGCCCAGCTCATCATGGAGTTCCTGGGCCGCGTCGTCGAGCACCCCCACTACCGACGACGCCGTCGGCGGCCTACGACAGGAAGACGCCGCCGTTGACGTGGATGGTCTGGCCGGTCACGTAGGCGCCGTCGGGCAGGCAGAGCTGGCGCACGATCGCGGCGATCTCCTCGGAGCGTCCAAGCCGCCCGAGCGGCGCGCGATGGGCGCCCATGTTCCCCGGCCGGGCGCCGGCGCTGGCTCCGCGCACGGTGTCGATGGCGCCGGGCGCCACGCAGTTCACGCGGATGTTGTGCTCGGCCAGCTCCATCGCCAGCGCGTGCGTCAGCCCGACCAGCCCGGCCTTGGCCGTGCAGACGTGGGCGCGATCGCGGGTGCCGAGGAAGGCCGAGACGCCGCCGAGCGTGACGATGGCGCCGCCGCGGCCGCCGCGGATCATGTGGGGCGCCGCCGCCTTGACCGTCAGGAAGGCGCCGTCCAGCGGCACGGCCAGCACCTCGTGCCATTCCTCGAGCGTCATCTGGAGAAACGGCGTCTGCCGGCGGATGGCCGGGTTGCAGATCAGGAAATCGATCCGCCCGAACGCGCTCATGCACGCCTGGGCCAGCGCCTGGGCGTCGGCCTCGCGCGTCACGTCGCCCATCTGCACGACGGCGCGGCCGCCACCCGCCAGGATCTCGTCGGCCACCGCCTGGGCGGCCGCCTTGTCGCTGAGGCCGTTGACGACGATGCCCGAGCCCTCCTCGGCCACGTACAGCGCGATGACGCGCCCGATGTTGCGGGCGCTGCCCGTCACGATCGCCGCGGTGCCGGCCAGCCGTCCGTCCGCCTTGTTCATAGATGGGGCCCCGAAATGGCCCCCAAGCCCCCCAAGCGCTCGCCGTGCCCCGGCGCAGCCGTGGCACGTCTCGGCCGGCCCAGAGTATCATCGGGCGCGTGTCCACGAGCGGGCCGCCGATCCGGGTGACGCTCGGCGAGCTCTATCGTGGCTTCTTCCACGCCGGCGCGCGCGGCGTCGGCGGCGTGCTGCCGTGGGTGCGGCGCATGCTGGTGGAGGAGCGCCGCTGGCTGACGGCCGCGGAGTTCACCGACCTCTTCAGCCTGTGCAACTTCCTGCCCGGCCCGAACACCGTCAACCTCTCGATCGTCGTCGGCGCCCGATTTCACGGCGTGCGCGGTGCGCTGACCGCGCTGGCCGGCATGCTGACGCTGCCGCTCGCGGTCGTGCTGCTGCTGGCCGCGCTCTACGCGCGGTTCGGCGCCCTGCCGGGGATCGACGCGGTCCTGCGCGGCATCGGCGCCGCGGCCGGGGGCCTCGTGCTCGCCACCGGCGTCAAGATGGCCGCGCCGTTCCTGCGGCGGCCCCGCGCGCTCGCCGTCCTGCTCGTCACGTTCGCGGTGATCGCGCTGCTGCGCTGGCCGCTCGTCCCCGTGCTGCTCGCGCTGGCCCCGCTCAGCGTGCTGGCGGCCTGGTTCCGCCGCCCGTGAGCCCGCTCGTCAGCATCGCGATCCGGTTCGCCGTGCTGTCGCTGGTGGCGGTGGGCGGCGTCACCGCCGTGATCCCCGAGGTGCACCGGATCGTGGTGGACGTGCACCACTGGGCGAGCGACGCCGAGTTCACGCAGATGTTCGTGATCGCGCGGGCCGCGCCCGGCCCCAACATGCTGCTGGTGACGCTGATCGGCTGGCACGTGGCGGGACTGCCCGGAGCGCTGGTCGCGACGGCCGCCATGGTGGCGCCGTCGTGCACGCTGACCTACTTCGTCTCGCGCGTGTGGCAGCGCTTCCGCGCGGCGCGCTGGCGAGTCGCGCTCGAGGCGGGACTGGCGCCGATCGCCGTCGGGCTGGTCATCGCGACCGGCTGGATCGTCGCCCGCGGCGCCCAGGACACCGGCTGGGTCGCCTACGCCGTCACCGCGGCGACGGCGGCGCTCGTCGTCTTCACGCGCGTCAACCCGTTGTGGCCGCTGATCGCCGCCGGCGCGCTCGGCCTGCTGAAGGTCGTGTAGCGCGCCCGCGGCTACTTCGTGCGGTAGACCACCAGGCGGTCGGCGCCGGACTCCGGCGCCCAGACCTCGCCGGGCCGGCCGTCGAGCTGGCGCACGTTGGCGCTGCGGCGATCGCTCGCAAAGACGTCGAACTTCTCGGTCTCCGGATCGAAGCGCACGACCGCCTGCGCGCGCCACTCGGTGAGCCAGACCTTGTCGCGGTCGTCGACGTAGACCGCGTAGGTCTGCGGATGCTCGCCCGGCAGCCGCCACGTCTTCCACGCGTTCGCCTTCGGATCGAAGACGCTGACGTTGCCGGAGTTCCACTCGCTCACCCAGACCCGGCCCTTCGAGTCCGACCACACGCGGCGCGCGCCCTGGTCCCGGGTAGGCGGCTGGATGACCGTCGCCGCGCCGCTGTCCAGATCCAGGCGGGCGATGTAGCTGCCGGCCAGCGACGCGTAGTACACGGCTCCGTCCGGCGTCGTCGTGATGCCGTAGGGGCCGCGACCGCGCGGCGCATCCCACACCCTCAGCTCGCCGGTGGTCGGATCGAGGCGGCCATAGATGCCCTGCTGGCCCGTGAACCAGACGCGCCCGCGCTTGTCGAACGTGAGCGTGTTGAGGTTCGCGTAGCCGCGCCCCTCGGGCAGGTACCAGTGCTTGACCTCGCGCGTCTTGGGATCCACGCGGACGATCGAGTTCGTGCCGCCCTCGGTGACCCAGGGCGCGCCGTCGGGACCGACCAGCACGCCGTGCGGCGCCGCCCCGGGGCCGAGCGGCACCAGATCGACCTTGCCCGTCGCCGGATCGAGGCGCCCGAGCTTGCCGTCGCGCTGGGCGGTGTACCACACGATGCCGTCGGCGCCGACGGCGACGTCGTGCGGATAGCCGCCGCCCTTGGGCAGCTCGTAGGCCTGGATGCCGACGTCGGCGCCGGCGGCGGGCGAGACGAGCATCAGCGCGACCGCGAGCGCGAAGACGAGGTG
>VBPC01000203.1 GCA_005887895.1 Candidatus Rokuibacteriota bacterium
AGCGCCGGGGCCGTCACACGCGGCGCACTTGACGACGCCGATCGCGGTGTCGGCGTTGATGTGTCCGGTCGGAGAGGTGGGCCATCCCGGCTCCGTCGTGAGCGGCGGTATGACGCGCGGCAGTACTCCGGCCGCCAGTCGCTGACGGATCTTTTCTGTGACGTCCTGCTTCTCCATGCCGTTCCCTCCGGGCCTGTCAGGCGCAGGCGATGAGATTGAGCGGTCGGGTACGTCAGGTCCCTGTTGCAGCCAGGCTCGTCGACAGGTCCGGCGATGCCTCCGGCAGGCGGTCGGGGCGCGCGCCGCCGGCGCTGCGCCCGGCGACGGGTCGCGTCTGCCCCTCGAAGAGCGCACCCTCCTCGATGATCAGCACCGCGGTCTCCAGATCGCCGAAGACCCGGGCGTGCTCGCGCAGCTCGATGCGATCGCTGGCGATGATGCGCCCGACGACCTCGCCTTCGATGATCACGATCGGGGCGCGCAGTTCAGCCTCGAGGTGGCTGGCGCGCTCGACGACGAGCCTCGCCGTGGCCCGAATGTCGCCCTTCATCGTGCCCCTCAGCACGGCGGTGCCGTTGAAGGAGCAGGTGCCGGAGAACTCGGAGCCTTCGTTGACGAACGTTGTCGACGCGTCCAGCGCAATCGTCGAGCGACGGTTCCAGCGCATGCGTCGAAGGCGCAGGCAAACGTCACGCCAGATCGTCGTCGGGCCGAAAACCACGACTTTGGGGCACGGGCCGCCGGCGGCGGTGTCGCTGTCGTGACGTACGAGTGCGCGCTTGACACGTCGCAGCGCCGAATCGGCGTGGCGTCGCGAGCAACGTCGGGCAACGCCCGGCGAGGACGTCGCCGACGTCACCGGCCGTGACAACGCGACATTCGGCGCGCCCAAGTCGTGTCACGCTGCCGCTGGCGACGAGCGAACACACACATCGGCGCGGGTTTCCGTTTGGCACATCCCTTGAACCACGTGCGCGCCGGGTCACGCTGTCCCGAGGCGCGGGCGGCAGGAACGAGACGGAGGCGAACGGGCACCGGTGTCGTACGGGCCCACAACCGTTACTGGAGCTTCCACCCTCACGAAAGGAGTCAGTCGGTGCTGAACGACACGGAAGTCAAACGGATTATCGACGCCATCACGGAGTACCGCGAGCTGGTCCAGCAGTCCAGCGAGATGCGCGATCAACTCGAGTCGCTCCAGAAGCGGTGGTCCGCGCTGCGGACCGAGCGCGACCAGGTCCGCACCAGCGTCGACGCGCTCCACCAGACGCTCGCCCAGATGAAGGTGGATTACCAGGCGGTGATGAAGCGAATGACGGATCTGTCCTCCACCGAGGACACCGTGCTGGACAACGTCAAATTCCTGATCGACGAGCTCAGCTCGGTCCTCAAGAAACACGAGGCATAATCGTCATGCGTCTGCCGGGCTCGCAACAGCAGCAGCCGGCGCCGGCCGAATTCGCCGACGAGAGCCGAATTCTGGCCGAGGGCCAGAAGGACGGGGAACGCAACATCCCCGAGATGGGCTCGTACACGCCGGCGCCGTTCGAGCAGGCGCTGATCTCGAACGGCGAGCAGGAGGTGCAACGGGTCTACAAGATCGCGTCGGCCAAGATCTCCCGGCTGCGACCCGAGGTCGAGGCCCACCAGCGACAGCTCAACGATCTCGAGCATCGCATGCGGCCGCTCACCGACGGGTACAGGGCGCGCGCGGCCGAGCTGGGTCGCGACGCGACGATCGTCTTCCCGCCGGTGTTCCACTGGGCGCTGATCCTGTTCCTGGCGGTGGGCGAGTTTCCGCTGAACACGGTCGTCTTCCGCCTCTTCGGCGAGGCGGAGTACCTGACGTACGTGATGGCCTCCACGCTGGCTATCATCATTCCGCTGATCGGTGTGTTCATCGGCGTCCACATCCGGCACTCGGTGCCGAAGCGGGTCGGCAACTCGCTGATCGGGCTCCTGACGCCGGTGGTCGTGGGCGCGACGCTGTACGCCGTCAGCCTGCTGCGCAACACGTACATCGCCTCGCAGTTCTCGGGCACCGGCCAGGTGTCGACCGAGGGCAACCAGATGGCCTACGCCCTGTTCGCCCTCAACACCCTGGTGTTCTTCGGCGCCATGGTGGCGTCGTACTTCGCTCACGATCCCGACGAGCGGCTGGACACGCTGCATCATTCGCTGAAGGGGCTGGATCGCAAGAAGAACGACGTGCGCGAGAAGCTCTACGAGGTCGGCACCCGGCTCAACGGCGAGATCGAGCAGGCCAAGAGCCAGATCGAGCAGGTGCGAGCCCTGACGAATCAGCGGGTGCAGCTCTACCGGCAGACGAACATCCGTCATCGCCGGCTGCTGCCGCCCCCGTCCTTCCGGAAGAACGCGGAGTTTCCGCCACTGCAGTGGTGGCCCGAGGTCTCCCTGAACAATCACGGTGAGGGTGCATGATGGGTGGTCAGAGTGTTCCGCGACGGCGAATGGCGTGGGGACTGGCCCTGCTGGCGCTGCCGGCCTTGCTGCTGGGGACCGGCTGCACCCGCTCGTCCCAGGCCGCCCAGCAGCAACGCGGGACGGCGGTCGTGATCTTCGTCGATTTCTCCGACAGCGTCGGCGGCAACGACCGGGTCGCGTTCAAGCGGGAGATCGACAAACTGGTGTTGCCGTGGCTCCAGCCGGGCGACAGCTTGCTGATCGCCGCCATCCACGACAAGACGCTGACCGAGTTCCGGCCGCTCGTGGAGGCCGAGCTGCCGCCGCGTCCTCACTTCAACGGCTGGCTGAACAACGTCATCAAGTACAACCGGGCGACGAAGGAGACCGACGCGCGGATCGTTCAGGTCAAGGAGACGCTACGGACGCAGACCGCGGAAGCGCTGACCCGACGCTACCAGGCGCGCTACACGGACATCTTCAGCTCGCTGCTGCTCGCCGAGAAGCTCTTCAGCGCGGAGTCCCGGAACAAGGTGCTCATCCTGATGTCGGACATGATCGAGGACTATCCGCCGTACATCTTCGACCGGATGACGTGGGCACCGACCACGACGCAGACCTTGCTCGCCGAGCTGCAAGCCAAGCGAATGATCGCCGACCTCTCGCACGTCTGCGTGTACGTGTCGGGGGTGTCCGCGCCGTCGGCCGAGCTTGCCCAGAACATCGGCCGCTTCTGGGAGGCGTATTTCCGGCGGGCGGGCGCCGACGTCAATCCGAGCCGGTACGCCCACGTCCTGCTGCACTGGCCGCCGCCGACCTCCTGCAACCTGCAGTAACGCGAGCCCGACGCTCGCGCTCCACGCGCGGACCTAGTTCGTCATCGCGTCCAGGCGGCGCGGGCCGTACAACCGCCGGTGCCACAGAAGAACCAGCATGATTGGCGTGATCGCGTGCGTCAGCTCCATGGCTGGGCGACCTCCGTTCCGACCTGCCCGCGGAGCGTACCGTCGGCATCGCCCGTCCGCAAGCCGGCGCTCCGGCTCCCGTCTCTCGCCCACCGCAGCAGGGCGCCACCGGCCGCAGAATGCCGATGTTGACAGGGTCCCAGCCTGGGCCGAGACTTGGTCGACACGAAGGAGGTCGAGCCATGGCCAAGGTGCTCAGATGTGGTGACCTGATGCCGGGCTGCAACGCGGTGATCGAGGGAAAGGACGAAGCCGAAGTGATGGCCAGGGGCGCCGAGCACGCCAAGACGGCGCACAAGATGACGGCCATCCCGCCCGATATGGCGGCGAAGGTGAAGGCGGCCATCAAGGACAAGAAGTAGCCTCGAACGTCGTCCAGGCGCCTGCAAGCATTACAACCCGGACGCTCCCTGGCATCGCGGTTGCTCGACATAGACGTGAATCCAGCCAAGGGGGAGTTCGAGATGAAACAGTGGATCAGCAGTCTCGCCATCGCGCTCGCGTTCGTGGCGGCGCTCGGCGTGACGTCGGCGTCAGCCCAGGTCATCGTGATCGAAGAGGACGAGACCGTGGCGCCGGCCACGATGCCCCGCGTCCTCATGGAGCCCCAGCCCGGCGCCGTCGTCGTTCAGCCGGAACCAAGCGCCGTCGTCGTTCAGCCGGCCGCGCCCGTCGTCGTCGTGCAGACGCGGCCGAACGCCGTGGTCGTGCAGGCCCAGCCCTGGTGCGCCGGCGCCTACGAGCCGAGCCTCGGCGCCAACTTCGCGCCCTGCCCCGGTGCCGTAGTCGCCCACTGATCGCCGAGACGGTCCGCAACGGCTGGCCAGCAATCGTGCCAGCCGTTGCGGATCGACATCGTCTCGACCAGTCCTATCGTCGCCCGTCCCGCCGGTACGCGGCGATCGCCCTGGCGAGGTCCGCGTGCTCCTCGCACGGGATGAGGCAGATCCGCTGCAGCGCGGCGAGATGCTCTTCGGCGTTCGGCAGATCGTGCACCATCAGGTAGGCCTCACCGGCCTCGCGGCCCGGGAGAGGAAGCGGATCCCGCTCGCCCAGTCCTTGGCTTCCACGGCCTGTCTGCCGCGCGCGTAGTCGGAACCCTCGGCGGCACCACCCGGCGTTTCCTCCGTGGGGTCGGCGCAGAGCGCCGACGCCCACAGAACACCCAGCGCGTGAGCCGCCGCGACGCGCTTCACTGGCGAGCGGTCAGAAACGCCCTGGCCTCCTGGATCTCCGGTCGCTCGGAGTCCGCGTTCTTCGCGAGCGCCGCGACGCTCTCGAAGTACTTGCGCGCCTTGCCGGCATCGCCGGTGGCCTTGGCCGCCTTCGCCGCCCCGTAGAAGCCGCGCAGCCGATTCGGCGCGGCGTGGAGCGACGCCTCGTACGCCTGCAGCGCCGGCACCGGCTGACCGGTTTCCAGCAGCAGGTCGCCCAGCATCTCGCGCATGGGGTAGAGCCGGTTCTCCATCGCGACGTGCTTCTCGGTCGAGTCTTCGAGGTCGGCGGCGGCCCGCATGAGCTTCACGGCCTCCTCGTTGCGGCCTTCGGCCCGCGCGTGCCAGCCGCTGGCGGCCAGTACGAGGACGTGCATCTGCTCGCCCCAGTAACTGTTCTCCGCCGCCTTGCTCAGCGCCTGCAGCTCGCTGATCTCCTCTTTCGCCGCATCGGGCTTGCCGAGCTTGGCCGCGCTGACCGCACGGACGAAGCGCGGCATCGCCTGGGCGTAGGCGTAGGTATCCGTCCGGGCCGCGAGCGCGGGCGCTTCGGACCACGCCGCGCGCTCCAGCACGTAGCGCGCGGCGGGAGCCGTGTGTCCAGTGTCGCGGCCGTAGTTGCGCGCGCCGCTGAACTTGGTGATCGCCGCCAGCTCCTCGACCACGCGGCGGGCTTCACGATCCTGGCCGAGCTGCAGATAGGCGTAGGCCATGAAATCTTGCGCGTGCGGCTCCTGGGCGAACGTCGTTCCCGGGAAGTTCTTCGCCGCGTACTCGCGCGAGGCTTTCACCGCGGCCTGGTTCGAGCGGATCGAGTCGTCCCAGCGGCCGAGGATCGAATAGATGTGCGACGGCATGTGCTGGGCGTGCGGCGCGGAGGGCGCGACCCGGGCGTACTTGTCGGCGGCGGCCACGCCCCGGGCGGCGAGCGGCTCGAAATCGTACGCGTGGATGATGTAGTGGGTCAGGCCTGGATGAGCGGGCTGGGCCCGGTCGATCGGCTCGAGGATCGCCCCCGCCTTGATCTGTCGCGCATAGGTCTTGTCGGCGTGATCGACGGCCTCCAGCAGGGCGAGGGCGTAGAAGATCGCCGCTTCCTTGTCGTCGGGATACTTGCGGGCCAGCTGCTCCATCGCCTGCTCGTAGCGCTCGCTGCGCGTTCTCGTGGGCACGCTGTCGTAGCCGGCGTACGCCTGTTCCAGCGCGCTGAGCCAGTCGCGCTCCCGCTCCGTCCTGGCCAGCGTCTTGCCCTTCTGGACGGCGTCCAGCCCGCGCTTGAGGCCCTCGGCGGCCCACGGCGGCACGAGCGGATTGGGCCGCTGGCTGATCGCCAGCCCCCAGTACGCCATCGCGCAGTCCGGATCGGCGGCGATCACGGCCTCGAACGCCTTGACGCTCTCGGGATAGAAGAACGAGTGCAGGATCGCGACCGCCCGCTCGAACTGCGGCTGGACGGCCGGCTGGCACGACGTCGGAAAGCGCACGGTCCCGAACTGGCCCCCTGCCGTCTGCGCCGGCACGTCCGCGGGCGCCCACACCAGCGGGGCCGAGCACACCGCGACGATGGCGATACGGACCAACGCGTTCCTCATGACTTCCCCCTCACGGGCGACGTGTGTGTTCGGACAGTAAGCCGGGAGCCGAGATCCGTCCAACGCATTTTCCCGATGACAATCCGGGCAGGTCGTCGGCCCGTGGCAGCGCGGGAGATACTTGATTACGCTGACACTCCTGCTATCATCCCCCCGCGTCGCCCGACGATCGTTGAGTAGAATGCTGGTCGCACTCGGTTTCACGCGCGGCGTCACGCTCCTGGCCATCCTCGGCCTCGGGGTGGCCTCGCTGTGCCTCGTCACGGTCGGCGAGCGCGAGTTCGCGGTCGTTTCCCAGTTCGGCCGGCCGGTGCGCGTGGAGTCCACACCCGGACTCAAGCTCAAGCTTCCGGCGCCCTTCCAGACGGTCACCCGGTTCGACCGGCGGCTCTTCGCCCTCGTCCCCGCCCCGCGCGAGTTCCTGACTCTCGGCAAGCAGAGCGTCGTCGCCACCGGCCTCATCCTCTGGAGGATTCACGATCCGGCGAAGTACATGCGGACGGTCTTCGACCGGGTCGGGGCCGAGTCGCGTCTCGGGGACATCCTCTTCGCCGAGCTGGGCGCCGCGCTCGGCGGGGCGCCGCTCTCGGCGTTCGTCTCCACCGCCCCGGGCGAGTATCGGGCCGAGGCCGTCCTGGCCGGCATGACCCGGCAGTACCGCGAGCTCGCACGGCGGGACTACGGCATCGACGTGGTCGACGTGCGCCTGCGCCGGCTGGATTTTCCCGAGCAGAACCGGGCGAGCGTGTTCGCCCGGATGAAGTCGGAGCGCGTCCGGATCAGCATGCAGTACCGGTCGGAAGGCGAGGAGGAGGGGCTCAAGATCAGGGCCACGGCCGAGAAGGCCAAGAGCAGCGTCCTCGGCGAGGCCTACAAGCTCTCGCAGCAAATCCGCGGCGAGGGCGAGGCCGGGGCGACCAAGATCTACGGAGAGAGCCTCTCGAGGGCGCCAGACTTCTACCGCTTTGTCCGGTCCCTCGACGCCATGAAGAAGACCGTCGACAAGGACACGACCATCGTGCTGCCGGTCGATTCCGATCTGTTCCGGCTCCTGCGAGACAGCCGGTTCCGCTTCCCGGAGGACTGATCTGCAGTCGAGGCTGCGGGGGAGAGGGGGTGATCACGGGAGCGCGGTCGCTTGGGGGAATCGATAACGCCGTCCACTCTCACGTCTGGCCAGGAGCTATCCCATGTTCGACGCACGCACGCTGAAGCTGGTCGCCGCCTTGCTGGTCTCACCCGCGCTGCTCGTGCTGGTGCTGAGCCTGCCGGCGTCGGCCAAGACCGTCACCTACAAGCCCCAGACCGTGTACTTCACGTACTGCTACTCGCACCCACCGGCGGCGCGGATCGCGTCCGGCGACACGGTGGTCACCAACATCCGTGACGCCTCCAACGACGCCTTCCAGCCCACCATGAAGACCAGCGCCGAGGGTAAGCTCGATCTCTCGCGCGTCAATCCCCAGACCGGCCCCTTCTATGTCGAGGGCGCCGAGCCCGGCGACACGCTCAAGGTGCGCCTCGACAAGGTCACGGTGAACCGTGACTGGGGTTGGGGCGGGGCCCTGCCCTACTTCGGCGCGCTGGCGCCCGAGTACAAGACGATGATGATCACTCCTCCGGTCCAGGACCAGCTCTTCATCTGGCGCCTGGACCGGTCGCGGAACGTCGCCGTGCTCAACATGCCGAAGAGCAGGATCGGGAAGGTCGAGGTCCCCATCCGCGGCTTCCTGGGGACGATCGGCACCGCGCCCTACGGCAAGGAGTGCATCAGCTCGCTGGTGCCGGGCACCCACGGCGCCAACATGGACTTCAACGAGGTCGTAGAAGGGGTGACGATGTACTTCCCGGTGTTCGAGCGGGGCGCGCTGTTCATGCTCGGCGACGGGCATGCCGCCCAGGGCGACGGGGAGATCATGGGTGCCGCGATCGAGACCTCGTTCGACGTGCAGTTCACCGTCGAGGTCATCAAGGGCAAGAAGATCAACTGGCCGCGGCTGGAGAATCAGCAATACATCATGTCGATCGGCAGCACCCGCCCGCTCCTGGACGCGCTGCGGCTCGCCTGCTCCGACATGATCGACTGGCTCGCCACAGACTACGGCTATGACAAGATCGACGCCTACCAGCTCCTGGGTCAGACCGCCGTGATCAAGATTGCCAACGTCGTCGACCCGCAGTACTCCGTGGCCTGCGCGCTCGACAAGAAGTACCTGCCGAAGTAGCGGTGACGCACGTGGTGTATTCGCAACACCGGAGGCCGGCCAGCCGGCCGGCCTCCGCCCCTCCCCAGCGGCGTCGGGGTCGCGCATGACGGAGTTCCTGCTCCAGGTGGCCGTCGAGGCGTGGTCCATCCTCCGCGAGGCCTCCCTCTTCTTGCTGCTCGGGTTCACCATCGCTGGCGTGCTCGCCGTGCTCGTGCCGCCACGGCTGTTCGCGCGGCTGCTCGGCCGCGGCAAGATCCGGTCCGTCCTCTGGGCCTCCGCGGTCGGGGCGCCGATCCCGTTGTGCTCGTGCGGAGTACTGCCCACCGCGCTCGGCCTCGCCCGGCAGGGGGCCACCAAGGGCGCGACCGTCTCGTTCCTGATCTCGACGCCCGAGACGGGGATCGACTCCATCGCCTTGACGTACGCCTTGATGGACCCGATCATCACCGTCTTCCGTCCGATCGCCGGTGTGCTCACGGCCGTAGTAGCGGGCATCGTCACAAACGTGTGGGGAACCGGGAGCGCGTCGACGGCGACCGCCCCCTCCAGCGGCAGCGCAGCGGGGACCGAGGTGTCCGAGGTCCAGCCGCTCCACGCCGCGCCGGCGCCGAACGACCGTCTGCGCCGGTTCAGACGGATCTTCGTCTACGCCTTCCGCGAGCTGCTCGGCGAGACCGCTCACTGGCTGGCCCTCGGCATCGCGCTGTCGGCGTTGGTCGCCGTGCTCCTCCCCGCCTCCCTGATCGAGCGCTACCTGAGCAGCAACGACCTGGCCACGATGCTGTTGATGT
Source organism: Candidatus Rokuibacteriota bacterium (assembly GCA_005887895.1). Lineage (GTDB taxonomy): Bacteria > Methylomirabilota > Methylomirabilia > Rokubacteriales > CSP1-6 > AR5. Next base: position 9,194 of record VBPC01000203.1, read on the forward strand.
TCGCGCTCGGGATCCCGATCTACACGTGTGCCTCCGCCTCGACGCCCCTCGCAGCCGCGCTCGTGCTCAAGGGCATCAGCCCCGGCGCCGCCCTCGTCTTCCTGCTGTCCGGGCCCGCCACGAACCTCGGCGCCCTCGTCGTGCTCCTGAAGGTCATGGGGCGCCGGGTGATGGCGATCTACCTGTCGATCATCCTCGTGATGAGCGTGCTCGCCGGGTACGCCCTCGATTGGATCTATCACCGGTGGCACGTGAACCCCGCGGCGACGTTCGGCAAGGCGATAGAGTTCGTCCCCGACTCCGTGAACGTCGCTGCCGCACTCGTGATGATCGGCCTCCTGGCCTGGAGCGTGTGGCGTGTGCCGCTGCCCGATGAGTGGATCCGCGTGCGCGACTGGCTCACGGCGGTGACGGGCGTGCGCCTGACCGCGGCCCGGGGCCGGGCACTGGTGGGGGGCGCCGTCGTCGTTCTGTATCTCGGCAGCGGCCTCTTCACGGTTCACCCGGGCGAGGTCGCGATCCGCACGCGGTTCGGCCGGATCGTCGACAGTCACCTCGGGGCCGGGCTGCACGCGCGACTGCCCTGGCCCATCGAGGACCACGTGCTCGTCGGCACCGATCACATCCGGCGCATCGAGGTGGGCTTCCGCAGCCCCGCCCAGCCTGCCCCCGGCCCCCAGCCCCAGGCGTGGGCCGGCACGGGCTTCGCGGCGCGTACCGCGAGGGCGGATCTGTTCTGGTTCCAGAAGGCGAAGGTCGCCGACGAGTCGTTTCTGCTGACCGGCGACGAGAACCTCATCGACGTGGCCTTCACCGCCGAGTACCAGGTGAAGGACGCCGTGGCGTTCCACTACGACGTCGCCGATGCCGACACGGTGGTGCGCAGCGTGACGATGGCGGCCCTCCGTGCCGTCCTCGCCACCATGACCGTCGACGCCGTCTACACGACGAAGCGCGACGAGGTGGAGCAGCGCGTGGTGCGGGACGTCCAGCAGCTGCTCGATGCGTACGCGATCGGCGTGCTCATGGTCGGCGTGAATCTGCTGAGCGTCCACGCGCCCGAGGAGGTGCATGCCGCCTTCCGCGACGTGGCGAGCGCCCAGGAAGACAAGGTCCTCATCGTCAATCGTGCGATCACCTTCGCCCAGGAGTCGGTCAACCTCGCCGAGGGC
>VBPC01000204.1 GCA_005887895.1 Candidatus Rokuibacteriota bacterium
GCGAGGCCAGCATCTCGACGCCGAGCCACTGCTCGCCCAGCAGCACGACGGCGCCGACCTGGCCCGGCTGCGGCGCCAGCCGTGGTGCGGGCGGCGGCGATGTCGCGCTCGTAACGGGCGTAGAAGTCGCGCATGGCCCGGCCAGCAGGGGGATGACGGTCAGGGGGGCCCGTGACGCGGGGGCCCGCCGGGGCGCCTCTACCCTATAGGGGAGGGGGCGCGTCTGCCCGAAGGCCTCGCAGGCCCGGGCCTTGCAACCTCGCCCAGTTTCCGGAGGGACTCACGATGAGAGCTCTATTCAGCGCCGTTTTCGTCCTGATGCTCGTCGCCGCGCCGACGCTGGTGGCGTATGCCGCGGACACGTCGGTCGGCACGAAGGTCGACGACACCGGCATCACCACCAAGGTCAAGGCCAAGCTCACCGCCGAGCGGGCCAAGAACCTCGTCTCCGTGCACGTCGATACGACGGATGGCGTGGTCCACTTGCAGGGCACGGTGCCGACCGAGGCCGACAAGGCCGAGGCCGAGCGCCTGGCCCGCTCCACCAACGGGGTGCGCGAGGTCACGAACGACCTGCAGGTCTCGAACCCCTCGGCGTCGCCGAGCACCAAGTGAACGTGGCGAGGCGCGCCTGAGACTTCCAGGCGCGCCTCGCTAGTTGCCGCGGGTGGGCGATCCGCCGCCCGTGGGCGGGACGATGACGCCGCTCCGGCTTCGGATGTCGTCGCCGGAGAGGCCTGGTCCTGCGCCCGGCGCGCCTGGCTGCACGCGGCCGCCGGCGCCCGCCGGTGGAAGCTTGGCCGCGTCGCTGGCGGCCTGCTCCACCTGACGCTTCAAGAGGTCGGCGTCCGCCGTCGACCCCGGCTTGAGGCCGAAGGCAAAGGTCGACTCGAGGGCCTCGCCGTCGGGGCGAGGGATGGTCTGCGGCGCGCTGGGCGGCTTGAGACCGTCGACGACCGTCTGCTGCAGCGCGTTCACTGCGAGCGGCGCGCCCGTGGGCCGGCCGGTGGCGGGGTCGATCCGCGTGACCTCGACGCTGCCGATCAGCACCGTGATGCGCGACGTCACGCCGGACGGCGTGCGCACGACGTCCACGACGACGACGGTGCCGCGCACGGCCGTGACCGCGTTTGGTGTCTTCACCTCGACCCGCTCGCCGGCCTTCATGCGATCCTTGAGCACGGCCAGCTTGAGCTTGCCGTCCGTGATGTCGACCGTGGAGACGCCGGGGTCCTCGGTGATGCGCAGCACCGAGCGCTCGCGCATCGTCACCGTGGCCTTGCCGCCCAGGAGCAGCTGGGCGCGCGACTGCTCGCCGGTGGTCAGGAGATCGCGCAGGTAGAGGCTGTCCCTCGTCTTGAGCGGCGCGGGCTGGGGGATCGCGGTCCGCGCCACCGCCGCGGTGCCCTCGACGCGCGTGACGGTGCCGGCCGCCGGCGCCTGGGCCGCCGCCGGCGCGACCGGTCCCAGCGTGAGGCTCGCCACGACCGCCGCGCCCGCGAGCATCCGTGTCATGGTTCCCATGTCACTCCTCGACTGCTACGTGATCGTTACCGCCGGCGCCAGGCGCATCTCGCGGAGGAAGGCGATGAAGCTCTGACCGCGGCCGGGGCGCACGACGGCGTCGTGGCTCCAGATGCCGAGAAATTTCCGGGCGCGGTGCTTGCCGGCGTCGACGTGCGCGTCCTTCAGGCTTCGCACCCAGAAGGGACCGCGGCGGAGACAGAAGCGAGACCGGCATGCCCAGACCGCCGTCGGCGTCGGCGCCGCCAGCTCGGGCTGCATCGTCCAGGCGGTGTCGCGGGCCGCTTTCTCGCTCATGACAAGCCCCCTAGTCCCGGCGAGGCGGCCGCGCTGGGACCTCAAGACTAACCGAAGTCGCCGGCGCCCGTACGCGTATCGGTGCTACACTGCCGGTGCCCCACCCTGGTCTTCATGGCTGACGCATCCGGCGTCGAGTCCCCGGTGATGTGGCTTTCCGCGAACGACCGTCACCGGAGGATCGTCATGACGTGTTCCGTCAGCAATCCGTATGCCTCGACCGACCTCTGGGGCGAGCTCGACGGCGATGTGCTCCGCTTGCTCATGGAGCGTCCCGAGGGACTTTCTCCGGCGGAGATCGGTCACAAGATCGGCATCTCCGAGGATGCGGTGCGCTCGGTCCTGACGATGCTGGCGCAGGAAGGCAAGGTCCGGATGGAGGGGGGGACGGTCAATGGAACCCAAAGCTAAGCCTGCTGTTCGCCGACCAGAGCTGATCGGACGGGGCACCGCAGTCGGCTACACGGGCGCCTACCACGAGCCGGGCACCGTCGACATCGTCGAGGTCGTGGCCGCGCAGACCAAACGAGGCCCGGAGTAGCCCACCGCCCGATCCATTCGGGCGCTCTGTCCGAGCAGCGATCGGGCGGCTGAGGTAGTCTTTCCGCCGATGCAAGCGCTCGACGGCCGCCTGATCCTCTCGCCCTCCGACCTCAACGACCACGTCGAGTGCGCGCACCTCACGACGCTGGCGCTCGAGGTCGCGCGCGGCGCCCGCCCGCGGCCGCACGTGCCGGAGGATCACGTCGATCTCCTGCGGCGCAAGGGCGAGGAGCACGAGGCCGCGCACCTGGCCGCGCTGCGCGCGCAGGGCAAGCAGGTCGTCGACGTGATCGGCGCGGATCGCTGGGACTTCGAGGGCTCGGCACGCGCCACGCTCGAGGCCATGCGCGCGGGGGCGGAGGTCATCTACCAGGCGACGTTCGTGCTGGGCGACTGGCGCGGGCGCGCGGACTTCCTCGAGCGGGTCGAGCAGCCGACCGCGCTGGGAGCGTGGGGCTACGAGGCGCTGGACGCCAAGCTGGCGCGCGCCGAGAAGCCGACGTACGTGCTGCAGCTCTGCTTCTACAGCGAGGCGATCGCCGCCATCCAGAAGGCGACACCGGTCGCGATGCACGTGCTGCTCGGCATCGGCGAGCGCCGGAGGCTGCGCCACGCCGACTTCGCCGCCTACTACCGACGCGTGCGCAGCGGCTTCCTCGCCGCGCTCGGCCGCGCCGCGCCCACCGAGCCGTACCCGGTCGACCACTGCGCGCTGTGCGAGTTCCGCGAGGTGTGCGACGAGCGGTGGCGGCGCGAGGACCACCTGGTGCTGGTGGCCGGCATCAAGCGCGATCAGGTCACGCGGCTGAGGGCGTCGGGCATCGGCACGCTGGCCGAGCTGGCGACGGCGGCGGCGGAGACGAAGGTCGCCGACCTGGCGGCGCGGACGTACGACACGCTGCACGATCAGGCCGGGCTGCAGCTGCATCGGCGCACGACGGGCGCCCTGACGTGGCATGCGCTGAGCACAGAGCCGGAGAAGGGCTTCGAGCGGTTGCCGCGACCCTCGGCGGGCGACGTCGTCTTCGACATCGAGGGCGACCCGTTCTGGGAGCCGGCGCGGGGGCTGCACTTCCTCTTCGGCCTGCTGACGAAGAACGACGCGTCGGCGGGCGACGACGCTGCCTGGGGGTACCGGACGATCTGGGCGCACGACCGCGACGGTGAGCGGCGCGCGTTCGAGGCGCTCATCGACTTTTTCCACGAGCGGCTGGCGCGCGATCCCGACATGCACGTCTACCACTACGGTGCGTACGAGCCGACGGCGCTCACGCAGCTCATGAGCGTGTACGCCACACGGGAGGAGGCGGTGGACGAGCTGCTGCGGCGCGAGACGTTCGTGGACCTGCACACGGTCGTGCGCCAGGGGCTGCGGGCCGGCGTCGAGGGGTACTCGCTCAAGGACGTCGAGGCGCTGGCGGCGTTCCGGCGCCAGGCCCACCTCAAGAGCGGCACGCGCGCGGTGCTGGCGTACGAGCAGTGGATCGCCACGCGCCAGGACGCGCGGCTGAAGGAGATCGAGGCCTACAACGACGAGGATTGTCGGGCCACGCTGGCGTTGCGCGACTGGCTGGTGACGCAACGGCCGGATGGCGCCACCTGGGCTGAGCGACCGGCGACGCGCGAGGTGGACGACGCGCAGCAGGCACGCGACGTCGAGCGCGAGGCGCTGCGCCAGGCGCTGGTGGCCGGCGCCGAGGTCGGCTCGCCGCGCTGGCTCGTGGGCGAGCTGCTCGAATACCACCGGCGCGAGGCGCGGCCCGCGTGGTGGTGGTTCTTCGCGCGCTGCGGGATGTCGCTCGACGAGCTGGTCGACGACGCCGAGGCGATCGGACGGCTCGAGGCGGCCGGCCCGCCGCGGACCGTGAAAAGGTCGCTCCACTATCCGTTCCGCTTTCCGCCGCAGCAGCACAAGCTGGGCCCGGGCGACTCGCCCATCGATCCGGCCACCGGGAAGAGCGCCGGCACGATCGAGAAGCTGGACGACGCGACGGGCACGCTCGTCCTCCGACGCGGGCCGAAGGTGGCGGCCGGGGCACCGCCGGCGGCGCTGATTCCGGGCGGGCCGTACGACACGCGTGAGCAGCGCGAGGCGCTGGCCCGCTTGGCCGCGTCCGCGCGGGCGGACGACGGGCGGTATCGTGCGTTGCAGGACATCGTCGCGCGCGCACGGCCGCGACTGGCCGGCGGCTTCGCCGGGCCGATCCAGACGACGGACCCGCGCAAGGTGCGCGAGCGCGCCGCCGCGCTCGACGGCAGCTACCTCTTCATCCAGGGCCCGCCGGGCACCGGCAAGACGTGGACGGGCGCGCGGCTGGTGGTCGATCTCATCCGTCGGGGGCGCCGTGTCGGCGTGACCGCCAACAGCCACAAGGTGATTCACAACCTTCTCGACGAGATCGAGCGGGCGGCCGGCGAGGAGGGCGTGACGGTACGCGGCATCAAGAAGTGCAGCGCGGGCAACGCGGAGAGCGAGTACGAGAGCGAGAGCGGCGCGGTCGTCAACGTCGGCGACGTCGGCGACCTGGTCGCCGCGGCGCCGCGCGCGCACCTGCTGGCGGGGACGGCGTGGCTGTTCGCCCATCATGCGCTCGACGGACTGCTCGACACGTTGCTCATCGACGAGGCCGGGCAGGTGGCGCTGGCCGACGCGCTGGCGATGGGCACGGCCGCGCGCAACGTCATCCTGCTCGGCGATCCGCAGCAGCTCGCGCAGGTCTCGCAGGGAACGCACCCCGAGGGCACTGGCGTGTCGGTGCTCGAGCACCTGCTGGGCGATCGCCCGACCGTGCCCGCGGAGATGGGCATCCTGTTGGAGCAGACGCGGCGCATGCATCCGCGCGTCTGCCGGTTCATCTCCGAGGTCGTGTACGAGGACCGGCTCACGTGCCTGGCCGGCGTCGAGCGCCAGGACACGGCGTTTGGCACCGGCGTGCGCTTCCTGCCCGTGGAGCACGCCGGCAACGCAGTGGCCGCGCCGGAGGAGGCCGGGCGCATCGCGCAGGAGATTCGCGCGATGCGGGGCGCGTCGTGGACGAACGCCAAGGGCAAGACGGCGCCGCTGGGCGCGAGCGACTTCATGGTGGTCGCGCCGTACAACGCCCAGGTGCGCTGCCTGCGCCGGGCGCTGGAGGGCGCCGGCCTCGGCGACGTCCCCGTCGGCACCGTCGACAAGTTCCAGGGCCGCGAGGCCGCGGTGGTCTTCTACTCGATGGCGACGTCCAGCGCCGAGGACGTGCCGCGCAGCCTCGACTTCCTCTTCTCGCGCAATCGCCTCAACGTCGCCGTCTCGCGCGCGATGTGCCTGGCCTGCGTCGTCGCCAGCCCGCGCCTGCTCGAATCCCGCGCCCGCACGATCGAGCAGATGCGGCTCATCAACGCGCTGTGCCGGTTCGTGGAGCTGGCCGAGGCGCAGGCTGCGCGCACCGGTCCGGTACCATGAGGGCAGGAGGTGCTTCGATGTTGCCCCGCTGGCCGCTGCTCGCGCTGGTCGTCCTCGCCGGATGCTCGCACGCCACCCTTCCGTACCAGCCCGACCCGCAGCCGCATGGCGCGCGGGTCTCGGCCGACTACCAGGTCGTCGGCGATCGACTCAGGGTCGAGATCGACACCTCCGGGCGCCGGCTGGAGCAGGCGTGGATCCTCAAGCCCGACGGCACGTCGGTGGCGCCGCAGACGGTCGAGAACCCGGCCGTCGTGACCGGGGCAGGGCCGAGCTTCAGCATCGGTGTCGGCGGCGCGTCGTACGGCCGCGGCGTCGGGGTCGGCACCGGCGTGGGCGTCGGCGTTCCGCTCGGAAGCGGGCCGAGCCGCATCGAGGGCAACACGATCGTGTGGTTCCCGCTGGCGTCGGCAGGGCCGGGACCGTGGCGGCTCTACGTCAAGCTCGCCGGCGTGGAGCCGACCACCTTCCCGGTGGGTGGCCCGCCCCTTCGAGCCGCCGGACGTGCCGCCGTGGATGAAATCGCCGGGGGCCGGGTTCAGCGAGTACGGCGTGCCGTCCAAGCACGAGAGCAAGGTGACGCGCACGTTCGGCCGCCCCCAGCCCGGCACCACGGGCAGCGGGGCCATTCGCACGCCGCTGGAGGCGCTCGACGGGATGATCACGCCGAGTGGACTGCACTTCGAGCGAAGCCACGGCGGCGTGCCGGACATCGACCCCGACCGGCATCGCCTGCTGATCCACGGCATGGTCCGGCGTCCGCTCATCTTCACGGTCGACGCGCTGCTCCGCTACCCGATGATCTCGCGCATCCACTTCATCGAATGTGCCGGCAACAGCCAGCTCCTCTACCAGCCGGCGCCGCCGAATCTCACCGCCGGCCAGACGCATGGCCTCGTCTCGTGCAGCGAGTGGACCGGCGTGCCGCTGCGGCTGCTGCTCGAGGAGGCGGGCGTCGAGGGCGGCGCGCCGTGGATCCTGGCCGAGGGCGCGGACGCCGCCGCCATGAGCCGCAGCATCCCCATGGCGAAGGCGATGGACGACGCGATCATTGCGCTGTTCCAGAACGGCGAGCGCCTGCGACCGGAGAACGGCTATCCGGTGCGCCTGTTCCTGCCCGGCTGGGAGGGCAACATGAACGTGAAGTGGCTCCGGCGGCTGAAGGTCGTGCCGGCGCCGATCATGACCAAGGACGAGACCTCTCGCTATACCGACCTGCAGGCCGACGGCAAGGCGCTCATGTTCACGTACCCCATGGAGGTGAAATCGGTCATCACGCGGCCGTCCCACGGCATGACGCTGAAGGGCGCCGGGCTCCACCAGATTTCCGGCCTCGCGTGGTCGGGCAACGGGACGATCACGAGGGTCGAGGTCAGCACCGACGGTGGACGCACGTGGACCGAGGCGCCGCTGGCGCCGCCCGTGCTGCCGCGCGCGCTCACCCGCTTCCGCCTGCCCTGGCGCTGGGACGGCGCCGCCGCCGTCCTGAAGGCGCGCGCCATCGACGACACCGGCGCCGTGCAGCCCGAGCGCGAGAAATTCATCGCCGAGCACGGCAGCAACGCCATCTTCCATTTCAACGCGATCCAGGCCTGGAGCGTGGCGTCGAGCGGCGAGGTGAAGCATGTCTACGCGTGATCT
>VBPC01000205.1 GCA_005887895.1 Candidatus Rokuibacteriota bacterium
CACGCCGGCGCTGCGTCAGGTCAACGTCGGCGCGGCGCCGGAGGCGCTGGCCGGCCCGGCCGGCTCGTTCCTGGCCGGGCTCGGCAAGGTGCGCGAGCACTTCACAGTGCGCTTCCTGAACCCGGCCGAGCCGCGCGACCGCGACGGCAACGTCGTGCTGGATCTCACGCCAAAGCAGCCGCTGCCGACCATGGCGCGCCTGATCCTCTCCGTCGACCCGCGCTCGTGGGAGGTGCGGAAGGCGGTGGTCTACGACCAGTTCGAGAACACGGTGACGATGCAGTTCCGCAAGACCACCCTCAACGGCGGCCTGCCCGACTCGCTGTTCGCCTTCGTGGCGCCGAAAGGTGTGGCCACCGTCCCGCTGCGGTAGACTCGGGTCATGGCTGCCGACAACTCGTTCGACATCGTGTGCAAGATCGACATGCAGGAGGTGACCAACGCGCTCGACCAGGCGCGCCGCGAGGTCGACACCCGCTACGACCTCAAGGGCAGCCGGAACGAGATCGCGCTGGAGAAGACCGACATCGTCGTCACCTCCGCCGACGAGATGAAGCTGAAGGCGGTGGTGGACATCCTGCAGTCGAAGCTCCACAAGCGCGGCGTGCCGCTGAAGGCGCTGACCTATGGCAAGGTCGAGCCGGCCGCCGGCAGCACCTTCCGTCAGCGCATCGGGCTGCAGCAGGGAATCCCGATGGAGAAGGCCAAGGAGATCGTGCGCCTCATCAAGGATACGAAGCTGAGAGTCCAGGCCGCGATCCAGGACGAGCAGGTCCGGGTGACGGGCAAGAACAAGGACGACCTGCAGAAGGTGATCGCGCTCGTGCGCGAGCGCGAGCTGGGTATCGCCGTCCAGTTCACGAACTACCGCGGCTGAGGGCGTCGTCCGCGCCTCGCGGTATACTGCGTTTCCGTCCATGAAGGTCCATCTCACGACCCTGGGTTGTCCGAAGAATCAGGTCGACTCCGAGCTGATGCTCGGGCTCCTGAGCGAGGCGGGCTTTCCGCTCGTCGAGCGGGCCGAGGACGCCGAGTGCTTGATCGTGAACACGTGCGCGTTCATCGACCGCGCGCGCGAGGAGTCGGTGCAGACGATCCTCGAGCTGGCGAGGCTCAAGGAGCAGGGGCGCTGCCGCGCCCTCATCGTGACCGGCTGCCTGACCCAACGCTACGGCGCGGAGGTCATGCGCGAGATGCCGGAGATCGACGGCATCCTCGGCACGTCGAACCTGCCGGCGATCGTCGAGCTCGTCCGCCAGGCCGCCAACCGCCACGACTGGGCGACGGCGGCGCCGCCCGGCTATCTCTACGACGCGCGCACGCCGCGGCTGCTGACGGCGAAGGTGCCGTACGCGTACGTGAAGATCGCCGAGGGCTGCGACATGGGCTGCACGTTCTGCGCGATTCCCCAGTTCCGGGGACGCCACCGCAGCCGGGCCCTCGCCGACGTGGTGAGCGAGGTGGAGGCGCTGGCCGCGCGCGGCGTGCAGGAGGCGATCCTCGTCTCCCAGGACACGCTCGCCTACGGACGGGACCTCGCCGGCAACGGCGACATCGCCGACCTGCTCCTGGCGCTCGGTGAGACGCGCATGCCGTGGATCCGGCCGATGTACCTGCACCCCGCCCACGTCAACGACCGCCTCGTGGAGCGGTGGGCGCGGGCCCGCGTGGTGCCCTACCTCGACATGCCGATCCAGCACGGCGACGACGCGATCTTGAGATCGATGCGGCGCGCGGTGACGGCGCGGCGGATGAAGGACATCGTGGCCCAGTTCCGCGCGTCGATGCCCGGCGTCACCGTGCGCACCACCGTCCTGGTCGGCTTTCCCGGCGAGACCGAGGCGGCCTTCGAGCGGCTGCTCGAGTTCGTCGACGAGGTCCGCTTCGATCGGCTCGGGGTCTTCACGTACTCGCCGGAAGAGGGCACGCCGTCGCCCGGCTTCGCCGACCAGGTCGGCGCCGACGTCGCCGCCGAGCGCGCCGCCCGCGTGCAGGAGGCGCAGGACGCCATCGCCTGGGAGCGCGCCGCCAAGCTCGTCGGCAGCGTCGCCGACGTCCTCGTCGACGGGCCGAGCGAAGACGGCGCCTTCGACTGGGAGGGGCGCACGGCGGGACAGGCGCCGGAGATCGACGGCGTCGTGTACCTGCGCGGGCGCCGTGACTTCACCCCGGGCCGCTTCGCCCGCGTGCGGATCGCCGAGGTCGAGGGGTACGAGCTCGTCGGCGAGCGCGCCTGACCGCCTCGCTCCCCGGACCCGCCTGGCGCTCCTCGTCGCGACCGCGGGCGGCCTCGGCCGCGCGCCGCTCGCGCCCGGCACGGTCGCCAGTGCAGCCACCGCGCTGGTGCTGTGGCTGCTGGCGCTGTCGCCCGTCGCGCTGCTCGGTGTGCTCGTCGCGGTCACCGCGCTCGGCACCTGGGCCGCCGACGAGGCCGAGCGCGCGCTCGGAAGCAAGGATCCGGGGGCCATCGTGATCGACGAGGTCGCGGGCATGACGCTGTCCGTCGCCGCCGTCGCCCTGACGCCCGCCACGCTCCTCCTCGGCTTCCTCCTGTTTCGCCTCTTCGACGTCGTCAAGCCGTTTCCCGCCAACGTCGCCCAGCGGCTGCGCGGCGGCTTCGGCGTGATGGTCGACGACCTGATCGCCGGCGTGTACGTGCTGGCGCTCCTCTGGCTGGCGAGGCGCGCCGGATGGCTGTGACGCCCGGGGTCCGGCTCGTCGCGATCGGGCCGCCGCTGGCGCCGGTGGACGACGATGCCGCCGCCGTGGCGAGCGCCCTGGCCGCGGCCGGGGTCGCGCTCGACAGCCGCACGATCGTCGAGGAGGACGAGAGCGCGCTCGAGCGCGCGCTGACGCCCGCCACCGCGCTCACCGTGCTGCTCGCCGGGCCCGGCGGCTCGACCGGCGACGTCGCGCGCCGCGTCCTGGCGCGGGCCACCGGCCGGCACCTCGTGCTCAACGACCGGATGCTGGCCGCGCTCGAGGAGCAATACCGCCGGCGCGATCGCCCGCTGCCGCGTCGCGACGAGCGCCTGGCGCTGCTGCCGCAGGGCGCGCACGTGTGGAGCGGGCCCGATGGCGAGCCGGCGTGGGCGCTGGAGACCGAGGCCGCGGCGTGGGTCGTGCTGCCGCGTGGCGGCCTGACGACCGACATGTCCGCGCGCTTGATCGACGTCGCGCGCACGCGGCTCGGCGCCGGCGGCGTCGCCGTCCGCATGCTGCGGACGGCCGGCGTGGGCCTGGCCGACATCGAAACGCGGCTGGCGCCGTGGCTGGCCCACGGCGACGGGCGCGAGGTCGAGGTGACGGCGGCGCTGGCCGACGGCGAGGTATGGGTCCGGCTGCGCGCGCGCGGCGCGACCCCCGAGGCGGCGACCGCGGCGCTCGCCGCCGTCGAGCGGCGGGTGGCCGACGCGCTCGGCGCGGACTGCTACGGCCGCGACGGCGAGTCGCTGGAGCAGGTGGTCGGTCGGCATCTCGTTGCACGGGGGCTGACGCTGGCCGTCGCAGAATCTTGCACAGGCGGGCTCGTCGGCCACCGGCTGACCGGCATCCCCGGATCCTCGGCATTCTTCGAGCGCGGCGTCGTCGTCTATTCGAACCGGGCCAAGCAGGAGCTGCTCGGCGTGTCCGAGGAGATCCTCAGGACGCACGGCGCAGTCAGCCACGCGTGCGCGGAGGCCATGGTGCGCGGCATTTGCGAGCGCTCGGGCGCGGCCTGCGGCCTGGCCATCACCGGCATCGCCGGCCCCGACGGCGGCACGCCGGCCAAGCCGGTCGGCACCGTGTTCATCGGGCTGGCCGCGCCGGGCATCGTGGAGGCGCGACACTTCCGCTTCGCCGGGGGCCGCGCCGCTGTAAAGTGGCAATCGTCGGACGTGGCACTCGATATGCTGCGTCGACATCTCGGAGGCGTGTGACCATGCGCAAGACGTTGACCACCCTGCTCGTCGGGTGCTGCGTCGTCGCAGCCGCCGGCTGCGCGACCGGCTCCTCGGCGCTCGATCGAGGCATCGCGCATTACCGGAGCGGTGAGTTCTTCTTCGCGGCCGACGACTTCAACGACGCCGTCCGCGAGAATCCGAAGTCGGTGGCCGCCTACGTCAACCGCGGGATCACGCGCGTCCGACTGGGCGAGCTGACCGCGGCCATCGAGGACTACAACCGCGCCATCCAGCTGGCGCCGTCCGATCCGGACATCTATTTCGACCGCGGCAACGCGCTGGTCAGTGCGGGGCAGTACGGCCCGGCCGTCGACGACTTCACGCGCGCCATCGAGCTGTCGCCGACCTTCGCCAAGGCGTGGTTCAACCGCGGCGCCGCGCGCTCGCTGGCCGGGCAGTCGGACGCCGCGATGAAGGACTGGGTGCACGCCATCGAGGTCGAGAGCGATCCGTGGGCGCGCTCGGCCATGCGGCGCAGCGCGGGCCTCGAGCCGCCGCCCGCCGGGGCGTCGTCGGGTCCGCCGGCCGGCCAGCCGACGACCGCAGGGACGGTGGCGCCGGCGCCGCCGCCCGGCATGACGACCGGCGGCGTGAAGCTGCCGCCGCCGGCGACCCTCGCCGCCACGCCGCCGGCCTCGCCGGCCGCCTCGCCGCCGCCGTCCTCGCGGGGGATCGACGCGCGGGCCCTCGCCACGCGTGCGATCTCGCGCGAGCTCGACGGCGATCACGACGGCGCGCTCGCGGATCTGCGCTCGGCGCTGACGATCGAGCCCGATCCGTCGCGCCGCGACCACCTGCAGGGACTGCTGCGACTGCTGGAAACGCCGCGATAGCCCGCGTCCGCGCCTTCGTCGCCGTCCGGCTGGCCGACGAGGTGCGGGCGCGACTGGCGGCCGAGGTCGAGCGGCTCCGTCCGCTGGCGCGCGACGTCGCCTGGGTCGCGCGCGACAACCTCCACCTGACGCTGACGTTTCTCGGCGGTGTCGAGCCGGGCCGGCTCGACACGCTTGCCGAGGCCCTCAGCACCGCCGTTGCCCGGCGGCCCGTGTTCGACCTCACGGTGCGCGGCCTCGGAGCGTTTCCGTCGCGCACCCGGCCGCGCGTCCTGTGGGCGGGCGTGGACGCCGGCGCCGACGCGCTGGCCACGCTCGCCGCCGGTATCGACGACGCCGTCGAGTCGCTCGGGTTCGCGCGCGAGGCGCGGCCGTTCTCGGCGCACGTCACGCTCGGTCGGGTGCGCGAGCCGCGTCCGAATCCGCGCCTGGCCGAGGCGCTCACGCTCGACGACGTCTTCGGGCGACAGCGCGTGATCCGCGTCAGTCTCATGCGGAGCGAGCTGTCGCCGCGCGGTGCGCGCTACACGGAGCTGGCCGCGGCCCCGCTCGCCCTCGAGACGGCCGGTCTCGGCCTCGAGCCTCCCGGGTAGAATGTCGGCGTGCCGACCGTCGCCTGGTCGCCCTGCCGTTCCGTCCGGAGCTGTCTCCTCGCGCTCGTCGCTGTCCTCGCCGGCTCGCTGACGCTGTCTTCCCACGCCCGCGCGTGCGAGCGGGCCCGCGGCTCCCTCGACGCCCCGGTGGCGCTGGTCCTTTCCGGCGGCGGCTCCAAGGGCGCGTGGGAGGCGGGCGCCGCGGTCGCGCTCGTCGAGGGGGGCGTGCCGGTCCGCGTGGTCGCCGGCTCGTCGGCCGGCGCCCTCAACGCCGCGATGCTCGTCGACGGTCGGCTCGAGCGGGTGTCGGCGCTGTGGCGCTCGGTGCGGCGCGAGCAGGTCTACGCTCTGCGACCGGCCGTCGTCTTCGCCGGCCTGTTGCCGGGGTGGCTGACACTGCTCGCGCTCGACGCGGCCGGCTCGCTGTTCGATCCGGCGCCGCTGCGCGAGCTGATCACCGGCGCGGTCGACTTCGAGCGCGTGCGCGCCTCGCCACGCCGGCTCCTGGTCGTCACCACCGACCTCGCCGGCAGGGCGGTGCGGACCTTCGACAACGCCACCGTCTCGGTCGACGCGCTGATGGCCGCCGCGGCGGTGCCGGGGGCGTTTCCGCCGGTCGCGGTGGACGGCACGCTGCTCGTGGACGGTGGTCTGACGGGGCGCGCGCCGGTGCTGGAAGCGCTGGCGGCCGAGCCGACCGTCGGCCGGGCGATCGTCCTGCTGAGCTACGCCCCCGGCGAGCGCGGTGAGCCGCCGACGCGTCTGCGCCGGACCCTCGAGCAGGCGTTCGAGATGGGGATGGTGCATCAGATCCGGCGGGACGTGGAGCTGGCCCGCTACAAGTATCCCGACGTCGACGTCCAGCTCGTCGCGCCGTCGGCGCCGCTGGAGCTCCGGCCCCTCGACTTCGACGCGGCGGGCATCGCCGCCGCCCTCGAGCGGGGCCGGGCGGACGCCAGCCGCTGTCTCGACGTCTGGCGGCCCCAGCGCCGATGAGGACGGCGGCGGTCGCCGCGCTGGTGCTCGGCCTGGGCCTGGCCGGCTGCGCCGAGCGATGGAGCTACACCAAGCCCGGTGTGACGCCGAGCCGCCTCGACCAGGACCTCGCCTCGTGCGCCCGGCAGGCGGATCGGCCGTACTCGTTCGGCCTCAGCCACTCGGCTCGCGCGGATCAGGAGAAGCTCAACCAGTGCATGGAGCGGAAGGGCTACACCGCCCGCCGCGACGAGTGAGGCCCGTCTGCATTTCCGGACATTGACGGCTTCCCGCGTGCGCACCTAGAATGCGGGCGTGCGTAGCCGTTTCCCCTGTCGACCCCGCCCGGCCCCGACACCCTCACGACACAAGGAGCGCCTGCATGGCTGAGAGCAAGAACGATCGGCGGCAAGCCCTCGAGCTGGCGATCTCGCAGATCGAGCGACAGTTCGGCAAGGGCTCCGTCATGCGGCTGGGCGCGGGCGGGCCGCTCGAGGAGATCGCCGTCATCCCGACCGGCGCGCTGTCGCTCGACGCCGCCCTCGGCATCGGCGGCCTGCCGCGCGGGCGCGTGACCGAGATCTACGGCCCGGAGTCGTCGGGCAAGACGACGCTCGCGCTCCACGTCATCTCCGAGGCGCAGCGGCTGGGCGGGATCGCGGCCTTCATCGACGCCGAGCACGCGCTCGATCCCATCTATGCCCGCAAGCTCGGCGTCAATACAGACGAGCTGCTGATCTCCCAGCCCGACACCGGCGAGCAGGCGCTGGAGATCGCCGAGACGCTCGTGCGCTCCAACGCCGTGGACGTCATCGTGATCGACTCGGTCGCCGCCCTCGTGCCCCGGGCCGAGCTGGACGGCGACATGGGCGACTCGCTGCCCGGCCTGCAGGCGCGCCTCATGTCCCAGGCGCTGCGCAAGCTCACCGCCGCCATCTCCCGCTCGGGCGGCGTCGTCATCTTCATCAACCAGATCCGCGAGAAGATCGGCGTGATGTTCGGCTGTTTTCACTATTCCACGCGGGTCGTGCTCGCCGATGGTCGGCGCGAAAAAATCGGGAAGATCGTCAACCAGCGGATGCCGGTCGAGGTCCTCTCGTACGACCCCACCACCGGCCGGATCGAGCCACGCCGAGTCGTGAACTGGTTCGACAATGGTCGGGCCGATGAGTTTATCCAGTTCGAAGTCGAAGGCGGGCGTTCGGGATATCGGCACTTCGCAGCGACGGAGAACCACGTGGTCTTCACGCCGAAGGGTCAGGTTCGCGCCGGAGCGCTGATGGCCGGTGACGAGGTTTTGCTGAGCGTCGAAGACTATCGTCTCAC
>VBPC01000206.1 GCA_005887895.1 Candidatus Rokuibacteriota bacterium
GCTCCCCTGCCAGGCCCGCGACGGGCCGAGCCAGCCGAGGGGCTACCCCGGTCACCGCTCCGTCCGCTCCCTAGGGGTCGCGCTATGGGTAAGGCGTGAAACATCTGGTGCGTGAGGAAACGGCGGTCACTGGCGGAAGACGCGTCTGTGAACTCTTCACTTGGAGACAACAGCGCCTTCTGCTGCTCGCTATCTGGCCGCCTTCGCCGCGGCTGGCTCGGCAGGAACCATCGCGCACACTGCGGGTCACCGCCGAGGGGAGGTGAGACCGTCTCGCGGTTCGAAACCGTCACGTTGAACCGATTCTCAACCGGTTATCTGGGGAGGGATACTCATGCGACGAATAGCCACGGTCTCGGTTGCGCTCGCTGTCATCCTCATGTTCAGTCTGGCCGCCGGACAGATATCAGCTGAGGAGAAGCACAAGTATTCGTTTGTCACGCCGCCTGGGACGGCGGTCTATACCCAGCAGCACGAGATCGAAGTCGGCGACGTTCCCGGTCA
This sequence comes from Candidatus Rokuibacteriota bacterium, assembly GCA_005887895.1. Classification (GTDB taxonomy): domain Bacteria; phylum Methylomirabilota; class Methylomirabilia; order Rokubacteriales; family CSP1-6; genus AR5. The sequence continues at coordinate 505 of VBPC01000206.1, forward strand.
CAAGGTACGCATCTACGAGATCCGGACCAAATACGGCGACGAAGCGCCGCGCTACGCCGGCGTGAGAGTCGTCGAGACGTGGACGCGCGCGATCTCCGACTACACGGACGGATCCGGGCGCGCCTCCGGCTACAGCATCTCGATCCTCGAGACCGGGGACAAGGTCTTTTCCCGCTCCGAGACGCTCACCCACGCCGTGGTCGCCAGCGACGGTTCGCGAAAAGGCAGCTATACGAGTGTGGCGACGCTAACGGGCGGGACGGGAAAGTTCAGCACGATCCGTGGCACCCTGCTCTCGGCCGGCGGTGGCGATTTCAAGGTCGGGCTCAGCAACGTCAAGACGGAAGGCGAGTACTGGTTCGAGAAATAGACTGCGAGCAGGGCATTCCATGACGCGAGCGGCGACGGCAGTCAGTCCCGACCGCCGCCGCTCGCTCCTCGTCGCTGCCCTCGCCTTCGCCCAACTCGAGCCGCGCGAGCCGGAGCTACGGCTCCTCCACCGCTGGCTCGATACATGGTCGGGCCTCGGCGAGATCGCTGTGGCGAGATCGCTGTGGGGATGGCACGTCAGGGCTATCGGCTCTCCCTCAGCGACATCGGCCCGGGTGAGTGCCGGGCGGTCTTCGCGACCCACCCCCAGTGGGCCCCGGCGGGCTACGGTGTGGCTCCGACGCCGTGGACGGCGGTGCAGCGGGCGGCCTGGGCGGCAGTGAAAGGAGGCGCGTGAGTCACTGTTACCATGACGGCTACACCATTGATCAGCCCGTCGGCACCTACTGCCCGATTCACGGCGCCTCGGTCTTTCAAGACTGTCGGCGCTCCCTCTCGACCGGTGAACCCGCGACCGTCTACGACGCACGCGGGGCATCGCTAGGGGACGCGGTGACTCTCGCCGATCAGTGCATTCAGGTGTGGGATACCTTTTTGAAGTCGCGCCGCCTCCTTGTAGGCATACCGGACGCGGCTGTTCCGCAGCGCTTCCTCGGCCACAATTGAACTGATGGTCCCCCAGTATTCGGTGATGATCCCCACGCTCGTCCGCAAGCCCTTCCACCGCGACGGTTGGGTGTACGAGGAGAAGGTCGACGGCTACCGGATGCTCGCCTACAAGGACGGCGCTCGCGTCCGCCTTGTCAGCCGTGCAGGCGTCGACCACGCCCACCGCTACCCTCTGGTCGCCGCGGCGAATCGCCGCGCTGCCGGTCAGGACGCTGGTGCTTGACGGCGAGCTCGGTGTGTTCGATCAGCAGCTCCGCTCGCGCTTCGACTGGCTGCGCCACCGCCAGCCCGCCGAGCTCGCCACGCCGCCCGTGCTCATCGCGTTTGACGTGCTCTACGTGAAGGGCCGCGACGTCAGCCAGCGGCCGCTCCGCGAGCGGCGGCCACGGCTCGAGGACCTCGTCGCCGGCGCCGACCTGGTCCACGCATCCCGCCGGCTGGCGCCGAACGGCCTCGAGGCCTGGGCCCAGGTCCTCGAGCGGGGTTACGAGGGGCTGGTGGCCAAGGACGACGACAGCCTGTACGTCGGAGGCCCGATGCGCGCATGGCTCAAGGTCAAGGTGCCGGGGTGGACGCAGGCCGAGCACCGCTGGCAGAGGACGCTGACGCCGGGTAAAGCCTGACTTGCCCCAGAACTGCCGTGGTCCTGAACGCTTCACGTCGGCTTTCTAGCGGCTGGTGTATGGCTGACAGCGGCGTAGATTCTGCTACGCGATGCGCGAGCCGGGCCTCTACTGGGTGAGAAACCGCCTCGGGCAATGGACAATCGCAGCCTACGAGCCACACGGGTTCTGGCGGCTACTCGACTCGAAGACTCGGATCAGTGATGCGGATGTCGACCAGTGCTTTATGGACATCGGCCCACGCTTCGATACGCTCCCGCGCCCCGGCGCCGGCGGTACGAACACCGGCGCGGCGGCTTGATCGCGCAGACGCCTAACGGCCGGGAGCCCGCGCCCAGTCGCCCCTCGGCGGCCCTCTTGAGAGGTGGGACGTGGCACCACCGCCCGGCCGAGCGCCGGCTTACGTAGATCTACGTGGTACCCTCGCCGTGACCGCTCATGCCTCGCTCCGGTCGCCCGGCGCCGCCCACGGTTCTGATCGTCGACGACGACATGCAGGTCCTTGACGTGCTCTGCGACCTGGTCTCCAACATCGGCTATGCCACCGTCGCGGCCAGGACCGGCGTGGCCGGCATCGCAGCGGTGCGCTCGGATCCCCCGCCAGATGCCGTCCTGCTCGACATCGCCATGCCGGGGTCGCTGGACGGTGTGGAGACCCTGCGCGGCATCAAGCACGTCCGGCCGGATTTGCCGGTGATCATGGTCACGGCCAACATAGACGAGGCCCTCGCCCGGGGCACGCTCCGGGACGGCGCGTTTGACTACGTGACCAAGCCAGTGCAGCTCGGACGGCTCCGCGAGGTCCTCGCGGCCGCGCTCGTGCTGTCGGGCAAGGTGCCGCCGGCGTAGGGGGATCTCTGAGACACTTTTAGGGGACTCCCCGATTGACGAATGCGGCGGGGCCGAGCGACAACGGACTCGTGCCGCACCCGGATCGGTAGGAAGAACGGGTAACGCCGAGCCGTCCGAATGCCCGACGAGCTGCTGCTGTTCCTGGAGACTCGAGACCGGCCCTACTGTTTTCGCTGTCTGCGGCAGGCCTTCCCTCACGAAGCTGTCCGAGAGCGGATCGAGACACTGGGGCGCGCCGGGGCCCCAATTCTTATCGGAGAGGGCCGCTGCGCCATGTGCTCGCAGGCGACGACCGTCGTTGCATATATCCCTGGCGATCCCGACCTGTCGCGTCTCGCCCGCGACTGAATCATCCCGGGCCCCCGATGAAGTGGGAAAAGTTTTCCATATAGGCGGCCGCGATGGCCTGGGGCAAGATACGTAGGGCTACGTATGGGCACCCCTCAACGATCTGCCTCCAGGTCTGAGCCAGAGCAGCCACCGCCCAGTCGCCAGCCGGCACGCCGCCCGCGGAGGAAGAACGTCGTCCTTATCGCTGACGACGTGCAGGACACGCGCGACATGTATTCCGCCTTCCTCGAATCGCGCGGTCTGCGAGCCGTCACGGCGCGCGACGGCGCCGAGGCGGTCGTGGTCGCCACGTCGCTGCGACCCGACGTCATCATCATGGACCTGGCCATGCCGCAGCTTGACGGTATCTCGGCGACCCGGCGGCTCAAACGCGATCCGAAGACGGACGCAATTCCGGTGATCTCCTCACCGGCTACTCGCACATCGCCACCGATCGCCACGTGCTGGAGGCCGGCGTGGATGTCTTCTTGAGGAAGCCGTGCTTGCCCCAGGATCTGGAAGACCACGTGCGGCGTCTGCTCGACCGGCGCGCCGAGCGATCTTGACGACAGGGACCGTTCCTCCCAAGACCGACGCCGCGAAGGTGGCGGCGCTTCTGCGGCGGCAGCCAGAGGTATGCATGGGCTGCGTCACCGGGAAGCTCGACGTCGATCTGGAGCGCGTCGTCGCGGCGGTCGAGGCCCTCGGCAAGTCGATCACAGTGGATCAGACGTTGAGCCGCTGTACGGTCTGCGGTCGCCCGCAATGGGTCCTGGCGCTGGCGCCATAAGGGTATTGGCGGTGGGGAAGAAGGTCACTGAACTCCGCTCATTGAAGAAGCCGCGTCCGTCCGAACGCGCTCGCGGCCCCAGAGGAGCTGGGCTTGGCCGAACCCTTCAGTTGCCACCGTCGCACGTTGCGCGCCCGCGCCCGTTGTTCCCGCCGCTGCCGGTGAGAGCGGGCAGCGTAGTGCGCGTCGTCGGTGGTGCCCCCCTCGTCGTGCCCAGGCAAATTCGAGCCGGCACCCTTGCGGGCGCTCTAGGCTCCGTTATGCGGATGCCAGGCCCACCGCGAACGACGGCCGCCACGTCGCTGGCCCGCCGAATCGGCGTTCGTGTGCCACCCGTGGGTGCACCGAGGTCCGATCGACCGCAACGTAGTCGATAGCCTCAGCGCAACTCGCACGCTTGCGTCGGCCGGCGGGCGCGGCGTGGAGGGCCGCCTGTCGACGAAGTCCCGGTTGTGCCTAACCGGACGGTTGTGGACAACGGGCGAGGGCGCCACCGGTGACCTCGCGCCCCCATTGGGCCCTCCGGTGGTGCCACAAAAGAAGTCTTTTGCGACCCGCTAACCCGCCAATACAGGCCTCAAATATTCTGCGATGTTGCACAGCGGCCGAAAGTCGGGATTTGCGACGGTCTCTCCACGCCGGCGCTCCGCCATGGCATAGGTCGTACCCGCGATCGGAGCTGGGAGTAGCCGCACGTTGGTCACAGCCTCGGCCGGTGCGACCACTCAATTGATCATGGGGTTCCTCGCCTCCGTTGCGGCGGCGCCGCCACCGTCGCCGACCAGGGTGAAGGGTGCCCAGAAGATCGGGTGCGCGTAGCTGAAGACGATCTTGCCGCTCTCGCCGTCCACGAATTCGGCCTCGTCGATCATCCACTTCATGGTGGCCTGCAGCGCCTCCGCGCGACTCATCCGCGGCCCCTGGCGGAACAGCTGCGTCGTCAGGGCGCGGGCGGAGGTCGTCTCGACCGGCCAGTTGCTGACGAGCAGCGCCCGCGCCCCCGCGTAGAAGAAAGCGCGGCCCAGCCCCGAGACGGCGTCGGCGCCGGCCCCGTCGCCGGCGGCCGTGTTGCACGCCGACAGCACGATCCAGTCCGCGTCCAGGCGCAGCGCGAGGATCTCGTCCAGCGTGAGGAGGCCGTCGCCGTCCACGCCGGCGACGTCCGGTGCCGACAGCGCCAGGGCCGGCTGGGTCAGTCCCTCGAGGTCGCCGGCGACGAGCCCGTGGGTGGCGAAGGCGATGACGCGGTAGCCGGCCAGGTCGAGTGTCTTCACGGTCTCTTCGTTCGCGCGCGCGCCGACGAAGACGTCGCGGCCGGGATCGGCCCGCATGGCGGTCGCGATGCTCTGGATCTCCTCGGCCGTCTCGGGCAACGGGGGAAGCCGGTGGAGATCGCTCGAGTCGAACGTCCGCGGCGCGTTGCGCAGGGTGAGCGGCATCGAGCGCGTCGTGAGCGCGACGGCGTCGCGCGGCCGCGTCGCGCCGCCGGCGGCGGCCAGCGCCGCCTGCTCGTGGCTGAACCAGGGATCACCGAAGCCGACGAACGGGCGACGGCTCGCCTCGCCGGGAGGCAGGGCGCGCAGCGTGGCCAGCGATCCGACGGAGGGCAGCACGACCACGGCGTGCGTGCGGGCCAGCCACGGGACCTGGCGATAGTTCGAGAAGAGGGCGCCCGACTCCGGCGGCAGCGCCGTGGGCCGGGTCGGCAGCAGGGCCAGCGGCAGCTGGCCGAGCGCGCCGTTGGCGACGACGAAGACGACGCGGGCATCGTGCCAGCCCGAGCGCACCGGCTCGAGCAGCGAGCTGTAGAGGCGATGGGCCAAGGCCAGATCGAAGTCGGGGATGTCGCCGAGCGTGGCCGCGCCGGGCTCGAGCGCCTTGCGTAGCGTGGCGATGGTCGTCTCGATCTCCTCGGCGCCGATGGGCGGCGCCGCGAAGGCGACGGGGCCGGCGTGAGGCACGGCCCATACGAACGTCCGGTCGCGGGTGACCAGCGTGGCGATCAGCGCTTCGCCTGGCTGCAGCATCGCGCGCGCTTGAGCGAGCGTGACCGGCTTGGGATTGACCAGCTCGGCGTAGGCCGGGAATTCCGTCTCGACCTGGGTGGTCAGCACGTTCGAGCGATTCCGAAGCGCCTCGATCCGGTCTCTCAGCTCGCTGATGACCTTCGTATCCTGCTCGGGGCGGGGCTGGCTGAGGGCATCGGCGAGGCGGTCATACAGCGCCGCGATCTCATTCTTCGTGTCCTGTTTTCTCCGAACGACCTCGGCCAGGCCAGGGCGATGCACGGCGGCGCGGACAGCGTTGGCGTCGACCGCCCGCTGGACCGCGCGCGCTCGCGCGGCGTCGGCGAGGCGAAAGGCCTCGGCCGTCGCGTCGATGCCCCTCTCACGCTCGTGCGGCGTGCCCCTCGTGTCGGCCAGCAGGCCCATGTACGCGCCGAGCGTGACGACGAGACGAGGATCCGGCCTCCACGAGGGCGCGGCCTCGTCCTCGACGTCTGACAGGCGCTTCAACAAGGTCGGAACCGCCTCGCCGAACTCGTCGAGCGCACGGCTCACGTCGCCGCTCACCGCGTAGGCGCGCGCCAGCGAGGCGCGGATCGCCGCGGTCTGCCGATCGCCGTCACCGACCAGGCGTCGGCTTTCTTGCAGCGCGACGGTGAGCGGCGCCAGCGCGGCGTCGGCGGATCCGGTCTTCAGCAGGAGCTCGGCATAGCCGACGTGGCCGTCGAAGAATTGCCGCAGCGATGCGGGATCACGGCGAAGGCCGGCGCGGATCACGTCGTATTCGCGCAGCGACTCCCTGTCGCGGCCCTGGGACGCCAGGGCCCTGGCGAGGTCGGCCCGCGCGGTGGCGAGCCGCAGGGACTCCGGCGCCGTGCCGGTCCGCTCGAACATGTCGACGACGACGCGGGCCAACGTCTCCGCCTCGCGGTATCGCTGCTGCTCCAGAAGTACCGACACGAGGCTCCGCAGCATCCAGGCCGTGTGCGGCGAGAACCGCCCGCGCCTGGCGAGCGCTCCGCGCGCAGCGCTGCGCGCCGCGTTCTCGGCTTCCAGCAGCCGACCCTGGCGCATCAGCGTCAGCGCGAGATACGAATGGACTTCGTCGAGCCACGGGTGTTGCCGCAAGCCTCGGTCGACGTCCAGGAGAGCGATGATCTTGCGGCACAGCGCCTCGGCCTCGGCGTGATGTCCGGTGGTGTCCAGCAC
>VBPC01000266.1:0-20831 GCA_005887895.1 Candidatus Rokuibacteriota bacterium
GCCGCCGGCGCCCGGGTGACGGCACGCGAGCGCGACGCCGAGGCGCGCGCGGGCCGCGTGCGCGGCCCGCTGCACGGCGTGCCGATCGGGATCAAGGACATCTTCGACGTCGCCGGCATGCCGACCACCGCCGGCGCCCGCGAGTTCGCCCACACGCGCCCCTCGAAGGACTCGACCGCGGTCGCCCGCCTGCGGGCGGCCGGCGCCGTCATCCTCGGCAAGACCCACACCACGCAGTTCGCGTTTCGCGACCCGGCGCCGACCCGCAATCCGTGGAACCGCCAGCACACGCCGGGCGGCTCGTCGTCCGGCTCGGCGGCGGCGGTGGCCGCCCGCATGGTGCCGGCGGCGATCGGCTCGCAGACCGTCGGCTCGATCCTGCGGCCGGCCGCCTTCTGCGGCGTCGTGGGGCTCAAGGGTCCGTACGGTCTCGTGCCCCTGGACGGGGTGGTGCCGCTGGCGTGGTCCTTCGATCACGCCGGGCCCTTCGCCCGCTCGGTGGCCGACGCCGCCGTCGTGCTGTCGGTGATGGCCGACGTGGCGATCGAGCCGCTGGCCGTCGAGGCGCCGCGGCTGGCGATCGGCCGCCAGCTGTTCGACCGCGCGGAGCCCCAGCTGCGGAGGCACCTGGAGGGTGTCGTCGAGCGCCTGGCTGCTGCCGGCGCGCGGGTGACGGAGCTGACGCTGCCGGCGGTGTTCGGCGAGGTTCACGCCGCCGGCCAGGTCGTCCTCGAGGTAGAGGCGGCGACGTATCACCAGCCGATCTTCGCCAAGCACGGGCCCGACTATGGGCCGGGCATGCGGGAGATGCTGCCCAGCGGGCTCAAGCGGCCGGCGACGGAATACGTGACCGCCAACCGGACGCGCCTGGCATTTCGCGCGGCGATGCTGCCGCTGCTCGAGGCGCACGACGCCCTGCTGTCGCCGACCGCGCCCGGCGCGGCGCCGGCCGGCCTCGGCTGGACGGGTGACGCCTCGCTGTGCGCGCCGTGGAGCTCGGCCGGCGTGCCGTCGCTGTCCTTGCCGACCGGCCTCGACGCGGCCGGCCTGCCGCTGGCGCTGCAGCTCGTGCAGGCGCCGGGCGGGTTGCCGCGGCTGCTCGGCGTGGCCGCCTGGTGCGAGCGGGAGCTGACCTTCACCGAGCGGCCGGGGGACTGACACGATGCTCGACGTCAAGATCGAGGGCGCCACCGTCATCGACGGCACCGGCCGTCCGGGCGCCCGCACCGACGTCGGCGTGCGCGACGAGATGATCGACGCCATCGGCGACCTGTCGCGCGAATCGGCCGGCACCGTCCTGAACGCCAGCGGGCGGGTCCTGGCGCCGGGCTTCATCGACATGCACTCGCACTCGGACTGGCGTCTCTGGGGTAATCGCCGGGCCGAGTCCAAGATCCGCCAGGGCGTGACCACCGAGGTCGTGGGCAACTGCGGCTTCTCGCCGGCGCCGGTGGCCACGGAGTTCCTCGACGAGATGCGCGCGTTCGCGCTCTACGTCCCGCGGGGCATGGACTTCAGCTGGCGCTCGGTCGGCGAGTACCTGCGCGCGTTCGATCGGGACGGCACCGCGCTCAACGTCGTGCAGCTGGTCGGTCACGGCACGCTGCGCGTGGCCGCCATGGGCTTCGCCCGCCGGGCGCCGACCTCGGGCGAGCTGACGACGATGCAGCGGCTGCTGGCCGAGGCGATGCAGGAAGGCGCGTGGGGCCTCTCCACCGGGCTGATCTACGCGCCCGGCTCCTACTCCACGACCGACGAGATCGTCGCCGTCGCCCGCTCGGCGGCCCGCTACCGCGGCTTCTACGCCAGCCACATCCGCGGCGAGGGCCGGACGCTGCTCGACGCCGTGCGCGAGGCGATCCAGGTCGGGCGCGAGGCCGCGATGCCCGTGCAGATCAGCCACGTCAAGGCCGCCGGCCGGCCGCACTGGGGCAAGGTGGCCGACGCGCTGGCGTTGATCGACGCCGCCCGCGCCGAGGGCCTCGACGTGATGGGCGACGTCTATCCATACACGGCCTCCAGCACCTCGCTGCGCACCGCGCTGCCCGACTGGGCGCTCGAAGGCGGGGTGGCGGCGATGCTCAAGCGGCTGCACGATCCGGGCGAGCGGCAGCGGATGCGCGAGGACATGGAGCGCGGCGGCGGTTACAGCATCGTGGAGCGCATGGGCTGGGAGAACGTGATGATCGCCTGGTGTCCGAAACGCAAGGACGCCGAGGGCCGGCGCGTCTCGGAGATCGCCGAGGTCCGAGGGCTCGAGCCCATCGAGGCCGTGTTCGAGCTGCTGCGTGACGCGGACGGCGTCGCCTCGATGATCCTCTTCCAGCTCGACGAGCGCGATCTCCGGCGCGCGCTCGCCCATCCCCAGCTGATGATCGGCTCGGACGGCTCGGCGCTGGCCACCACCGGTGACATGAGCGCGGGCAAGCCGCACCCGCGCAGCTACGGCACCTTTCCGCGCGTCCTCGGCCACTACGCCCGCGACGAGCGCGTGCTCTCCCTGGCCGAGGCCGTGCACAAGATGACCGGGCTGCCGGCCCGCCGCCTGGGCGTGCGCGATCGGGGCGAGATCCGGGTGGGCGCCAAGGCCGATCTGGTGGTCTTCGATGCCCGACGCGTCGCCGACCAGGCGACCTACGAGGATCCGCATCGCTATCCGGTCGGCATCGAGCAGGTGCTCGTGAACGGCCGCTTCGTCATCAAGGATGGCGAGCACACCGGCAGCCTTCCCGGCAAGGTCCTGCAGCCGTGAAGGTCGGCCGCGTGTTTCCCGATCTGCTCACCGGGCTCGGCAGCGCGGCCTCGGTCGAGGAGGCGCTCGCGCTCACGCTGCGGCGGCTCGTGCGTCTCACCGGCGCCGAGGCCGGTGCCCTGACCTATCGGCCCCCGCGCGGCGAGCGCATGGCCGTGACGGCCGGCGCCCGGTGGGCGAGCGCCCTGCTGGGCGACGCCGGCGGCGGCCGGTCGATACCGAAGGGGGTGCGCGCGAGCCGGACACGGCTCGGCGCGCCGCGCCGCGCCGTCGGCGAGCTGACACTCGTGGCCCGCGGCGGCGCCGGCGTGGCGCTGCCCGGCTCGTTCGGTCGCGAGCTCGGCGCCGCCATCGAACAGGTGTGGCGCCTGCAGCAGCGCACGCTGCGGATCACCGTCCTCAACGAGATCGCCCGCCTGCTGGTGTCCGGTGACTCGCTCGACGACGTCTTCCGGAGCTTCGCCGAGGGGCTGGCGGGGCTGGTGAGGTACGAATCCGTGGCGGTGGCGCTGCTCGACGCCGAGCGTGGCACCTTCCGCGTGATCGACGTCCTCGCCCGGACGGTGCGCGGTATGCCGCCGCGCGACACGCGGCTGCCGCTGGAACACACCCTCGTCGCGGCGGTCGCGGCCGGGGCGGCGCCGGTGCGCGTCGACGACGTGGCCGCCGACGCCGTGCCCGAAGCGAGCCGCCGGCAGCTCGCCGCCCAGGGCTACCGCTCGGCGCTGCTGGTGCCGCTGGTCAGCCGCGGCGGCGTGTTCGGCGCCGTCACGCTCGCCGCCTCGCAGCGCGCCGCCTTCGACGAGACCGACGTCGAGGTCGTCACCGATCTCGCGCGCCCGCTGGCCTCGGCGATCGAGCAACGGCGGCTCGTGGACGAGAGCCGACGCCGGGCGGAGGAGCTGGCCGCGCTCTACGGCACCAGCCAGCTCATCACGGCCCGGCTCGACGTCGCCTCGGTGCTCGACCGGATCAGCCGGGCGGTGACCGCCCTCATCCCGTCCACCGGCTGTGGCATCGGCCTGCTCGATCCGGGACGCATGCGCCTCGTGCACGCCGCCGCCCACGGGTTCAGGAGCGACGAGTGGCGCGCGCTGGCGATGCCGGTGGGCGAGGGCATCATCGGCCAGTGCGCGGAGACCGGCACGGCGCTCCGCGTCGACGACGTCCGCACCGATCCCCGCTCGACCCGGCACGACGTCGACGAGCGCGAGGGCATCCGCTCGATGCTGTGCGTGCCGCTCCGTGTGGCCGGCACGCTGCTCGGCGTCATCTCGGCGTTCTCGACGCGGACGGCCGCCTTCACCATGGATGACCAGCGCGTGCTCGAGGCCTTCGCCGAGCAGGCCGGCATCGCCGTGCAGAACGCCCAGCTCTTCGAGGAAAGCCTCAAGCGTACGCGGGAGACCCGGGCGCTCTTCGAGGCCGGCCGCGCGGTCACCGCCAGCCTGGACCTGGAGCGCACGATCCGCGTCATCCTCGAGCAGGCGCGCAGCGTGCTCGGCGTCGCCTCCTGCGGGATCATGGTCCTCGACCGCGCCACCCAGGAGCTGGCCCTGGTCGCGAGCCTCGATCTGCCCGAGGAGCTGATCAACCGTGGCGTGCGGACCCCCGCCGGCGAGGGCATCGCCGGCCGCGCGGTGCGTGACATGCGACCGCGCCAGAGCGCCGACCTCCACAACGATCCGCGCGTGCAGCATCGCGAGCTGCCGCTCCTGAGCGGGCTGCGGGCGGCGCTGGCGGTTCCCCTGCGGGTGGGCGACCGGGCCATCGGCGTGATCGAGGTCTTCCACAAGGAGGTCCACCAGTTCTCGGGGGCCGAGGAGGACCTGCTCGTCGCGCTGGCCGATCAGGCCGCCATCGCCATCGAGCACGCCCGGCTCTACGAGGGCCTCGAGGCCATGGTGGCCGAGCGCACGCGCGAGCTCGATCGCCAGAAGCGGTTCGTGGAAGTCGTGCTGGAGACGCTGCCGCTCGGCGTGTTCGTGCTCGACCCCGACCTGCGCATCGTGCGGGCCAACCGCGAGGGCGTCCGGACGCTCGGCTGCGATCCCGCCGCCCACCTGCCCTTCGCCAAGGTGGTCGCGGCCGAGCGGGCCGCCGACGTCGAGGCGTTCCTGCGTCGGGCCTTCGTCGCCCACGAGGTCGCGCGCTGCGAGGAGCAGATGGTGATCGCCGGCGAGACCAAGCAGTTCCGGCTGACGACGGCGCCGCTGCGGGACGGCGACGACGGCGCCCATCTCGTGCTGCTGGTGGAGGACATCACGCTGGCCAAGCAGCTCGAGCGCCAGATGCTGCTGACCGAGCGGCTCACCACCGCCGGGCGCCTCGCGGCCGGGGTGGCGCACGAGCTGAACAACCCGCTGGCCACCATCGCCGGCTGCGCCGAGTCGCTGCGGGCTCGGCTGAAGGAGGACGCGCTCGCCGGGCGGCCCGAGCTGACGGAGTTTCCAACCTACCTCGGGCTCGTCGAGGAGGAGGCGTATCGCTGCAAGGAGATCACCAGCAGCCTCCTGCAGTTCGTCCGCGAGCCCGGCAGCCGGCGGGCGCCGACGGACATCAACCTCCTCGTGTTCAAGACCGTCGACCTGCTCACGCACCAGGCGCGCTACGCCAGTGGCCGCTTCGTGACCGAGCTGGAGGACGGGCTACCCGAGGTCAATGTCAACGAGGGACAGCTGCGCCAGGTGTTCCTCGGTCTCGGGTCCAACGCGCTCGACGCGATGGACGGGAGCGGGCGGCTGACGCTCCGGACGCGGCGCACGCGCCGCGAGGTCGAGATCGAGTTCGAGGACGAGGGGCCGGGCATTTCCGAGGAGGTCGCGCAGCGGATCTGGGATCCGTTCTTCACCACCAAGCCGCCGGGGCAGGGCACCGGGCTTGGCCTCGCCATCGCGCAGGGTATCGTAGCCGATCACGGAGGGCGCATCGAGATGCAGACGCACGTCGGGAAGGGCAGTATCTTCCGGGTGGTGTTGCCGGCATGAAGCGGGGGATCCGGGTCATGGTGGCCGACGACGAGACGAATCTGCGCGAGCTCATCGTCCGCGAGCTCGGGCGGCGCGGCCTGGAGGCCGAGGGCGTGGGCGACGGCGAGGCGGCCCTGGCCCGCCTGCGCGAGGATCCGTACGACGTCGTCGTGCTCGACATGAAGATGCCCAAGAAGGAGGGCATCGAGGTCCTGCGCGAGCTGCAGGAGTTTCCCGAGCACCCTCAGGTCATCGTCATGACGGGCTTTCAAGAGGTCGCCACCGCGGTGGAGGCCATGAAGCTCGGCGCCTACGACTACCTGACCAAGCCGACCAAGATCGAGGAGCTCGAGATCCTGGTGCGCAAGGCGGCCGAGAAGGGCCAGCTCCTGCGCGACAACGTCGCCCTGCGCGCGCACGCGCCCGGGGCCGGGCCCTACGGCGGCATCGTCACCCGCAGCGCCAAGATGCACGAGGTGCTGCGCATGGTGGAGCGCGTGGCGCCGACGGAGTCGTCGGTGCTCCTGCTCGGCGAGAGCGGAACCGGCAAGGAGCTCGTGGCGCGGGCGATCCACGAGCGCTCGGCGCGCGCGGAGCGCCCGTTCGTGCCGATTCACTGCGGCGCCCTGCCGCGCGAGGTGCTCGAGTCCGAGCTGTTCGGCCACGAGAAGGGCGCCTTCACCGGCGCGGTCAACGCCAAGCCCGGCCTCATCGAGCTGGCCGACGGCGGCACGCTGCTGCTCGACGAGATCGGCGACATGGAGCCGGACAGCCAGGTGAAGCTCCTGCGCGTGCTCGAGACCGGCGCCTTCTTCCGCGTGGGCGGCACCCGGCCGCGGCGGGTGGACATCCGGCTGGTCGCGGCCACCAACCGGGATCTCGCCGCCGCGATGAAGAGCGGGCAGTTCCGCGAGGACCTCTTCTACCGGATCAACACGATCACCGTGACGCTACCGCCGCTGCGCGATCGGCGCGAGGACGTCGGCCTGCTGGCCCAGCACTTCCTGGAGACGAACGCTGCCTACGGCGTCAAGCACCTGAGCGCGCCGGCGCTGGCCGCGCTCGAGGCGTACGCGTGGCCGGGCAACGTGCGCGAGCTGCTGCACGTGATCGAGCGCGGCGTGATCCTCAGCAAGGGCGACGAGATCACGCCGTCCGACCTGCCGCCGGACGTCGCCGGCGCGGCGACCGGCGTGGCGGCATCGCGCGCTGGATCGTCGTCGGCGCCATCGCTGGAGGCCATGGAGCGCCAGCACATCATCGCCACGCTCCGCCAGGTCGGCGGTCATCGCGGCAAGGCGGCGGCGCTGCTCGGCATCGATCCCAAGACGCTCTACCGCAAGATCCTGGGCTACCAGATCATGCCGCCGGAATTATCCTGACCGTCCGTCCACGGGCGCATTGACGCCGCCTCGGGCAAAACGCCCGACCGCGGTGCCGGGCGCTCCGATGCGGTGCCGCGATTCCGCGCACTTGCGGCGCGCCCGCCCTGGCATCCCGGTTGCTCTCCTCGAACCGGTTCTGCGAGAAGCGGCATCCCAAGTCTCGTATCGCAGGCTCGCTCGCCGGCGGTGCGGCTCGCACAAACAAGAGGAGACGTGATGAATCGTGTGCTCGTGATCGATCAGGACCGCGTGACGCGTGAGCGGCTGGGCCTGGCCTGCCTGGGCCAGGACGTCGGCGTCGCGCTGGCCGAGAACCTCTGCGAGGGCGTTCGCGTGCTGCTCTCGCTGCCGGTGTCGCTCATCGTCGCCGACGCCGGCGCTCTGCGCCTCACGCTACGGGAGCACGTGACGCTGTTCGAGCGCGTCGCGCCGCAGGTGCCGGTGGTGGTGACGGTCGCGCCGGAGGCGTCGCTGGAGAGTCGGGTGGCCTTCGAGCTGGCCGGCTTCCGCGTGCTGGCGCGGCCGGTGACCGTCCAGGAGCTGCTGGAGAAGGTGGCCCGATGAGGAGAATGCTCGCTCGCTGGCTGACGGCAGGCATGCTGGCGATCGCGGTGGGCGTGGCCGCGCTCGAGCTGTCGACCTGCGCGGCCGACGAGCATCGCGGGCGGGCCGCATCGGCGGTCGCGACCGACGGCGCCGAGTCGCTGCTGCCGATCGGCGCCGAGAGCGACGCGCCCGAGGCCTTGGCGCTGCCGCGTCTCACGCAGTGAACCGGCCGTCCTCGGCCCGCCGTGTACTTGCGCCTCGCGGAAGCGAGTGTACACTTTGTACGTCCGCCGCACCGAACGGACGGACCTCGCTTCCGGCGTAACGTCTCTTCCGGTTCGCGGGGCGTGACCGATTAACGGAAGAGATCGGGGGTTCCTATGGCGTCCAAGCTGTATGTCGGCGGTCTTTCGTACTCCACTACCAGTGATGGCCTGAGAGAGTTCTTCAGCCAGAGCGGCAACGTGCTGTCGGCGACCGTCATCACCGACCGCTTCTCCGGCCAGTCGCGCGGGTTCGGCTTCGTCGAGATGGACTCGGCGGAGGGAGCCCAGAACGCGATCTCCCAGCTCAACGGTCGTGAGCTGGACGGTCGTCGGATCACCGTCGAGGTGTCGAATCCGCAGGCGCCGCGGTCGGGCGGTGGCGGCGGCGGCGGGCGTCCGGGCGGTGGTGGCCGGCCCGGTGGTGGTCGTCCGGGCGGCGGCGGTGGCGGTCGCGAGAGCGGCTACGCCCATCGCCCATCCAAGCCGGTGAAGTGGTAGCGCGCCAAGCGCGACACTGATCGCGAAACGCGAAGGGGCCAGCCTCGGACGGCTGGCCCCTTGTGTTTCGCGCTGCGCTCCTCGCTGCGGCGTATGCCTCGCTCCGGTGCTTGCGCCGCCTCGCATCTGACCGTCGGAAGGGGGGCGTTAGCCCCCCTCCGAGTTGAAGATGCGGTCGTAGCGCCCATACTCGTGGGCCGCGTCCATGAACCACTTCACGATTTCTGGATCCGACTTCGGCGGAATCTCGCACGACGTCGAGAGGATGAAGGCGGAGCGGCGGGCGGCGGTGTCGACGCAGCGCTTCACGTCGGCATACATCGCGTCCTTCGAGGTCTTTTCGAATTTCGTGGCGTCGACGTTGCCGATGGCGACCGCCCGGCCGTTGGCCACGTCCATGAACCGCGCCAGCTGGTCGACGTAGAGGGTGGGATCGGCCTGCTGGTCGAGGTCGAACGAGATCGTGGTGAAGCCGCAGTCGAGCAGGTCCTCGTAGATCGGATAGGTCGTCCCGCAGATGTGCGTCGTCACGCCGACCTTCCTGGCCTTGAAGTGCTCGACCAGCTCCTTGTGGTACGGCGCGATGAACTCGCGATAGTTGTCGGGCGAGATCAGACTGATGGAGGCGGTCGGCTCCGAGAAGCTCAGCCCGATGCCGGTCTTGACGATGGCGTCGCCCCACAGCTTGCTGAAGTCGGTGCACACCCGCATCACGTCGTGGATGAACTGCGGATCCTCGAAGGTGTCGAGCAGCATCGTCTCGGGGTTGCGCAGGAGCATGGCGATCGTCCATGGGCCCACCGCCACCGCGCCGATGGCCGTCGGCGGCTTGGCCTTCACCAGCGCCTCGCACTGCTCGAGGAAGCCGGGCAGCCGCCCCGTCTTGTACGGATCGGGCATCGGCAGCCGCGCCAGCCCCGTCTTGTCGTCGTTCAGCACGTGGGCGTCGATGGACGGCACCACGTAATCCGAGTACTTCACGCGGCAGCCGAACGCCTCCGCCTCCTTGGCGAGGTCGTTGTAGGCCAGCATGACGTCGGGCTGGTAGCGCTCGTAGTAGTTCATCATCGCGGCGATCGCCCGGGCCGGCCGCGTGCAGTACTCCTCGATCGACAACCCGTCGAGCGTGCCGGCGAACGAGGCGACGATCGGATAGACGGGCAGCCGGTCGGCGAACGAGCGCTTGTAGGCGGCCACCACGCGGTCGCGCGGGGTGTAGGCGTTGGTGCCCTTCTCGGCGTCCCACAGGCGGTTGGCTTCCATGTACTTGGGCGGCAGCTTGGCCTCGTACTCCATGAACTGCGTGATCGGGTAGCGGATGCCCCCGTCATGGGTGCCGCGCAGGCCCTCGAGGACCTCGTCGATGCGGGTCCACGGGATCGTGAACGCCATCTCGTGATCCTGGGTCTGCCCGAAGATGCGGTCGCCCGAGCACGGCATGATGACCTGCGGCTCGCCGGTCAGCATCGTCGTCACGATGATGTCGGAGCACACGATGCGGCCGCTGAAGCCCGACGGCAGCTTCCCGCCGCGCTTCCACAGCGCGCCCTGCACGAGTCGCATGACCTGGGCGGGGTTGCCGTACACGCAGACCAGGTGCGGCTCGAAGGTGGCCCGGTCGAGCGGCGCCACCAGCAGCGTGGCGTACTCCCCGACGCCGAAGCGATCGGAGGCCGCCTCCGAGCGCTGCCCCGCCTCCTTCGTCTCCGTGTACATGCCCTCGCACAGCGTCCCGGAAGTATGCAGGTGCGTCGGCTTCTCGAAGCCGAGCGCGGCGATGCCGAGCGAGCAGATGTGGTCCTCGCGGGTGAGCGCGATCGTCCAGCCGTACCGGCGCGCCATGTCGATGACCTGGCAGTTCATCGAGAGCTTCTTGAAGTCACGGGCCGGCCGCTTGGCCCGGTCGGGAATCGGCTCGCCGGGCTTCAGCATCCGGATGGCGACCGGGAAGGTCTGAGGCCGGAGGTAGGTCTGAAGCTCGTGCTCCGCGGTCTTGGCGTCGGTCATCGTGCCTCCAGGCGGTCAGGGCCGCCGGCTCAGCGTACTACGCAGGGACAAAAGCCCGCAATGCACTGCACAGCGACGGGCCGCCCCCGCCGCAACACCGCGATTGTCGGGCGGCGAACGGCGCCGGTACCGGGCATGGCGTTTGCCTGTTCAGATGTTGCATGCGGCGCCTCCTCACCTTCGTCCTGGGCGTCATCATCGGCCAGTGGCTCGTGTTCGGCGCCATCGCCTCCCCGGCCGACTACCACATCCGGGCCCAGCGGGCCTGGCAGGCGCGCGATTACCTGGAGGCGATGCAGCTCTGGAGTCAGGCGGCGGCGCTGCAGCCGGCCGATCCGACCTTCCATTATTATCGTGGCACCGCGCTGGCCCGCCTCGGCCTCAAGCTGTCGGCGATCGACGCCTTCCAGATGGCGCTCCTGCTGGAGCCGACCCCGCAGCTGGCTCGGCTCGTCCTCCAGGAGATGGCGCGTCTGAACCAGGGCGGCGTCACCGTGGAGGAGACCACGGTTCCGCTCGAGCACGGCCTCGGCGTCTGGATCGCCCGGGTGATCCTCAACGACAGTCGCACCGGCCGCTTCCTCGTCGACACCGGCTCCAGCGTGACGGTGCTGTCGCCGGCGCTGGCCGCCGACCTCGGGATCGCCGGCGGCCCCGACGGCTCGCCGGTCGAGCTGCAGACGCTGGGCGGCCGCACGGCCGGGGCTCCGGCCATCGTCGGCTCGCTGCGGGTCGGCACCCTCGAGCTCCGCGACGCCCCCGTGGTGCTCCACGACCCCGGACCGGGGCTCGACGGCATTCTCGGCAACACGTTCCTCAGTCGCTACCAGGTCACGGTCGACGGCGACCGGCGCCAGCTGCACCTCCGTCCGCTCGTCCACGATTAACGCTCCGGCCCCGCCGCCGGCGGGGGTAGAATACCGCCCACTTTCGGTCGCAAGTGGGAGGCAGCATGCTCAACGCTCCGACGGCCAGCCATAGCCTGACGGTTCGCCTGCAGATCCTCAACAAGCCCGGCATGCTCGGCAAGGTCACCTCGGCCATCGGGAAGGCCGGTGGCGACATCGGCGCGATCGACCTCGTGGAGGTCGGCAAGACCACGATCACCCGCGACATCACGTTCAAGACCAGCGACGAGCGTCACGGCCAGCAGGTGGTCGAGCGCCTGCGGGCGCTGGAGGGCGTGACGGTCGGCAACGTCTCGGACCGCACCTTCCTCATGCACCTGGGCGGCAAGATCGAGGTGCGCGGCAAGATGCCGGTCAAGACGCGCGACGATCTCTCGATGGCCTACACGCCGGGGGTGGCCCGCATCTGCATGGCCATCCACCACGATCCCGAGAAGGCCTACACGCTGACGATCAAGCAGAACACGGTGGCGGTCGTGACCGACGGCACCGCGGTGCTCGGGCTCGGCGACATCGGCCCCAGCGGCGCCCAGCCGGTGATGGAGGGCAAGGCGCTCATCTTCAAGGAGTTCGCCGGGGTCGACGCGTTTCCGATCTGCCTGGCCACCAAGGACGTCGACGAGATCGTGATGATCGTGAAGGCACTGTCGCCGGTGTTTGGTGGAATCAACCTGGAAGACATCTCGGCCCCCCGGTGTTTCGAGATCGAAGAGCGGCTGCAGCGCGACCTCGATATTCCCGTGTTCCACGACGACCAGCACGGCACCGCAGTCGTCGTGCTGGCGGCGATCCTCAACGCGCTCAAGGTCGTGAAGAAGAAGCTGCCCGAGGCGCGGATCGTCTTCACCGGCGCCGGCGCCTCCGGCATCGCCACCGCCAAGCTCCTGATGAAGGCCGGCGCCAAGCACATCATCGGCTGCGACCGGGCCGGCGCGATCTACAAGGGTCGCAAGGAGAACATGAACTCGATGAAGGAGTGGTTCGCCGACCACACCAACCCGCGCCGCGTGCGCGGCACGGCCGGCGAGGCGCTGGACGGCGCCGACATCTTCATCGGGCTCTCCGGGCCCGGGGTCGTCTCGCTCAAGGACATCAAGTCCATGAACAAGAACGCGATCGTGTTCGCCATGGCCAACCCGATTCCCGAGATTCTGCCCGAAGAAGCCGGAGCCTTCGTGAAGGTGATGGCCACCGGTCGCTCGGATTACCCCAACCAGATCAACAATTCGTGCTGCTTCCCCGGCTTCTTCCGCGGCCTGCTCGACGTGCGGGCCCGCCGCGTGAACGACGAGATGAAGCTGGCGGCCGCCCACGCGATCGCCGGGATCGTCGGCAAGTCGGAGCTGAGCGAGGAGTACATCACGCCGTCGATGTTCGACGCGCGCCTGGTGCCGGCCGTCTCCACGGCGGTTGCCGAGGCGGCCGTGCGGACCGGCGTGGCGCGCAAGCGCCGCAGCCGGCCGGCCTGACACCATCACGGGACCAGAGGACGAGGAGCCATGGCGCAAGCGAAAGGCGACGCGGGGGTACCGATCGAGGCCCTGCTGCGGGAGAAGCGGAGATTCCCGCCGCCCCGGGACTTCGTCAGGCGGGCGCTCGTCAACAAGCCGTCGGTCTACGCGGAGGCCGCCCGCAACCCCGTGCGGTTCTGGGAAGCGCGGGCCCGCGAGCTGACGTGGTTCAAGCCGTGGAAGAAGGCGCTCGACTGGAAGCCGCCGTACGCGAAGTGGTTCGTCGGCGGCAAGCTCAACGTCTCCTACAACTGCCTGGACCGCCACGTCACGACCGCCCGCCGCAACAAGGCCGCTCTCATCTGGGAGGGGGAGCCGGGCGACACCCGCACGCTCACCTACTGGGACCTCTACCGGGAGGTGAACCGCTTCGCCGCCGCCCTCAAGCGCCACGGCGTGCGCAAGGGCGACCGGATCACGATCTACATGCCGATGGTGCCCGAGGTGGCGATCGCCATGCTGGCCTGCACGCGCATCGGCGCCGCGCACTCGGTGATCTTCGGCGGCTTCTCGCCGGAGTCGGTCCGCGACCGCATCCACGACGCCGACTCCCGGCTGGTCATCACCGCCGACGGCGGCTGGCGGCGCGGCACCACCGTGCCGCTGAAGAAGAACACCGACGAGGCGCTGAAGGAGTGCCCGGGCGTCGCGACCGTCATCGTCCTCAAGCGCACCGGCCAGCC
The DNA here is from genome assembly GCA_005887895.1 of Candidatus Rokuibacteriota bacterium. Lineage (GTDB taxonomy): Bacteria > Methylomirabilota > Methylomirabilia > Rokubacteriales > CSP1-6 > AR5. The sequence continues at coordinate 13,526 of VBPC01000266.1, forward strand.
GGTCGACATGCAGCCGGGGCGCGACGTCTGGTGGGACGACTTCGTCAAGGGCGCCGAGGCGAAGTGTCCGGCCGAGCCGATGGACTCGGAAGACCTCCTGTACCTGCTCTACACGTCGGGCTCCACCGGCAAGCCCAAGGGCATCATCCACACGACGGGCGGCTATCTCACCGGCATCGCGGCCACGCACAAGTGGGTCTTCGACATCCACGAGGACGACGTCTACTGGTGCACGGCCGACGTGGGTTGGGTCACCGGCCATTCCTACGTCGTCTACGGCCCGCTCGCCAATGGCGCCACCACGGTGATGTACGAGGGCACCCCGGACTTTCCCGACAAGGACCGCTTCTGGCGGATCATCGAGAAGCACGGCATCACGATCTGCTACACCGCGCCCACGGCCATCCGCACGTTCATGCGCTGGGGCGAGCAGTACCCGAACCGCTGCGACCTTTCCACTCTGCGGCTGCTGGGCACGGTCGGCGAGCCGATCAACCCGGAGGCCTGGGTCTGGTACTGGAAGGTCATCGGCCAGGGGCGTTGCCCGGTGGTCGACACGTGGTGGCAGACGGAGACGGGCCACATCCTGATCACGCCGCTGCCCGGCATCACCGTGCTGAAGCCCGGCTCGGCGACGAAGCCGTTCCCCGGGATCGACGCCGAGGTGCTCGACGAGCGCGGCAAGCCGGCGAAGTCGGGCTACCTGGTGCTGCGCAAGCCATGGCCAGGCATGCTGCGTGGCATCTGGGGCGATCCCGATCGTTTCGTGAAGCAGTACTGGTCGAAGTACGACAACATCTACTTCACCGGGGACGGCGCCAAGCGCGACGAGGACGGCTACTTCTGGCTCCTCGGTCGAGTCGACGACGTCATGAACGTCTCGGGACACCGGGTCTCCACCATGGAGGTCGAATCCGCCCTCGTCGACCACAAGCAGGTGGCCGAGGCGGCCGTGATCGGCAGGCCGCACGAGATCAAGGGCCAGGCGATCGCCGCCTTCGTCACCGTCAAGGCCGGCGTGACCGCGGGCAAGGAGCTGCAGGACGAGCTCAAGCAGCACGTCGCCCGGAAGATCGGGGCGCTCGCCCGGCCGGACGACATCATCTTCTCCGCCGAGCTGCCGAAGACCCGCTCCGGCAAGATCATGCGCCGGTTGCTGCGCGACATCGCGGAGGGCCGGGCGCTGGGCGACACGACGACCCTGGCGGACCCGGCCGTCGTGGCCGCCCTCAAGAAGCAATATGAGGAGGAATAGCCGGGCGGACTCGCTGGCGGCGGAAACTGTCAGAAAACCATCCGCCTCGTGACCGTTTGACGGGCAATCTGCCCACGTTCCATCCAGCCCCTCCCAGACCAGGGACCTGCGGTCTGACCATACGACCTTTGTTTTCCAATGAATTAGCCGGTATCCACGTCCGTCTCAGCTTCGGCACACCCGTTGCACGGGGTGACGCGCCGAAGGGAGAGTGAGGACACCATGGACGGGATCCGGAAGCGGCTGGAGCAGGACCTGAGGACGGCAGTGGGCCGGCTTCGGCAGGTTGGCGGGGCCAGCGCGCTGGAGGACCTGCTGGGCCCGCGTGGAGAACACTGGGCGTTCGCGGACGAGGTGGACGAGATCCAGGCCAACGAGTGGCGGGAGATCGGCTTTGCCACGCGTGAGCTGCTCGTCGACCGGGTGAACCGCATCACCGCAGCGCTCGAGCGGCTGGACGAGGGCGAGTACGGCGTGTGCGTGGAGTGCGGCGAGACGATCGCCTCCGCACGGCTGCGCGTCATGCCGGAGGTGACGACCTGCGTGCGCTGCCAGGACCGCCTGGAGCGGGCGAGCCGGCACCTGGAGCCGATCGAAGTCGAAGTGGGCGCCGAGGACGACTAGCCGCGACACGACGCGAACCGACACGGGGCCGGGAGCGATCCCGGCCCCGTTTTTTTTCGCGTTGTAGTCTAGGGGGCGTGCGGTCGCGCACGCCGCTCCTGGACCTCTTCCGCCCCGCCGTCTACGCGGTGTGCCGCGCGTACTTCCGCCTCGAGCTGCGCGGCACCGAGCACATCCCGCCCGAGGGCGGCATCGTCATCACGCCCAATCACCAGACGTACGCCGACCCGCCGCTGGTGACGATCCCCGTGCGCCGTCCGGTCTACTACATGGCCTGGAGCCGCCTGTTCGAGGTCCCGGTCTTCGGCCGGTTCATCCGGCTGCTGCGCGCCTTCCCGGTCGACATCGACTCGCGCGACGCCCGGGCGACGCGCGAGGCGATCCGCCTCCTGCAGGACGGGGCGGCGCTGATGATCTTTCCCGAGGGCGAGCGCACGACAGACGGCCGCGTCCAGCGCTTCAAGCCCGGCGCGTTCCGGCTGGCGGTCTCGCTCGGCGTGCCGGTCTTGCCGGTGACGATCGTCGGCGGCGATCGTGCCTGGCCGCCGGGCAAGGTCCTGCCGCGGCCCGCACCGATCACGATCACCTATCACCCCGCGCTCCACGCCGATCCCGCGCTCGATGCACGCGCCGCCGCCCGCGACCTCGCCGCCCGCACCCATGCGGCGATCGTCAGCGTGATGGACTGAGGCTTCCGCCTACGCTGCCTTGCGGGTCGTGGCGGCTTTGCGGGCGGCGGCCTTGCGGGCGGCGGGGCCGCGGCGGCGGGCCGCACGGTGCGCCTGGCGGGCGAGCGCCTCGTGAGAGGCCGCGGCCCGGCCTTCGCGCTGGAGGGCGCGCTCGACGGCTCGCCCACGCTTGGGCGAGGGGCGGCGGCCGCGCCGCGCGGCCCGTGAGGCGTAGGCGGCGCTCTTCCGCGTTGCCGGCTTCGCGCTCCGCGGCGGGGAGCCGAGCTTCACGCCGGCTCGCCGGGCCTTGCTGAGACCGATCGCGATCGCCTGCTTGGTCGAGCGGGCGCCGTGCTTGCCCTCGCGGATGTGGTGCATTTCCTCGCGGATGAACTCGCCGGCCTGCGTCGTCGGGGCCTTGCCCTCCCGGCGGTCCCGTCGCGCACGCTCGATGGTCTTCTTCTCTGGCATACGTCTCCCTCCGGAGCGTTCTCGCGTGCTTTCGGCGTGCCAGCGAATGTCTTACGCGCCGCGCTCTTCGACCGAGTAGCCCGCCGCCTCCAGCCGGTGCTTCAGCGCGTCGATCTGCTTGCGCCCGGACGTCTCGAGCGTGAGCCCGACCTCCGTCGAGCCGATCGCCTGGCGCGAGAACGCGCGGTCGTGGTCGATCTGCACGATGTTGGCGTGCTCCTCGGCGATGAGGGCCGTGAGCCGGGCCAGGGCCCCGGGCCGGTCTTGCAGGACCACCAGGAGGCGCACCAGGCGGCTGTCCTTGACCAGGCCGCGCTCGATGATCCGCGCCAGCATCGTGACGTCGATGTTGCCTCCGGAGAGCACCAGCGCGACGCGGCCCCCGGCCAGGCCCAGCGGCCGGTTGAGGAGCGCGGCCAGCGGCGCGGCGCCGGCGCCCTCGACCACGGTCTTCTCGATCTCCAGCAACAGCAAGATGGCGTTGGAGAGCTCCTCCTCGTCGACCGTCACGACCGCGTCGACGTACCGGGCGACCAGCCCGAACGTGAGGGCGCCGACCTGGCGGACGGCAATGCCGTCGGCGATCGTCGCGCCGGGGGGCACCCGCACCCGCTCGCGGGCGGCCAGCGCGCGCTCCATGGCCGGCACCGCGGCGGCCTGCACGCCGATGACGCGGACCTCGGGCCGGCGCGCCTTGATGGCGAGCGCCACGCCGCTGATCAGCCCGCCGCCGCCGACCGGCACCAGCACCGCGTCGACCTCGCTCAGCTGGTCCAGCAGTTCCAGCCCGAGCGTGCCCTGGCCGGCCACCACGCGCGGATCGTCGAAGGGGTGCACGAACACCGCGCCCCGCTCGCCGACGACGGCCTGGGCGCGCTCGTAGGCCTCGTCGTAGTTGGCGCCGTGCAGGATCACGTCGGCGCCGTACCGGCGGGCGGAGGTGACCTTGATGAGCGGCGCGTAGGTCGGCATCACGATCGTGGCGGGGATGCCGAGCCGGGCGGCGTGGAAGGCGACGGCGAGACCGTGATTGCCCGCGCTGGCGGCCGCCACGCCGCGGCGACGCTCGTCGGCGTCGAGCTGCAGGAGCAGGTTGGCGGCGCCGCGCTCCTTGAACGAGCCGGTCATCTGGAGGTTCTCGAGCTTGACGTAGCAGCGGGTGCCGGTCAGCTCGGACAGCGTCTGCGAGTAGGCGCACGGCGTCTCGTGGATCGCGTCGCGCAGCCGGGCTCGCGCGGCCTCGACGGCGGCGACGTCGAGCGGGCGCGACAGCGTCACGTCAGAAGGGCACCCGTGGCGCGTCGAGCGTCGGCATCATCCACGCGACCGGCATGAGCGGGGTCGAGTGCGCGAAGCCCACCCGGCCGCGCGCGTCGACCAGGATCAGTCCGCCGTCGCCGCGGCCGTCCTTGACGAGCAGGTCGACGGCGAGCCGGGCCGCGCGCTCGGCGTCGTCGGTCTCCTGCAGCAGATCGAGCGCGCGGCGCGCGAGGACGACGCGGATGATCGCCTCGCCGGCGCCCGTGCACGACACGGCGCCGAGCCGGCTGTCGGCGTAGGTGCCGCAGCCGATGAGGGCGCTGTCGCCGACCCGCCCCGGGTGCTTGCCGACCATGCCGCCCGTCGACGTCGCCGCCGCCACCGCGCCATGCCGATCGACCGCGACGGCGCCGACCGTCCCGCCGCGGCCGGCCGCGTGGGCGGCGAGCCGCGCCCGCTGACGGTCGGTGACGAGCGTGGCCGGATCGCACTCCGGTAGCCCCACCGCGCGCGCGAAGGCGTGGGCGCCGTCGGCGACGAGGAGCACGTGGCGCTCGTCCTCCATCACGCGCCGGGCGAGCGTGACCGGATTGGCGACGCGGCTGACGGCGGCGACGGCGCCGCAGGCCAGGCGCTCGCCGTCCATGATCGAGGCGTCCATCTCGACGGTGCCCGCGGAGGTCAGCACCGAGCCGCGGCCGGCGTTGAACCGCGGATGGTCCTCGAGCGTCCGCACCGAGGCTTCGACGGCGTCGAGCGCGCGGCCCCCGTCGGCGAACGCGCGCCAGCCGGCGCGCGCGGCCGCCGCCACGCCCGCACGCAGCTCGTCGCGTCCGTCGCCCGGATCGGCGCCGGCGCCGCCGTGCACGAGGATCGCCGGGACGCGGACGGGGCTTTCGCTCGGTGGCGCCATCGCCATCACCGTGTCACAATCCGGCCGGATTGCAAGACGGAAACGCGCTCGATCGTCTTCGCGCCCGCATCGTTCGCTGCCGCCGCTGCCCGCGGCTCGTCGCGCATCGCGAAGCGGTCGCCGCCGCGCCGCCGCCGCGCTACGCCGGCCAGCGCTACTGGGCCCGGCCGCTGCCCGGCTTCGGCGATCCGCGCGCGCGGCTGCTTCTCATGGGGCTGGCGCCGGCTGCCCACGGTGGCAACCGCACGGGGCGCATGTTCACCGGCGACCGCAGCGGCGACTGGCTCTTCGACGCGCTCCACCACGCCGGTTTCGCCAACCGGCCCGCCTCCGCGCACCGCGACGACGGCCTCCGGCTGCTCGATGCCTGGGTGAGCGCCACGCTCCGCTGCGCGCCGCCGCTCAACAAGCCGCTGCCCGACGAGATCGAGCGGTGCGAGCCGTACCTGCTGGAGGAGCTGCGCCTGCTCGACCGCGTGCGCGTGGTCGTCGGCCTCGGCCGCATCGGCTGGCAGGCCTATCTCCGCGCGCGGCGGCGCCTGGGACTGCCGCGCGCGTCGGCGACGCCGCGCTTCGGCCACGGCGAGGCGACGACGTTCGAGGACGGCGTCACGCTGCTGGCCTGCTATCACCCGAGCCAGCAGAACACGTTCACCGGCAAGCTGACGCGGCCGATGCTGCGCGGGATCTTCGTCCGCGCCCGCGCGCTGCTCGAGCGCGCATGAGCCGGATGTCCTCGGGCGACGATCGCAACCGGATGGTCGCGTGCCGGGCGTGCGGCAACCGGGTGCCGCGGGCGGCGCGCCGCTGCCCGGCCTGCGGCGTCGGCGAGCCCGGGCGCGACGCCCCCGAGGCGCCCGTCCGCCGCGCGCCGCCGCGCCGCGCGGGACGCCGGCGCCGGCGCGTGCTCGTGGCCGCGCTCGCCGTCGTCGTGGTGCTGGCGGCTGCGGTCGTGGCCGCCGTGGTCGTCTGGGGACCGCCGGAGGCGCCGCCGCTCGAGCGCCGTCCCGAGGCGCCGGCGCGGCGCCCCGACGCGCCGCGTGAGCCGGCGTCGCCGGCGGCCGAGGCGCCACCGCCGTCGCGCTCGCGCGGTCGCACCGACTGGATCTTCTTCTTCAAGCCCGGCGACCGCCTGGTGCGCATGGGGGACGAGACGCCGGTCGGCTACGTCGTGCGCACCGAGAGCGCCCACGTGTTCCCCGACGGCGACCGGGGCCCCGCGTACGTGCTGTGGACGCCGGCCGGTGACGAGCGACCGGTCGACGCCGACGAGCTCGAGCGCACCGCGAAGCTGCAGTAGCGCCCCGGTCAGGGCTTGCGAGCGCGGATCAGCAGGAACACGGGCCGGCGTCGCTCGTCGCCGGCCAGCGGGTGGTCGCGGAGCCACTGCGCGCTGGGCATCGGCTCGACGACGCGCTCGATCACCAGCCCGGCGTCCAGGAGGCCGTTGATCAGCGTGGCGAACGTGCGATGGACCTTCCGCACGCCGGGCACGAACCAGTTCTCCTCGCGAGCCCCTTCGTCGGCATAGCGGTCGAGGCCCCAGCGGGTGCGCCGACCGGCCTCGTCGAGCACCCAGCCCTCGCCCGGCAGGCGGGCCGTGAAGATCGGATGCTCGGTCGAGTAGACGAGGATGCCGCCGGGCGCCAGCCACCCCGCGCAGCGCCGGATCAATCCGGCGTAGTCGTCGACGTAGTGCAAGACGAGCGAGCTGACGACGAGGTCGAAGCGCGCCGGGGGGAACGCGACCGCCTCGATCGCGCTCCGCTGGTAGGTGACCCGGGGGTGCGCCCATCCGGCGCGGGCCAGCGCCAGCATCCGCTCCGAGACGTCGACGCCGACCACCTCGGCGGCGCCGCTCGTGGCCAGGTAGTGCGCGAGCTGTCCGGCCCCGCAGCCGAGATCCAGCACCCGCCGACCGTCGATGGCGGGCAGGAGGGCCAGGAGATCGGCGTGCTCCATCGCCCGTTCCCACCCCGCGCCGAATCGCTCGAGCGTCGAGTAGCCGGCGAAGAACCCGGGATCGTCGTAGATGTTCTGGGGTTCGCCGGGCGTGTCAGGCATCGACGGAGAGGCCAGCCCGGCGACTCAGTCGCCGAGGTCGGAGGGTAGGCG
>VBPC01000266.1:20859-31666 GCA_005887895.1 Candidatus Rokuibacteriota bacterium
TGACGATGTCGCCGCCCAGCAGGTACTCCTCGCCCTGGACGACGACGGCCAGCGTGCCCCCGCGAACGCCGGCGTGCTCGGCCGGACTGCCGTCGTAGACGATCTCCACGAGGTACCCCGGCGTGATCGGCATGCGCACGACGGCGCCGAGCGCGGCCTCGATGGGCCGCCCCTGGATACCGAGCCACGGCCGTACCACCCGGCCCGATTCCCGCAGGTCGCGCAGCAGCGAGCGGGCGGCGTTGATGGGAATCGCGAAGCCGATCGACTGGGCGTCTTCCGAGATGAGCGTGTTGATGCCGATCACGCGCCCGCAGCGATCGACCAGCGGGCCGCCGGAGTTGCCGGGATTGATCGGGGCGTCGGTCTGGATCATCGGCTCGTCGGAGATGCCCGGCAGCATCCGGTTGAGGCCGCTCACGATCCCGCGCGTCATCGTCTGGTCGAGCCCGAGCGGGTTGCCGATGGCGACGACGTCGTCGCCGACCTTCACGCCCGACGAGTCACCGAGCTGGGCGACCGGCAGCGCGCCCGGGCTCTCCAGCCGCAGCAGCGCGATGTCGAGGACGGCGTCCACGCCCAGCACGCGCGCGGTGACCTTGGCGCCGCTGTCGAGCGTCACCGACAGCGAGGCGGCGCCGTCGACGACGTGGGCGTTGGTGAGCACCTCGGCCTTGTCGATGATCAGGCCGGAGCCGACGATCGTCTCGAAGCGCCGCTGCGGCTTGGCCTTGTTGATCTTCATCGCCTGGATGGACACGACGGCCGGCGAGACGCGCTCGAAGAGCTGCGTGAGCGGCTCGGTGCACGGCTGGGCTCCGGTCAGCCCCGGCGCCAGCAGCAGGGCGAGGACGAGCGTCGAAAGACGCATGGACAGCAAGGATACGCCCGCTACTTGAACGCGCCCATCACGCGCCTGGCCAGCAGGTCGATCTGCCTGGGGTCGTCGGTGACCGGGCCCAGCACGATGTACTTCAGCCCGGCGTCGACCAGGTCCTGGATCCGCGCGTTGATGCGGTCGATGGAGCCGATCATGTAGCACTCCTGCAGATGCTCCCAGGAGCGGTGCTGGCCCATCGCCCGCAGGAACGGCGCCTTCGACTTGTCGACCGCCCGGTCGTGGCTCTTCTCCTCGACCAGATGGATGAAGTTGCAGTGCCCGAACGTCAGCGCGCGCGGATCCTTGCCGAGCCGCCGGGCGTGCTCCTGGAGCTGGGCCCAGTCGCGCTTCACCCACTCCTGCTTGCCCGAGCAGCGCGAGAGCCAGTGGCCGGCCTTGACGATGCGGTCCATCACCGTCTTGGCGATGACCGGCACGTCGTGCTCGCCGGGATCGGGGATGCGCGAGCCGCCCGAGACCCAGATCGGCGGCACCTTGGGCGGGCGGGGGTCGATCGTCACGTCCTTGAACGAGTAGTAGCGGCCGTTGTACGTGACGTTGGGCCTGGTCAGCAGCAGCGTCACCGCCTCGATGATCTCGTCCGTGCGCTGGCCGCGCTCCTCGATCCGCGAGCCGGTCACCTCGAACTCACGCGCGTACCACCCGGGCCCCACGCCGAACACGTAGCGGTTGTTCGACAGGTGGCAGAGTGTGGAGATCTCCTTGGCCAGCACGACCGGGTGGCGCACCGGCAGCACCAGGATGCCGGTGGCGATCTTCACCTTCGCGGTGACGGCGGCGGCATAGGCCAGCGTGCTCAGCGGCTCCAGCCAGGCGTTGCCGTAGAGGCCGGGCGCCGATAGCAGATGATCGATGACCCAGACGTCGATGCCGTGCTTCTCGCACTTCTCGATCGACTCGTGGATGTTGCGGACGTTGCGCGCCCCGCCGTTGCGGTCGGCCCAGGCGTACGTCGGTATCCACGCCCCGAACTTCAGCTTGGCCATGTCGTCTCCTCAACGAGTCGCGCCGTAACGGATCTCGAGCGTCACGCAGCCGCGGTCCACCCGGTAGGGGCCGTGCACCATGCCCGGCGGCCGGCACGCATACATGCCCGCCCCGAACGTCTGCCGCTTGCCGAGGTCGATCAGCTCCCCCTCCAGGATCCAGACTTCCTCCCAGAAGTCGTGAGTGATCGTCCCCCGCGTCTCCACGCCGGCCTCGAACCGCAGCAGGCGCGTGACGTCGCCGGTCTCGGGATCGCGGCTGAGGATCTTCTGCTGCACGCCGGGGCCGCCGGCGCCGCCGGTCGGGGAGGCAGCCACCGGCTCCCACGGCAGCGCGTCCGGACGAAAGAACTCGTGCTCGGGCTTGGGCATGGCTCAGCCGCGCAGCGTCTTCATGACGTCGGCGTTGTCGAGCGCGCGCTGCGGCTCGCCCTCGAAGAGGATCTCGCCGCGGTCGGTCGCGTAGAGGCGATCGGCCACGCGGGCGGCGTTGGTGACGTTCGACTCGGCGATGAGCAGCGAGATGCCCATGGCCTTGATGCGCCGGGCCGCGTCGATGAAGCGCGTGACGACGACGGGCGCCAGGCCCTCGAACGGCTCGTCCAGCAGCAGCACCGAGGGCGACAGCGCCATGGCCCGCGCGATCGCGACCATCTTCTTCTGGCCGCCCGAGAGGTTGAGACCGCGGCGGGCGGTGAGGGCCTCGATCTCGGGAAACAGCCCGAGGATGCGCTGGTCGACCGCCCTGGCGTCGGGACCAGCCGGCGCCAGCCAGCGCCCGATCTGGAGATTCTCCTCGACCGAGAGGTCGGGGAAAATGCCGGCGTCCTCCGGCGCGTAGCCGATGCCCAGGCGCGCGCGCTCGTGGGCGGCCAGCCGGGTGACGTCACGGCCCCGGAACGCGATGCGGCCGCCGCGCACGCCGAGCAGGCCGATGGCGCTCTCCAGCGTCGTCGTCTTGCCGGCGCCGTTGCGGCCCACCAGGCAGACCGCCTCGGCCGGGCCGACCGCCAGCGACACCGCGCGCAGGACGTGGGCGGCGCCGCGAAACGTGTCGATGCGGTCGAGCTCGAGGACGGGGACGGCGACGCTCATGCCGGCGGCGGGCTTCCGATGAGCGTCGTGGTCACCTGCTCGTTGCGGCGGATCTCGTCGGGCGAGCCCTGGGCCAGGATCGCGCCCTGATGCATGGCCACGATGCGGTCGGAGTATCGGAACACGATGTCCATGTCGTGCTCGATCACCACCGCCGTGATGTGTTCCTGGCGCACGACCGAGGTCACCACGTCCATGATCGGCGCCTTTTCCCGCGTGCTCACGCCGCTCGTCGGCTCGTCCAGGAAGAGGAGCTTCGGCTTCAGCGCATAGGCCACCGCCACGTCGAGCAGCTTCCGTTCGCCCTGCGAGAGGCCGGCCGCGGGCATGCCCGCCTTGGACGCGAGGCCGAACTGGCGCAGCACCTGCGCCGCCTCGTCGGCCACCACGGTGTCGCGCGCCGCCACCGTCCACAGGTGCGGCGTCTTGCCCTGCCGCGCGAAGATCGTCAGGGCCACGTTGTCGGCGACGGTCAGCTGGTCGAAGAGGTTCACCAGCTGGAAGCTGCGGGCGATGCCGGCCTCGATGCGCTCGTGGATCGACTGGCGGGTGACGTCGCGGCCCTCGAACACGATGGTGCCGGCGTCGGCCTGGAGCAGGCCGCTGATGAGGTTCACCAGCGTGGTCTTGCCGGCGCCGTTCGAGCCGATCAGCGCCAGCAGCTCGCCGGCCTGCACGGTGAAGTCCACGGCGTCGACGGCGCGGTTGGCCCCGAACGCCTTGACCAGCCGGCGCGTCTCGAGCAGCACGGTGGTCATACCAGGTGGGGGGCCCCGACATGGCCCCCCACACCCCCCGACGCTCGGAGCGCCCCGGGGAACCCGTGGCGCTCCTCGATTCTGCGCCCGCATGCGTCGGCCCCGCGCGGGCTCATGCTACCGCCGGCGCGCCGCGCAGGCGCCGGCTGAGCGCTTCGACGGCGCCGGCCAGGCCCTGGGGCAGGGTGAGGACGAGCAGGACGAGCACGAGGCCGAGCACGAGCTGCCAGTAGACCGTGAAGCCGACCGCGTACGTCTCCAGGTAGTTGTAGGCCAGCGCCCCCACGATCGGTCCCCAGAACGTGCGGAAGCCGCCGAGGACGACGAAGAAGACGATGCGCCCGGAGAACTGCCAGTAGAGGATGTCCGGCGTGGTGAGGCCGTTGAGCGGCACCCACAGCGTGCCGGCCAGCCCGGTGAAGGCGCCGGAGACGACGAAGGCGATCCAGCGGTACTTCCGCACCTGGACGCCGACGAACTCGGCGCGCGTCTCGTTGTCACGGATCGCCTGCAGCGCCTTGCCGAACGGCGAGTGGACGATCAGCCACATGACCGCCACCGCCGCCGCGAACAGCACGAGCACGTAGTAGTAATAGTGGTAGGCGAGGAAGTCCATCTTGTCTTTGGTCGGCGCCAGCGTGCCGAAGAGCAGCGTCGGCGTGGGCACCCGCAGCCCATCGCTGCCGCCGGTCACCCAGAAGAGCTTCAGCGCGAGACTCCAGAGCACCTGCGAGAGCGCCAGCGTCAGGATGCCGAAGAAGATCCGCGTGTAGCGCACGCACACGATGCCGAAGAGCGCGGCCACCAGCGCCGAGGCCACGATGCCGGCCACGACGTAGGCCTCCATCGAGGTCCAGCCCAGGTATTTCACCAGCTCGGCCGTGACGTAGGCGCCGACGCCGAAGTACGCCGAGTGACCGAACGACAGCAGCCCCGTGTATCCCAGCAGGAGGTTGAAGCCCAGGGCGGCGATGGCGAACACCAGGCCGTAGCAGACGGTGATCGTCTGGAACGGCGCCGCCACCAGCGGCACCGCCAGCAGCGCCACCGCGACGAGAAGGCCGCCGCCGACCTCGAGCCGGGAGAGCAGCCGCGGCCGGATGGCCGGCGTCATGCGCGGGCGAAGAGGCCGGCCGGCCGCACGAACAGCACGATGGCCGCGATCAGATAGAGCACCGCCAGCTCGACCTCGGCGAAGTACATGATGCCGAGCGTGCGGACGAAGCCGACGATGAGCGCGCCGACCAGGGCGCCCTCGAGACTGCCGAGGCCGCCGATGACGACGACGACGAACGCCAGGACGAGCGCGTCGACGCCCATGCCCAGCACGGCGCCGGAGATCGGCATGACGACCGCGCCGCCGAGCCCGGCCATCAGGCAGCCGATGGTGAAGGCCTGCACGTAGACGCGCTTGACGTTGATGCCGAGTGCTGAGGCCATGCGCATGTCCTGCGACGTCGCCCGCAGCATGACGCCGAAGCGTGTGCGGTAGACGAACGCCCACAGCGCCAGCGCGGCCACGCCGCCGATCACGATGACGAACAGGTTGTAGCCGGGATAGGTCAGCCCCAGGAGCGACACGCTCGGCAGCGCGTCGGATACCACACTGGCCGTCAGCGGATGCGGGCCCCACAGCAGGCGCATCACGTCCTCCAGCACCAGCAGCAGGCCGAACGTCATCAGCAGCTGGTACTCCTCGGCGCGCTTGTAGAGCGGGCGCAGCAGCGTCGGCTCCAGCACGGCGCCGGCCGCCCCCGCCGCCAGCGCGCCGGCCAGCAGCAGGACGAAGAGGACGACCGGGTTCACGTCGGGCAGCCGCCCGGCGACCAGGCCGACCGTCCACGCCGCCACGTAGGCGCCGAACGCGTAGAGGTTGCCGTGCGCCATGTTGACGATCCGCATGACGCCGTACACGAGCGAGAGCCCGCAGGCGATCAGGAAGAGGATCGACGCGTAGAACAGGGAGTTCAGGATCTGGCTGAGGAGCGTATCCACGAAGCGCTACCTTGCCTCAGAACGCCGCGCTCAGTCAATGCGCACGGATCGGAGGTGCGGGTTGACCTCATTGCCGTCGAGCGTCGGCGCCACCAGCACGACGGCCGGGCGCGGCACGCCGCCGAGGGCGATCGCACAGACGCCGGGCGCCGTCGGCGTCACCGCGCCCGCGCGCGCCACCGTGCCGCCCGCGCGCGAGGCGCTCCAGGCGCTCGACCTCGAGCGCGACCTCCAGGCGGTCGCCGCGGACGTCGGCCCGCGTGACGAAGGCGCGGAGCGGAATCGGATAGCGGTTCCACGAGCCGACGCCGAGCGGGTAGCTGAAGTCACGCACCACCCGCAACACCACCCGGGTCGGCGCCTGCGCGTGGATCTCGTAGGGCCCGTTGGTGACGAGGACGTGGCCGCGCTCGGCGGCGAAGCGCGCCAGCGCGCCCCACCGCCGCCGCGCCTCCCGCTCGTCGACGAACCGCTGGAGCGCCGGAGGGACGAACGCCCGGGCCTCGAGCGTCTTCAGGAGCGCCGTGAGCCGGCCGCGCGCGCGGCCGTCGCGGACGACGTCGAGCCACGGCACCCCGCGCCGCCGGGCCGACTCCGCCGAGAACGCGCCGACACCCTGCCGCACCGCCTCCTCCATGAGGGCCAGCGCGGGCCACGGCACCGCGCTCCACGGCGGCGCCAGCGCGGCGAGCTGGTGCGGGCCGAGGCCACCCCGCGCCAGGTACACCTCCACGATCGGCACCTCGTACTGCATGACGATCTCGCCGAAGCGGAGCGTCTTGGTCTCGACGCGCAGCACCTTCACGCCCACCAGCGCCTCGCGTCCGGGCGCGGTCGCGCGCTCGATCGCGGGGTCCCCCTCCGCGGAGCTCCAGACGCTCGCGAAGGCGTAGGGGTAGAGGACGTCGGCCACGCTCGTGTGCGTGCCGTCGTGGAACGCGGAGCTGAGCACCTGGTAGGTGACTCTCACCTGCGCCGTCTTGCCGGAGCCGACCTCGCGCAGGATTCCGGTGCTGCGCTCGGGCGCCAGCGCGTCGGGCGGCACTGCGATCGGCCTGCCCGAGGCCTCCACCGACTCGACGCGCACGCGGTTGTCGGTCCAGTCGTCGTTGTAGGGCTCGGGGAAGAGCGCGGGATCGCCGACGGCCGCCCACACGAGGCGGCCGGCGGCGTCGGTGAAGCCACCGACCGGGTTCCACGCGGCGCCCGGGCGGTCCGGCATCCCGAGCGTCAGCCAGCCGTTCCAGGGAAAGTCCTTGAGCTTGACGGTGCGCACGAAGATCTCCGAGTCGAGCCCGGCGTGCGCGTCGGCGGCCACGTTCTCCACGCCGGCGGAGTAGTCGCCGTTCAGCCACTCGCGCCGCACGGTATAGCCGACGACCACGCGCTCGCAGCCCGCACCCAGCGCGCCGACGAGCTCACGCTCGCGCGTGATCCGGTCTTCCAGCCGCTCGCTGCCCGCCTGCACGCGCTCGAGCAGGTCGTCGACGCGCCGGCGGGCGCCGACGTCGGGGATGGACGGCGCCAGCAGGGCCGAGGCCTGGAACCAGCCCGCCTTGATCCACGGCGGCCCGCTCCAGCCGTTGGTCACCGTGCGCCGCACGGGGGTCAGGTCGCCGGCGGCGACGTCCTCCACGACGGCGTCCCACGCTCGATCGTCGGCGATGCGGCGCGACCCGAGCAGCGCCCGGGCGATCCGTCCGCGGGCTCGCAGCTTCAGCGCGGCGGGCATCACGGCCGGCGCCGCGGCCTTCACGGCGGCCAGCGCCTGCTCGGCGAGATCGGCGTGGTGCAGGTAGTCGGCGTGGTGCGGCGTGATCGGATAGGGATGGCGCGTGAAGCCCGGCGCCTCGCCGGCGAGGGCGGCCACCACCGTGAGCCCCAGCGCGCAGCGCACGCGGCGATCGGCCGCCGCCCTGGACGCCGGATTGAACGTCACGACCACCCACCCCTCGAACGACTCGACCGCCGTCACGCCGCCCGGCGCGCGCGTGCCCGCGTACACGTCGGCCCCGACGTACGCGTGCAGCGTGTTCTTCGCGAACCGCGCCGGCGCCGCTCCCGGCGCCAGCGTCTCGAGCGTGATCTCCTGCGGGTAGTACGACGGATAGAACGGCATCTCGTGTCCGGCCTGGGAGGCGGTCGCGCCGAACGCGACGCTCCACAGACCGACGACGACGAGTCGAAGGAGGAGCGCGGTTGCCCGTGGGCTGGTGACTCGAGGGCGTGAGGGGGGCGGGGGCGCCTTCCCGGACAAGTGCTTCATCGCAGGCCGGGCAGGTGCCCCCGCCCCCTTCACGCCCGTCGGTCGATCAGGAGACGCGTGGCCAGGTCTCGTCGATCCACTTGTACGTCGTGGTCGGCTCGCCCTTGGCGTAGCCGGGCGGCGCCGTGATGCTGCGGATCGGCACCGTGATCACCCGCTTGGGATCGTGAATCGGGAACGGATAGTCCTTCGACTGCATCGCGAACCCGGTGATCGCGTCCTTGTAGCCCTGGTGGTTGTCCGGGCGGATGTAGACGTAGCCCGCCGGTGACTCGTACATCAGGCCCTCGAGCATGGCGATGATCGCGTCGTCCTCCGGCCAGCCGCCGACGAGGTGGTTGGCGTTCTCGACGGGCATCTTCAGCATGTAGAGCGAGGTGTAGGCGCCCTCGGCCTCGAAGTTCGGATACTCCTTCCACCGCTCGTAGTACTTCTTCACGAACTGCGCGTTGAGCGGCCACTTGT
Organism: Candidatus Rokuibacteriota bacterium; assembly: GCA_005887895.1. Taxonomy (GTDB): domain Bacteria; phylum Methylomirabilota; class Methylomirabilia; order Rokubacteriales; family CSP1-6; genus AR5. The sequence goes on from VBPC01000266.1 coordinate 29,326, forward strand.
TGCCGGCCGGATAGAGGAAGTGGTAGTTGGCGTGCACGCCGGCCACGATGCCCTCCGGATGGTCCTTGCCCAGCGCGTGCGGGGCGACGCCGAAGGCCAGGGTGGTCGCGACCTTCATCTTCTTGTAGAGGTCGTACTTCAGCGCCTGCTTGTAGAGCGCGACGTAATCGCCGCCCCACACCGAGCAGAACAGGAGATCGGGCTTCGCCGAGATGGTCTTCGTGATGTGCGCGGTGAACTCCGTCGTGCCGAGCTTGGGCCACGCCTCGGAGACGACCTCGATGTTGCCGGAGAGCTTCTTCATCGCGATGTTGAAGTGGTCGAACGCGTTGCGTCCATAGGAATAGTCCGGGTGGATGTGGGCGATCTTCGTGATCTTCGGCCACGCCGTCGAGGCTGCCAGCGCCGCCATGATGCCGTCGGCCGACTGGATGTTGGTCACCCGGAACACGTAATGCGGGTTCGGCACGGCCTTCTCGAACAGGAAGTCGGTGCAGCCGTCGTCGAACAGCGTGAGGACCTTCAGCTCCTCGGCCACCGGACCGAGCGCCGGCGTGTTGCCGCTCGAGATGACGCCGGTGAAGCAGTCGATGTTTTCCGACAGCTTCATGCGGCGCAGCTCCTTGACGTTGGCGTCGGTCCCGGCCGCCTCGTCGGCCTTGAGCGTCTCGATCTTGCGTTTGCCGAGCAGGCCGCCCTGGGCGTTGATCTCCTCGGCGGCGAGCATGTGGCCCTTGTAGGAGGGCTCGCCCAGCACCGCCGCCGGGCCGGTGAAGAAGGTCATGTGACCGGTCTTGTACGGCTTGTCCGGAATGTTGCCCTTCGGCTTCGGTCCCGGCGCCGGCGTCTGCGCCTGGGCCGTTCCGGGCAGGAGCAGCGAGCTCGCCCCCGCGCCGAGCGCGCCGATCGTGATGCCGAAGCGCTCCATGAATTGACGACGGCTGACCTCTGGAACCATGTGGTGCTCTCCCTTGAGCTCGGCGGTGGTTGTGAAGGAGTGGTGGGCCAGCATGTACCGCGCGGTGTGACCAAAGTCAAGATCAACCGGGCGCGGCTTGCCAACCCGCCGTGTCGCTCGCATCATGGCAGGCGGAATGCCAGGCCGAGTCGGACGCGCCGTGGCCGACACGACGCGGGGTGTCACCGCAGCCGTCCGCTCCCGTCCGGGCACGTTCGCGGGCGCCGCAGCGGTCGTGCTGGTCCTGAGCATCCTGGTGCCACCGTTGCTCCTCTCGGTCGTCCGCAAGCCGGTGGACTACGTCACGTTCAATCCGTGGCTCAAACGGCTGCCGGCCTATCTCGGTTCCGACATCCCGCTGCGCCAGAAGCTCGCCAGGCTCCCGGACCTGGCGCTGTTCTGGTGCTCGGCCGACAGCCCGTTCGGCGGCACCGACTGGGGCTTCGCCGTCGACGTCCGCGACCTCGGTCGTCTCGTGCTGACCGCGCTCCTCTTCGGGCTCTACTTCGCGCTCTGGCGGCGCTGGCGCGCGCAGCCAAGGCCGCCGCAACTGACGCGCGCCGGCAGCTCCGGGGGCGTGGCGGGCGCGCTGGTGAGCGTCGTGGGACTCTCGACCGGACCGTGCAGCGTCATGGGCTGCGGCGCGCCGGTGATGCCGGTCGTCGGCCTGGCGTTCGCAGGCCTGTCCAGCACGACGGTGGCGGCGCTCTCGCAGCTCTCGAGCATCGTGGGCGTGGGAGTCATCGTCGTCCTCGCCGCCGCCGTCGGCGCGCTCGGCTGGGCCGTCGGCAGGGGCGAGCGGGCTCGGGGCTATAATCGGGCGTGATGCGTCGCGGCCTCCTGCTCGTCCTCCTCCTCGTCGCCGTCGCCGCCGCCTGGCCGGCGCCGGCGGCCGAGCCCGTGCCGGCGCCCGCCAGGGTCGTCGCCGCCACGCTCGACAACGGCCTGCGCGTGCTGTTGCTGGAGGACCACCGCAGTCCCATCGTCTCGCTGCAGCTCTGGTACCGCGTCGGCTCGCGCAACGAGGCCCGCGGCGCCACCGGCATCGCGCACTTCCTCGAGCACCTGATGTTCCGCGGCACGCCGTCGCACGGGCCGGGGGAGTACGCGAAGATCGTCGAGCGCAACGGCGGCCAGGACAACGCGTTCACCTCGCAGGACGTCACCTCGTACTACGTCGACATCGCGGCCGACAAGCTCGAGCTGGTCCTCGGCCTCGAGGCCGATCGCATGCACAACCTCCTGCTCGATCCCAAGGTCGTCGACTCCGAGCGCGAGGTGGTCATCGAGGAGCGCCGCATGCGCTCCGAGGACGACCCCGGCGGGTTCCTCGGCGAGGAGGTCGGCGCGCTGGCCTTCCGCTCGCATCCCTACGGCCAGCCG
>VBPC01000267.1 GCA_005887895.1 Candidatus Rokuibacteriota bacterium
AAGCGTTGTGAATACCGTTGTGGAATTCTTGGCAAAACCTGGGTAACGGTGGGGAACGGTGCGGCACCCCGACGCGCACGAATCGCCGCTGTTTTCGCGGGGTTCATCGTGTTCTCGCGTCGTTGCGCCGCGCCGTCCTCGTTGTTTAGGAAACTGCTGCTCTATCCACCTGAGCTACGGGGGCCCAGTCGCGAGCGCGACGGCTCATTCTACCGCGAGGCGCCGGTTCGGCGCGCTCGAGCGCCGGGCGCGGGCCGCTGACGTCGGCGGCCATCCAGTTACAACACGTCCGAGGCGTCGACGCCGCGGGCGGCGAGGAGCGCGCGCAGTTTGCGCAGGCCGCCGCCCTCGATCTGCCGGACGCGCTCGCGGCTCAGGCCCAGGCGGCGGCCGATCGTCTCCAGCGTCTCCGGCTCGTCGCCTTCCAGTCCGAAGCGCCGGCGCAGCACCGTGCGCTCGTTGGGCGCCAGGTCGTCGAGCACCGCGGCCAGGTCGGCGCGCTGCCGGAAGAGGCGCGTGAGCGTGGCGGCTGGATTGGCCGCGACGTCGGGGATGATGTCGCTCAGCCGCCGTGTCTCGCCGCCCGACGGCGCGTCGAGCGACAGGGTCGGCTGGCGCAGCTCCTCCAGCTCGGCGATCTGCTCCTCGCCGGTGCCGAGCGCCTTCGCCATTTCGGCCGGCGATGGCGCGCGGCCCAGCTCCTGCGTCAGGCGCTTCTGCTCGCGGACGTAGCGGGCGAGCAGCATCTGCACGTGCACGGGCAGCCGCACCGTGCGCGCCTGGTTGGCGAGCGCGCGGGTCACCGCGTGGCGGATCCACCACGTTGCGTACGTCGAAAAGCGCACGCCGCGCTCGCCGTCGAACCTCTCGGCCGCGCGCAGGAGGCCGAGATTGCCCTCCTCGATCAGGTCGGGCAGCGGCAGGCCGCGGTTGAGGTAGCGCCGCGCCACCTGCACGACCAGCCGGAGGTTGGCCTCGACCAGCCGCTGCTTGGCGCTCTCGTCGCCGGCGGCGGCGCGACGGGCCAGCTGCAGCTCTTCGTCGCGGGACAGCAGTGGAATGCGGGCGATCTCGCCGAAGTACACCGCGAGGTTGGCGCGACTGGTGTCGCGCGTCTCGTCCTGTTGATCGAGGTCCTCGACCTCCAGCAGCGTGTCGAGAGGCTCGTCGGGCACGCGCTCGTCGGCCTCAGTCATGCTCTTCCTCGGCGTCGTCCGTCTCTTCCACCTGGCCGATACGCGGCGGCAGCGGCAGCAGGTACAGCGGATTGTAGACGGCGCCGTCGTAGCGGATCTCGAAGTGCAGGTGGTACGCCGTCGCGCGTCCGCTGCGCCCGATGGTGGCGATGGGATCACCGGCGGCCACGCGCACGCCCGGCTCGACCAGGTTCTCCTCGTTGTGCGCGTACACCGTGAGGAAGTGTCCGTCGTGCTCGATCTTGACCACGCGTCCGTAGCGGGGCTCGACGTCACTGGCGACGACGACGCCGGCGGCGGCGGCGAACACGGCGGCGCCGCGATTGGCCTTGATGTCGATGCCGCGATGCCACCCGGCCCGCCGCCGCCCGAACGTCGACGTGATGGGTCCCTCCACCGGCCACGCGAAGGCCGGTGAGAGCTCGACGAAGTCGGGCAGCGCCAGGATGAGGCCGCGCGGCCCGCAGCAGCCGCGAGCGGCGCGGCCCGACATCGACGACAGCACCTGGCTCGGCCGCCGGGCGGGCGTCGCGGTCGCCGTGGCCGTGCCCGGAATGACGAGCCGCTGGCCCAGTCGAATCGTCACCCGATCACTGGCCAGTCGGTTGGCCGCGACCAGCGCCGTCACGGAAACGCCGTACCGCGCCGCGATCCCGCTCAGGGTGTCTCCACGCGCCACCACGTGCACGCGCGCTTCCCCGGCGGCCGGCGCGGGCGGGGGCTCGACGGCGCGCGCGGCGCCGGCCAGCAGCACCAGCGCGGCGGCCGCCGCGCACCGGGCGCGAAGCCGGCGCGCGTCGGTCATGACTCGAACTCGGCGAACCGGATGTCGAAGTCGGCGAAGCGACCGGTGGGCGCCAGCCAGCGCACGTCGACGTGCGCCACGCGCGACAGCGGGGGCCCCTTCTCGAGGACGCGCACCAGTTCCTCGATCTGCGCGCGCGGCCCCTCGGCGCGCAGGCGTACACGCCCGTCCCGAAGGTTCATGACCCAACCGCGCAGCGCCAGCCCCGCGGCGCGACGCCGGGCGTAGTCGCGATACCCCACGCCCTGCACGTGGCCCTCGACCAGGATCTCGGCGGCAGTATTCGGTGTGGTCATGCGTGAGGGGTCGTGGTGGCGTCTCCCCCGCCGACCGGCGGCCGCCGGCCGGCGGGAGACGATGATGGTCGGGGCGAGAGGATTTGAACCTCCGACTTCACGGTCCCGAACCGTGCGCGCTACCAGGCTGCGCTACGCCCCGATGTGACCGGGCCATTATACACTCACGATTCCCAGGCGTACTTGCCCACCAGCTTCACGAACTTGCAGTCGCTGTGGGCCTGCTTGCGGATCTCCCCGCCCACGTTCTCGACGAGCGTGAGCACCTGGTTCTCGGGACTGCCGACGGGTAGCACCATGCGGCCGCCGTCGGCGAGCTGCTGCACCAGCGGCGGCGGCACCCCGGGGCCGCCGGCGGTGACGATGATGCGATCGAACGGCGCCTCGTCGGGCCAGCCGAGGGCGCCGTTGCCCACGCGCACCCAGACGTTGTCGTAGCCGAGCGCCTCCAGCGTCGCCCGCGCGCGCTCGGCCAGGCGCGGCAAGCGCTCGATCGAGCACACGCGGCGCGCCAGCTCGGCGAGCACGGCGGTCTGGTAGCCGGAGCCCGTGCCGACCTCCAGCACCTTCTCGCGGCCGGACAGCTCCAGCAGCGAGGTCATCAGGCCCACGATGTAGGGCTGCGAGATCGTCTGCTCCTCGCCGGTCGGGAGCGGATGATCGCCGTAGGCGCGATCCTGCAGCGCCTCCTGCACGAAGCGGTGGCGCGGCACGCGCCGCAGCGCGGCCACCACCCGCGGATCGGTCACCCCCCGCGCCGCCACCTGCTCGTCGACCATGCGGTCGCGCTCGCGGGCGTAGCGGCCGTCGTCGCGCTCGCTCTCGCCGCGGCCGCGGTCCACGCTCAGCGCCTCCCCCGTCGCTTCGGCGCCGGCCGGGCGGCGGGCCGTGTGCTCTCCCGCCGCCACTGGCCGTCGAGCGCGCTCGACCAGTCGCCCATCATGGCCAGCGCGCGATGGTTGGTGAGATCCAGGTGCAGCGGCGTGATTGCCACGAAGCCCTCGTGGACCGCGCCCATGTCGGTGTCGTCCAGCGCCTCCCACTCGGGAGGGCCCGCGCCCAGCCAGTAGTGCGTCCGCCCGCGCGGATCGACCTGCTCGACGATCTTTTCGCTGTACACGCGGTGGCCGAGCCGTGCGAACCGCAGGCCGCGCGGCGCGCCGGCCGGCACGTTGACGTTCAGCAGCGTCTTGGCCGGCAGCCCCTCGACCAGCACGCGCATGGCGATCAGCCGCGCCACGCGCGCGGCGGTCGCGACCTCGCCGCCGTCCATGAGCGAGACGGCCAGCGACGGCACACCGAGCAGCGTGCCTTCCATCGCGGCCGACACGGTCCCCGAATAGGTGACGTCGTCGCCCAGGTTGGACCCGTGGTTGATGCCGGACGCGATCAGCGCCGGCCGCTCGGGCAGGAAGCCGAGGACGCCGAGGTTGACGCAGTCCGACGGCGTGCCGTTGACCGAGAAGCGGCGCTCGCCGACCTGGTGCGGCCGCAGCGGCCGGTGCAGCGTCAGCGCATGCCCGCAGGCGCTCTGCTCGCGCTCCGGCGCCAGCACCCACACCTCCCCGAGCGGATCCAGCGCCTCGGCCAGCGCCGCCAGGCCCGCCGCGTGCACGCCATCGTCATTGGTGACCAGCAGCACGGCCATACGCGAAAAATGCTACCACGCGCCCTCGCCGCGCTGGCGTTTCGCAGCCGCCGCGGGCGGCGAGCGGGCCCGTGGTATAAAATGGCGTTCTCACTCGCATCGGGGCGTAGCGCAGCCCGGTAGCGCACCGGACTGGGGGTCCGGTGGTCGCTGGTTCAAATCCAGTCGCCCCGACCACTCCTCGAAGGGGGGCTTATGCCCCCCTTCGACGGTCGTCAACGCGCCAGGCGCGCGCGCAGGGCGGTGAGGCGCTCGCGCATGCGACGCAGGGCGTCCGCGTAGACCGTCTCGCGCAGCCCCAGCTCGAGCTGCTGCCCGCCCCGTCGCGAGCCGGCCAGCAAGCGCTTCTTGGCGCCCTCGAGCGTCAGCCGCTCGTCGTAGAGCAGGGTCTTGATCCGCTGCACGAGCTCGAGGTCCCGAGGGCGGTAGAGGCGCTGCCCGGCGGGATTTTTCTTGGGACGGAGCAGCTTGAACTCGGACTCCCAGTAGCGGAGGACGTAGGCCGGCACCGCGGTGATCTGTTCGACCTCGCCGATCCGGTAGTAGAGCTTCTCGGCGGCCGCGGAGATCGCCACGCTCACTGGGCGCCGGCGTTGATCCGCTGCTTCAGGCCCTTGCTGGGCTTGAACGTCAGCACCTTGCGCGCCGTGATCTCGATGCTGTCGCCGGTCTGGGGATTCCGTCCGCGCCGCGACGCCTTGCGCCGGATGCGGAAGTGGCCGAAGCCGACGATCTTCACGTCCTCGCCCTTCTCGAAGCACCGGAAGATGATGTCGAACACCGACTCGACGACCGACGCCGATTGGCGCTTCGACAAGCCGTGATTCGCGACCGCGTTGACCAGATCGTTCTTGGTCACTGTGAACCCTCACCTCCTCCGGAGTCCGAGCGATGCCTCATCGGTCGCCTCGCGCGATGAAGGGCTTGTAACCCTTGGTCTCGAGCTCGCGCGCGGCCGCCAGCGCCGCTGCGCGATCGACAAACGCGCCGACCCGCACGCGATGGAGCTCGGCGCCGCCGCTCTCGGCCGGCGCCGGGGCGGTGGACGCCGCGGCCCGCGGCGACGCCGACGCGCCGGCCGACCGCTTCACCTGCACCTTGAAGCCTTCGACAGCGAGATCCTTGGAGAGCGCGACGGCGTCGCGCAGCGACAGGCTGGGCCTGACCACCATGCCCGCCCCCGACGACTCGGCCGCCAGGCCCTTCGCCGACAGGCGCTTGGTCAGCTCGTCAGGCGTCTGGCCGGTGACGTACACGTCGTACTGATCGCTTCCGCTGCCGTTGCTCGCTGGCTTCGCCGCGGGAGTCGCCGTGCCCCGGGCCGGCGCGGCGCCGCCGACGCGCGTCACCGACTCCTCGACCTTGAAGTTCTCCTCGCGAAGCTTGGCGGCGACACGCTTGGCGGTCTCGGCGTCGCGGAACGCCCCGACCTGCACCCAGAACGGCCCGCTCGAGACCGCGGTCGACGGCGTGGCCTTGGCGGCGACCCGCTTCGGGGCCGCCGACGTCGTCGCCGTCGCCGATGTCGTCGCCGCCGCGGGCCTCGCCTCGTCCTTGGCCGCGCTCGACGGCTTGGCCTGGCTGTCCGCCTTCGCGATCGTGTCTGGCTTCGACGGTGACGCCGGCTGCGCCGGGACGTCGGGCTTTGCCTTGTCGGTCACGGCCATCGCGCTCTTGCTCTTGGCCTCGCTCGGCGGGGCGACCGCGCGCGCCTCGCTGCGCGGCGGCGGGGGCTTCGTCTCGACGGGACGTGCGGTCGTCGCCGCGGGCTTGCTTTCGCTCTTCGGCTCCGAGCGCGCGGGCGGCAGCGCGGGCGCCGGCGTCGAGGGGGCGCTGGGCGCCGGAATGAGCGTCGTCTCTCTCTTCTCGGTCGGCGCCGGCGGCTTCTCGGTCGGGGGCGCCGGTTTTTCCGTCGTCGTGGGCGAGGACTTCGCGGTGACGGGAGGGCGCGAGAGCGGCGGGTTCATCCAGTCGAGCAGCCACGGAACGGCGACGGCGCCGACGACGCCCAGCACGATCACCACCAGCACCACGCGAAACCAGGTCGCCGCGAAGATGGACCGCGGCGGGACTTCCTCGTACAGGTCGCGCTCTTCGCTCGGGTCGTCGTGCTGCGGACTCACCGCCACCTCGGCATCACGAGGCTGACCGTCGTCATGCGGCTCATCTTAGCATGGCGAATGGGTTTTCCCTGCCTGCCACGCCGGGCCGGGAGAAGGTCAGGTCGCCGAAGAGGGCCTCGGCCTCGCTATGGGTGTCGTTGCTGTCGATCATGAGGGCCACCTTGCCCAGCCGGGGCGGCTGGCGGCCGAACAGGGCGCGGTAGTCCTCGGCCACGTTGCGCTGCTCGCGCACCCAGGTTTCGAGCCGGCCGGCGCCCGACTGGAGCACGACGATCCGGACGTTCGGAGCGCGGGGGTGCCGCAGCATCGTGCCGGCCGGCGCGCGGCTGTCCCACACGTAGCCGATCACGTCGCTGGCGGTCGCCGGCGAGGGCCAGCGGGGAAAGATCACGTAGACCTGGGCGGCCTGGTCGTCGTGGGTCGGATCCCGCACGTCGCCCGCCACCGGCAGCCGCAGCGCCTTCCAGGACCACGCGAGACTCGGAAACTGCCGGACGTCGAGAACCACGTCGCGATGGAGCGCGAACGAGGTGCCGGCGCTGCGCAGCCGCAGCGCCACGCGGCCCTCGTTTCGCACGAGCTCGACGGAGGCGTCGCCGGTGAACTCCTTGAGCTCCCACCCGAGCGGCACGCCGGAGGCCGGCAGGTGCGCGGGCACGTCGTCGCTGACGGGCACCAGGACGCGGCCCTCCCGGTCGGGTGTCGGGACGTGGACGCCCGGCAGCGTCACCGCCACCGCGCGCACCGGGGCGGGCGCCACCGACGCGCGCACGAGCCCCGACGGTGCAGGAACGGTGAAGGCCGACGTCGACGGCCGTACCACGGTGCCGCTCCCCGACCCGCTGAAGTAGAACGCCCGGTGCCGCGGGTTCGAGAGCAACACCGCAGCCGCCGCGGCGAGCAGCAGCACGCTCAGCGCGGCCAGCCTCGGACCGACATGACGCCTCGTGCGACGCCGCTTCACCGTCGCGCTCCGCGGCGCGCCCGGCCCGTGGGCGCCCGGCGCAGCGACAGCCGGATCGGCGAGCCCGCGAAGCCGAACGCCAGTCTCAGGGAGCGGACGAGATAGCGCTCGTAGGAGAAGTGGATCTCGTCGGGGCGATTCACCCGCACGGCAAACGTCGGCGGGCCCACACCGACCTGCGTGGCCGACTGCACGACCAGCGGTTCGCCCTGCACGGATACCGGCCGCCGCTCGACCGCCTGCTTCAGCGCGGCCGTGGCCTCGGTCGGCGGCACCCTTTGCCGCGCCGCCGTCGCGACCTGATCCACCGTCTCGAACAGCTCGCGCACCCCCGCGCCGGTCGCCGCCGAGGTGAAGCACACCGGCGCGTAGTCGAGGAACGGCAGCCGCTCGCGCAGCTGCTCGACGACCTCGGCCTTGCGAATGAGGCCGGGCGGCACCAGATCCCACTTGTTGACGACGAGAACGATCGCGCGGCCGGCGTCGTGGGCATAGCCGCCGATGTGCGCGTCCTGGGCGGTCAGGCCCTCGGAGGCGTCGATGACGAGCAGCGCGACCTGGCAGCGCTCGAGGCTGCGCAGCGCCATCACCACGGCCAGCTTCTCGAGCGGCTGGTCCACCCGACCCTTGCGGCGGATCCCCGCGGTGTCCACCAGCACGTAGGGCCGCCCGTCGTACTCGAACGCGGTGTCGACGGCGTCGCGGGTCGTGCCCGGCGCCTCGTGCACGAGCACGCGCTCGGCGCCGACCATCACGTTGACGAGCGAGGACTTGCCGACGTTCGGACGGCCGATCACGGCCAGCTGCACGATGCCGGCCGGCACCGGCGCCGCGCTCACGTCCGGCGTGCGCGCGCGCAGGACCTCGAGCAGCTCGGCCACGCCGCGGCCGTGCTCGGCCGACACGGGCACCGGCTCGCCGAAGCCGACACCGTAGAGCTCGCCGAGCGCGCCTTCCTGGCCGCCGCCGTCGATCTTGTTGGCGGCCAGCACCACGGGGCGAGCGCTCCGGCGCAGGACGCCGGCGATCTCGCTGTCGAGGGCCGTCAGGCCCGCGCGGGCGTCGACGACGAAGAGGACCAGGTCGGCCTCGTCGACCGCGGCCAGCACCTGCCGGCGCACCCCCTCGATCAGCGGCTCCTCCGAGGAGGGAACGAAGCCGCCGGTGTCGATCACCGTCGCCTGCCAGCGCTCGAACTCCACGTGGCCGTAGAGTCGATCGCGCGTCACGCCCGGGACGTCCCGCACGAGCGCACGCCGCTGGCCGACCAGACGATTGAACAGGGTGGACTTGCCAACGTTCGGCCGCCCCACGATCGCGATCATCGGCCGCGGCAGGGACGATATCGAGGACCCTACGCCGCCGCTCTTCGTCCCGGCCCGCGCGTGCACCGCGCTCACCGCATCACCCGCCGCGCAACGCCCGCAGGAGCGCGCGCGGCTCGGGCTCCACCGCCACGACCGGCACGCCGAGGGCGCGCGCCACGTCGGCCGGCGTGAGGTCGTCGAGGAAGACGCCCTCGCCGTCGCGCAGCGCGACCGCCGGCACCAGCACCGCCTCGCCGAGGTCGCCGAGCGCGGCCAGCGCCCGCTGGATGTCCTGGCCGGTGAGCAGGCCCGCGACCGCCACGCTGCCGCCGAAGAACGCGTTGGCCACACCGACGACGCGCGCGCCGACGCCCGGCAGGTTCTCGAGCAGCCCGGCCAGCCGCGGCGCGTACATGGCGCCGCTCACCACCGTCACGCGACGGCTCCGGCGGCGCCGCAGCCGCCGCATCGCCTGCGCGAATCCGTCCTCGAAGCGTCGCACGAGGCCGATCCCGTCCTCCGCGATGGCAAAACCCTCGTAGGCGTCGGCCGGCGGCAGCGGGCGACCGGCCTGCAGGTAGACCTCGTCGCCGAGGAACACGAAGCGGCTGCCCAGCGCGTCGACGAAACGCGCCTGCCATGCCGTCACCGTGTCGATCAGCGTCGCGGCCTCGGCGTCGGTCAGCGTGCGCAGCGCCGGCAGCCGCTCGCGGTGGCGCGTGAGCCCGACCGGGACGATCGCCGTCGTCGCCACCTGCGGATGCAGCGGCGCCAGCTCGCGCACCGTGCGCTCGAGGTGCGGCCCGTCGTTCAGTCCCGGACACAGCACGATCTGGGCGTGAATCCGGATGCCGGCCTTGGCCAGCCGCTCGAGCCGCGGCAGGATCTCCACGCCGTGGCGCGGCCGGCCCAGCAGCTCCCAGCGCAGTGCCGGATCGGTCGCGTGCACGGAGACGTAGAGCGGGGACAGGCGCTGCTCGAGGATCCGCTCGAACGACGGCTCGTCGAGATCGCTCAGCGTGATGTAGTTGCCGTGCAGGAACGACAGCCGGAAGTCGTCGTCCTTGACGTAGAGGCTCTTGCGCATGCCACGCGGCAGCTGGTGGATGAAGCAGAACACGCACTTGTTGGCGCAGGTGGCGATCTCGCCGGGCCGCGGCGCCTCCAGCTCGAGGCCGAGCTCGTCGCCCGCCTGCCGCGCCAGCCGCAGCGCGCGGGGGCGGCCCTCGCGCTCCACGGCGAGCTGCAGCCGCGCCTCGGCGCCGTAAAACTGGAAGTCGATGGCGTCGCGCAGCGGCCGCCCGTTGATCGCGAGGATCCGATCGCCGGCCGCCAGTCCCGCCGCGGCGGCGGCCGTGCGCGGCCGCACCGCCGCCACCACGACGCCCTCAGCGGAAGAGCGCGGTTTCATCCGGCTCTCGAGCCTCGTCGGCGTGGGCGGCGTTGAGGAAGCGCATGCCCTGGACGATGTACTGCAGCCCCGAGAAGACCGTGAAGATCGCGGCCAGCCAGACGACCGTTTTGAGGCCGGTCGTGACCTGGTAGAAGCGCGCCAGCAGTCCCATGAGCACGGTGAGCACCTGGAAGAACGTGGCGACCTTGCCCGCCCACGTCGGCCGCGGCGTGATGCGGCCACCCGCCATGTGGATCGCCAGGGCCCCGATGACCAGGATGAGGTCGCGGCTGATGACGACGGCAGCGATCCAGAAGGGCAGCGCCTTGAGCCAGGTCAGCGTGACGAACGACGACATGAGCAGGAGCTTGTCGGCCATGGGGTCGAGGAACGCCCCGAGCCGGCTCTGGCTGCCGCGGTGGCGGGCGACGTAGCCGTCCAGGAGGTCGGTCAGCGCGGCGGTGAGGAACACCGCCAGCGCCGGCCCGCGCTGCTTGTAGACGAGCAGCGTCACGAAGACCGGGATGAGCAAAATACGAAGAACGGTCAGCCAGTTCGCCAGGCCCATGAAGACGTTAGTTTAACACCCGATAGGCGGCGAGTTGCCCCAGCCAGGTGCCCGGCAATTCCACGTCGACCACGACCGCCTGGGGCCCGTCGACCCGGCCCACCACCCGCCCTCGCTCGTAGCAGAGCGCGAGTGCGGCGCCGTCTCCGTGAGGAATGCGAAGCGTGACGGCGCCACTGGCCGGCAGGGCGGCGTCGATCGTCTTGAGCAGCTCCGGCAGCCCTTCGCCGGTTACCGCCGAGATCCCGACCCCCTCACGGCGGGCGACCAGGGCGTCGAGCGAGCGCCCACGGTCGGTGCGGTCGATCTTGTTCAGCGCCAGCACGGTGGGGCGGTGCGCCACGTCGAGCTCGCCGAGGATCCGCTCGACGGCCTCGGTGTGCTCCTCCAGCGCCGGATGGCTCGAATCCACCACGTGGACGAGGACGTCGGCGTCCTTCAGCTCCTCGAGCGTCGCACGGAAGGCGGCCACGAGCTCGTGGGGCAGCTTGCGGATGAACCCGACGGTGTCGGTCAGGATGAACGGCCGCTGGCCGGGCGGCTCGACGAGCCGCGCGGCTGGATCGAGCGTGACGAAGAGCTGATCGGCGGCCGTGAGCCGCGAGCCGGTCAGCCGATTGAGCAGCGTCGTCTTGCCGGCGTTCGTGTAACCCACCAGCGCGACGATCGGCATGCCGGCACGCCGGCGTCCCTCGCGCTGGAGCCGGCGATGCGTCTGCACGTGCTCCAGCTCGCCGCGGATCTGCATGACGCGACGGCGAATCACACGGCGATCGGACTCGAGCTGGGTCTCGCCCGGTCCGCGCGTGCCGATCCCGCCGCCCAGGCGCTCGAGGTGCGTCCACTGGCCGACCAGGCGCGGCAGCAGGTACGTCAGCTGGGCCAGCTCGACCTGCAGCTTGCCCTCGGCGGTGCGCGCGCGCTGGGCGAAGATGTCGAGAATCAGCGCAGTGCGATCGATGACCTTGATGCCGAGCGCCTGCGAGATGTTGCGCTCCTGGATCGGCGAGAGCGGATCGTCGGAGATGAAGAGGTTGCCGCCCAGCTCGCGCGCCGTGTCGGCGATCTCGCTCACCTTGCCGCGCCCGAAGTAGAGCGCCGGGGTCGCCGACGCGCGCTCCTGGATCACGCGATGCACGACCGTGGCACCGGCGGCCATGGCCAGGCCGGCCAGCTCCTCCAGCGACTCCTCGACCTCCCACCGTTGCTGGCGCGGCAGCCGCACCGCCGCGATCACCGCCCGCTCCGGTCCCCGCCGCGTTCCGTGTCCGTTGGCGTGCCCGCCCGTTCGCGGTCGACTCACTCGATAAGGTCCTCCATCTTCAGCTGGGTCTCGATCGCCGTCGCGACGCCCTCGGCGCCGCCGGCGGCCGCCACGTCGATCCACTCGACGCCCGGCTCGCGCGCGAACCACGTCATCTGGCGCTTGGCGTAGCGCACGGTCTCGCGCTGCATCAGCGCCAGCGCATCGCCGGCGTCGAGGCGGCCGTGCGCGACCTCGGCGAACTGCCGATAGCCGATGCCCTGCATCGACGACAGCTCGGGGCCGTATCCGCGGGCCAGGAGCCCGCGCACCTCGTCCTGGAGGCCGGCGGCGACCATCGCCTCCGCCCGCACGGCCAGCCGGCGCGCCAGCTCGGACCGCTCCAGTGTGAGCCCCACGGCAACGACGTGCCAGGGCGCGGCACCGTCGCGCCAGCGGACCTGGGCGTCCCCGACCGCGCTGCCGGAGCGCAGGCGCTCCAGCGCGCGAACCACCCTCACCTCGTCGTTGGGATGCAGCCGTCGGGCCAGCGCAGGCTCGACCGCCCCGAGCCGCGCGTGCAGCGCCGCCCGGCCCTCGCGCGCGGCGACGCCCGCCAGCTCGCGCCGGAAGTCCGGATCGGCGGGCGGCGCCGGATCGAGCCCGCGGAGCAGCGCCCGCACGTACAACCCGGTGCCGCCGACCACCACCGGCAGCCGGCCGCGGCGCCGGACGTCGGCGATCGCCCGCTCGGCGTCGGCGCGGAAGCGCGCGGCGTGGTATCGATCGTCGGGATCGACGACGTCGATCAGGTGGTGCGCCACCGCGCGCTGCTCGTCGGCGCTGGGCTTGCCGGTCGCCAGATCCATCCCGCGGTAGACCTGTCGCGAGTCGGCGCTGATCACCTCCAGCGCCACGCGGCGGGCGAGGACGACGGCGGCGGCGGTCTTGCCAACGCCCGTGGGCCCCACGATCACCAGCAACGGCGGCTTGCGCTCGCTCATCGCCTTCGAGTCTACGCCCCGCCGCGCGCCGGGATCATAGGGCTCACGTCGGCTGCGGCTCGCACTACCATGTCCGCTTCAGCTCGCGGCGGATGTCGTGCATCGAGACGCGGCTGACGATGGGGCGGCCGTGGGGGCAGAAGTAGGGGGTCTCGGTCGTCTCGAGATCGGCCACGAGGCGCTCCATCTCCTCGGGAGCGAGGGGCGTGTTGGCCTTGATCGCGGCCCGGCAGGCGACGAACGCCAGCGCGCGATCGAGCGTCGGCTCGCCGGCCTTCGGATCGGCCAGCTCCTCCACCACAGCTTCCACCAGGCGCTTGGGCTCGTCGCCCTTGAGCAGCGTCGGCACCGCGCGCAGCACCACCGCGGCGCCGCCGAACTCCTCGAAGGCGAAGCCCAGGCGCTCGAGCGGCCCGCGCCACCGCTCGAGCAGCGCACGCGAGGCGGGGCCCAGCTCGAGCGTCTCGGGGAAGAGCAGCGCTTGCGAGGCGAGCGGTGCCGCGTCGAGCTGTGCGCGTACCTGCTCGAAGAGGACGCGCTCGTGCACGACGTGCTGATCGAGAAAGAACACCTCGTCGTCGGTCGTCGCCACGATGAACGTCGCCTGCACCTGGCCCAGCACGCGCCCGAAGCGCGTCGCGGCGTAGGAGGCCGCCGGCTCCTTGAACAGCGCCGCCTGCTCGGCGGGCGACGCGCCCACTCCCGCCTCCACGCCCGGCACCGCCTCACGCGGCTCACCGCCGAACGTCGGGATGACGGCGGGTCGCCGCAGCGCCTCGTGGAGGGCGGCCACCAGCATCTCCTGCACGACCCGCGGGTGGCGGAAGCGCACCCACGCCTTGGTCGGGTGCACGTTCACGTCGACGTCGTTCGGCGCCAGCGTCACCGCCAGCACGACCTGCGGGAACCGATCGCGCGGCAGCAAGGGCCGGTAGGCCGCCAGCACGGCCTGCAACAGCGCGGGGTCGCGGACCGGGCGGCCGTTGACGATCACCACGATGTCGTCGCGGCCGCCACGCGTGACGTCGGGTGGGCTGGCCCAGCCGACCACCCGCACGCCGTGC
The DNA here is from genome assembly GCA_005887895.1 of Candidatus Rokuibacteriota bacterium. GTDB lineage: Bacteria > Methylomirabilota > Methylomirabilia > Rokubacteriales > CSP1-6 > AR5. Next base: position 13,612 of record VBPC01000267.1, read on the forward strand.
TCGACGCGGTCCACGGCCAGCAATCGCTCGCCAGCGCGAGCTGACCGACGGTGCGCAGGCTCGCCGCCAGCTCGGTCGCCGGCGCCTTCAAGAACTTGAGCCGGGCGGGCGTGTTGAAGAAGAGGTCGTGCACCTCCACGCTCGTGCCGACCTCCGCCGGCACGCCGAGCCGCAGGGCGACCACGCCGCCCTCGCCGCCCAGCCGAAGGCCCTCGGGGGCGCCGCGGGCGCGGCTGGTCACCGTGAAGCGCGAGACCGCGCAGATCGCCGCCAGCGCCTCGCCGCGGAAGCCGAGCGTGGCGATCGCGTCCAGGTCCTCGTCGCGCGCCAGCTTGGAGGTCGCGTGGCGCTCGAGCGCCAGCGGCAGCTCCTCGGCCGTCATGCCGTGGCCGTCGTCCGAGACCCGGATCAGCGCCGCCCCGCCATCGCGCAGATCCACCGTGACCGTGCGCGCCGCCGCGTCCAGCGCGTTCTCCACCAGTTCCTTCACCGCCGACGCCGGCCGCTCGCGGCTGGTCACCGTGAAGCGCGAGACCGCGCAGATCGCCGCCAGCGCCTCGCCGCGGAAGCCGAGCGTGGCGATCGCGTCCAGGTCCTCGTCGCGCGCCAGCTTGGAGGTCGCGTGGCGCTCGAGCGCCAGCGGCAGCTCCTCGGCCGTCATGCCGTGGCCGTCGTCCGAGACCCGGATCAGCGCCGCCCCGCCATCGCGCAGATCCACCGTGACCGTGCGCGCCGCCGCGTCCAGCGCGTTCTCCACCAGTTCCTTCACCGCCGACGCCGGCCGCGATCTTGTTGACGAGAGAATCCGGGAGCCGACGGATCCGCATCACGTCAGGCGCGAAGGCGCTGTTGCCACTTGGCCAGGAGGTTCAGCGCCTCGATCGGGGTGAGGTGCGCGAGCTCCAGCCGTGCCAGCTCTTCGCTCAGCGGATCGCCGGGGGGCGCGAAGAGACCGAGCTGGACGGCGTCGGAGGCATCGGTCGTCGCCTGGCCCTGCTCCTCGAAGCGGCCGAGCAGCGCCTTGGCACGCGCGATCACCGGCGTCGGCAGCCCCGCCAGCCGCGCCACCTGGATGCCGTAGGAGCGATCGGTGCCGCCCGCCTGCACCTTGTGCAGGAAGATGATCTCGTCGTTCCACTCGCGCACGGCGACGTGGAAGTTGCGCACGCCGCCCAGCCGGCCGGCCAGCTGCGTGAGCTCGTGGAAATGGGTCGCGAAGAGCACCTTCGGTCGCGAGGTGCGATCGTGCAGCTCCTCGACGACCGCCCACGCGATGGCCAGCCCGTCGAACGTGGAGGTCCCGCGGCCGACCTCGTCGAGCAGCACGAGGCTGCGCGGCGTGAGGTTGTTGAGGATCGACGCCGTTTCGATCATCTCCACGAGGAACGTCGACTGGCCGCGGGCGAGGTTGTCCTGGGCGCCGACGCGCGTGAAGACCCGGTCGACCAGGCCGATCGTCGCCGAGCGCGCCGGCACGAACGCGCCCATCTGGGCCAGCACCACGATGTGGCCGATCTGGCGCAGGTAGACCGACTTGCCGGCCATGTTGGGACCGGTCAGGATCACCACACGCGCCTCGTCGTCGAGGCCCAGATCGTTGGCAGTTACTGGCAGCCCCGAGCGCGCCTCCAGCACTGGATGGCGGCCCTCGACGATCTCGAGCACGCCGCCGGCTTCGATGCGCGGCCGCACGTGGCCACGGCCGTGGGCGACCTCGGCGAGCGCCGCCGCCACGTCGAGCAGCGCGAGCGCCCGCGCGGTGCCGAGCAGGTCGGCGGCCCGGGCGGCGACGCGCCCGCGCAGCTCGTCGAAGAGCTCGTACTCCAGCCGGCGGCGCCGCTCCTCGGCGCCGAGCACCTTCGCCTCGTACTCCTTCAGCTCGGGCATCACGTAGCGCTCGGCGCCGGTGAGCGTCTGGCGCCGGACGTACTCGGCGGGCGCCCGGGCGGCCTGGGCGTGGGTGAGCTCGATGCCGTAGCCGAAGACGCGATTGAAGCGGACGCGCAGGCTCGACAGGCCGGTGCGGGCCCGCTCCCGCTCCTCGAGCCCGGCGATCCAGCGTCGCGCCTCGGCCGCGTCCTCGACGATCGCGCGCAGCGCGTCGTTCCAGGTGTCGCGGATGATGCCGCCGTCCTGCAGCGTGACGGGCGGCTCGTCCACCAGCGCGGCCTCGAGGGTGGCCCGGAGGTCGGCCAGGTCGGCCAGCGCCGCCCGCGCGCCGGCGAGGAGCGGCGCCGCCAGCGGGACCGCCGCCGAGCGGATCGCCTCCAGCGGCGTCAGGCACGCCCGCAGGCCGACGAGGTCGCGGGCGTGGGCCACCCCGAGCGTGGCGCGGCTCGTGAGCCGGGCGAGGTCGCCGACCGGCTTCAGCAGCCGGCGTACCGCCGCGCGCGTGTCGGGCGCGTCGACCAGCGCGGCGATCGCGTCCTGGCGGGCGGCGATGGCGCCGGCATCGAGCAGCGGCTGGAGCAGCCACTGGCGGAGCAGGCGGGCGCCCATCGGCGTCACGGTCTCGTCGAGCACGCCGAAGAGCGAGTTCCGCGTCGATCCGTCGCTCGCCTCGAGCAGCTCGAGCGTCCGCACGGCGGTCTCGTCGAGCGTCATGCAGTCGGCCGGTTGCAGCCGCTGCAGCCGCACGAGGTGGCCGAGACGCTCGCCCTGGGTTGCGCGGAGATACGCGAGCGCCGCCGCGGCGGCCGCCAGCCCGGCGCCCAGGTCGGCCACGCCGAACGCCGCGAGCGAGCTCACGCCGAAGTGCGCGCCAAGATCGGCCGCGGCGCGCCGGCCGTTCCAGAGCGCCGCATCGGCGAACGTCAGCGCGGCGCCGGTCGCCTGCAGGCGCGGCAGCAGGTCGCCCGTCGCCCGCTGGGTCTCCGGCAGCAGCACCTCGGCTGGGCGGCGCAGCAGCGCCGCGGCCAGCACGGCGTCCTCGCCGGGGCCGTCCTCGCCGACCCAGAACTCGCCGGTCGAGACGTCGAGCAGCGCGACGCCGGTGGCGGCGCCGCTGCGGCCGACGGCCATGAGGAAGTTGTTGGCGCCGCCGGCGAGATAGGCGGTGTCGGTGAGCGTGCCCGGCGTCACGACGCGTACGACGTCGCGGCGTAGTAGCTTCTTGCCCTTACCGCCGCCCTCCATCTGCTCGCAGATCGCGATCTAGGGTGATCGACAGCAGGCGGGCGCCGAGCTCGGCGTCCTCGAAGAACAGCTCGTAGAAATCGCCGAGCCGGAAGAGCAGCAGGTGATCCGGGAAGCGCCGCTTCAGCTCCCGGTACTGCGTCATCATCGGTCCGGCGCCGCCGTCAGCCACCCAGGCGTCCCCGCAGGCGCTCCCAGGTGGTGTCGAGCGTCTCCGGCAACACCCGCGTCTCGCCGACGACGCTGATGAAGTTGTGGTCGCCGTTCCAGCGCGGCACCACGTGCATGTGCAGATGGTCCTCGATCCCGGCGCCGGCCGCCCGGCCCTGGTTCATGCCGATGTTGAATCCCTCCGGCCGGTACTCGGCGCCGAGCGCCTCGACGGCCCGCTGCACCAGCCGCATCAGGTCCCCCAGCTCGGCCAGCCCGGCGGCGGCCACCGCCCCCAGGTGACGGTTGACGACGGCCATCAGGTGTCCGGGGGCGTACGGATAGGCGTTCAGGATCAGGAACGCGTGATCGCTGCGCGCCAGCAGGAACGTCGAGCGGTCGTCGTTGCCGTCACGAGCGTTGCAGAATACGCAGCCGGCGGGGGTCCTCGACGCCGCGATCCACGCCATGCGCCACGGCGCCCACAGGCGCTTCACGCAGCGAGGCGAAACCTCACGTGTTGACGAGCTCGCGCAGACGCTTGCCGACCTTGAAGAAGGGCACGCGCTTCTCGGGAACGTCCACGGCGCTGCCGGTCTTCGGGTTGCGGCCCTTGCGGGAATTGCGATGACGGATGCGGAAGCTGCCGAACCCGCGCAACTCCACCTTGTCCCCCTTGGCGAGAGCGTCGGTGATGTTGTCGAACACCGTGTTGACGATCGTCTCGGTCTCCTTCTTCGTCAGGTTCGAGAGCTTCGAGACCTCGTCGATCAGCTCGGCTTTCGTCATCGTCGTCCCATCCCTCGCCTCTTCGCCCGTTGACAGCCCGCGCTCATCCCCCCACGGCGAGCTTCGGACCACGGGGCACGCTAGCACGCCGCCGACGAGAATGTCAAACGTATTGGGGAGTTAGCAGGCAGCCGACGGAGGCACTTCGAGGGGGGCTCGCCGCACGATGCACCCACCAACGGTTGCGCGGCGGGCGGAGGCTGAGCGAGCCCTAGTCCATGAGGTAGAGCGGCGTCTTGAACGCGGGCAGCGCCGGTCTCAGCAGCGCCGCCACCACCGAGCCGCTGAACTGGCTGCGCAGCAGATCCATGATCGAGAAGTGGCGCCGCGGCTGGATCACCGACGGCGGCGACGACAGCCCGGCCAGCTTGCCGGCCGCCAGCACGGCGTCTTCGAGGCCGCCGAGCGCGTCCACCATCTTGAGGTCCTTGGCCTGCAGGCCGGAGAATACGCGGCCATCGGCGAAGCGCGCCACCTGGTCGCGGTCGAGCTTGCGGCCGGCGGCAACGGCGCCGATGAACTGGCCGTGCACGTCGTCGAGCAGCGCCTGCAGCACGCGCCGCTCCTCCGGCGTCATCGAGCGGCTGATGTTGCCGATGTCCTTGTACTGGCCGGCCTTCACCACCACGTAATCCACGCCGACCTTCTTCATCAGCTGCTCCACGTTGGCCAGCTGCATGATGACGCCGATCGAGCCGGTCAGCGTGCCGGGATTGGCGTAGATCTGGTCGCAGGCCACCGCGACGTAGTAGCCGCCCGAGGCCGCCACCGCGCCGAGCGAGGCGACCACCGGCTTGCCGGCCTTGCGCAGGCGGAGGACCGCGTCGTGCAGCTCCTGGGTGGGGCCCACGACGCCGCCGGGACTGTTGATGCGCATCACGACGGCGCGGATCGCCGGGTTCTCGCGATCGGCCTTCAGCTCCCGCACGACGTCGTCGACGTCGATGATGATGCCCTCGAGCTCGACGATGGCGACGCGCGGCCCGAACAGGGCGGGCCCGCCCTCGCCGCTCCGGGCGCCGCCGACCACGATGACGAACAGGCCGGCGACGGCCAGAAACACCAGCAGCGCGGCCCCCACGATCGTGAGTCGCCGGCCCACCCTAGTTCTCGTCTTCGTAGTCGTAGTCCGAGCGCTGCTTTCCCTTCCGCCGCCGCCCGCCGGCGCGGCTGGCCTCGTCGGTGAACTCCGGTGGCGGCGCGATCGCGTGGGCCAGCTCCTTCAGGCTGAGGCCGATGCGGCGCTCGTTGGGATCGACGCGGATGACCAGCAGGGTCAGCTCGTCGCCCACGTTGACGATCTCGGCCGGGGTCCCCACCGAGCGGTTGGACATCTGCGAGATGTGCAGCAGGCCGTCGACGCCCGGCTCCAGCTCCACGAACGCGCCGAAGTCGGTGAGCCGCACGACCTTGCCGGTCACGCGCGAGCCCATCGGATAGCGCTGGGCCACCGTGGTCCACGGGTCCGGCTGGATCTGCTTGAGGCCAAGGGAGATTCGCTTGTTGTCCTTGTCGATGTTCAGGATCTGCGTCTCGAGCTCCTGCCCCTTTTTCAGCACTTCCGACGGGTGCCCGACGTTGCGGGTCCACGACATGTCGGAGATGTGCAGCAGCCCGTCCACCCCGGGCTCCAGCTCGATGAACGCCCCGAAGTCGGTCAGGTTGCGAACCTTGCCGCTGACGCGGTTGCCGACGCGATAGCGTTCGTCGATGGTCGCCCACGGGTCGGGCTCGACCTGCTTCATGCCGAGCGAGATCCGCTTGGCGGCCCGGTTGACGTCGAGGACGACCACGTCGACCTCGTCGCCGACGTTGACGATCTTCGACGGGTGCCGCACCCGGCGCGTCCACGACATCTCGGAGACGTGCACCAGCCCCTCGACCCCGGCCTCCAGCTCGACGAACGCGCCGTAGTTGGTGAGGCTCACCACGCGGCCGCGGGCCTTGGTGCCCGGCGCGTAGGTCTGCTCGACGCGCTCCCACGGGTCGGACGACTTCTGCTTGTAGCCGAGCGAGACGCGGCCGCTCTCACGGTCGAAGTGCAGGACGACGACCTCGACTTGATCGCCCACCTGGAAGATCTCGGAGGGATGGCCGACGCGGCCCCAGCTCATGTCCGTGACGTGGAGGAGGCCGTCGATGCCGCCCAGGTCGATGAAGGCGCCATAATCCGTGATGTTCTTCACCGTGCCCGTGAGCACCATGCCCTCGGCCAGCACCTCCAGCGTGTGCTTCTTCTTCTCCTCGCGCTCCTCTTCAAGCACCGCCCGGCGCGACAGCACGACGTTGCCCCGCCGGCGATTGAGCTTGATCACCTTGGCGCGGATCGACTGGCCGATCATGGCGGCGAGGTTCTTCACCGGGCGGAGGTCCACCTGGGAGCCGGGCAGGAACGCCTTCACGCCGACGTCCACGCTGAGCCCGCCCTTGACGACCTCGACCACCTTGCCCTCGACCGGCGTAGCCTTCTCGTAGGCCTGGGTGATCGCGTCCCACACCTTGATCTTGTCGGCCTTGTCCTTGGACAGGACGATCAGGCCCTCGGAGTCCTCCTTGGCCTCGAGGTAGACCTCGATCTCGTCGCCCACCTTCGGCAGCCCGCCGTGGCGGTGGAACTCCTCGATCGGGATCGCGCCCTCGCTCTTGTAGCCGACGTCGACCAGGACTTCGCTACTGCCGACGTGGACCACGCGGCCCCGGACGACCTCGCCCTCCTCGAACTCGCTGGTCTTCGCGTCCTCCTTGAACCAGTCCTCCATGCGTTCCTCGGCCCCCTCGCCCTCCGTACGGGGTGCGCCGAAGTTTCTCCGCGGTTCGTCCGTCGCCATGCCGCCAGTTCCTCCGTTCAGTGTATTTGGAGCGGACGCCGGGCTCTGGCAACGTCCGCGCCACGGACCGATTCGTCTCGCAGGCCGGCGATCGCCGCCATCATCCGTCGGCCCGCCGCCTCGTATTGCGCTTTGCGCTCGGTGCCGCTGGCACGAGGGAACCTCAGCGGCGGGCCGAACGTTACCATCACCTTAGCAGGCCGGGGAAGCCGCCGCCCTCGCGGCCACGCCCGCCCACTGCCGTGGACGTACACCGGCACCACCGGCACCCCGGTGTGCATCGCCAGCAGGGCCGCGCCCGGCTTGGCAGGGCGGAGCACGCCCTCGTCGCCGCGGGTGCCCTCAGGGAACATGAGCAACGCCTTGCCGTCCTCCAGCACCCGCTGCGCCGTGCGGAGCGCGGCGGCATCGGCGCCCTCGCGCCGGACCGGGTGCGCCCCCAGCCGCCGGATCAGCGGACCCAGGACCGGCACGCGGAACAGCTCGGCCTTGGCCAGGAACGTCAGCCGGCGCGGCGCCATGCCGCCGACCAGCGGCGGATCGAGAAAGCTCGAGTGATTGGCCACGATCAGCACCGCGCCCTCGGCGGGCACGTGCTCGGCGCCGCGGGCCTCCACGCGGAACAGCAGGCGCATGACGAGCACGGCGAGCGGCTTGAGGATCGCGTACAGCATCCTAGCCGCACCCCATCGGCTCGCGCCGGCGCCGCTCCACCATCTCCGCCAGCAGCGAGACGACCTGCTCGACCGACAGCCCGGTCGTGTCCACCTCGATCGCGTCGCTCGCCCTGCGCAGCGGCGCCAGCGCGCGGCTGGAGTCCTGGGCATCGCGGGCGGCGATGTCAGCGCGCGCCGTCTCGGTGTCGACCTCCACGCCGCGCGCGCGCAGCTCGAGCTGGCGCCGATGGGCGCGCTCCTCCAGAGAGGCGTCGAGGTAGAACTTCACCTCGGCGTCGGGACACACGACGGTGCCGGTGTCGCGGCCTTCGAGCACGACGCCGCCGGTCGCCGCCATCCGCCGCTGCATCGGCGTGAGCTTGTCGCGGACCACACCCAGCATCGACAGACGCGAGGTCAGCGCCGCGATCTCCGGCGAGCGGATCTCGTCCGTCACGTCGCGGCCGTCGACGACGACGCGGTCGCCCTCGACGTCGACGTGCACGCGCTCGACGTGCCGCCGCAACGCCGGCGTGTCCTCGGGCGCCAGGCCGGCGCGCGCCACCGACCACGCCAGTGCCCGGTACATCGCGCCGGTGTCGAGCAACCGGTAGCCGAGCCGGGCGGCCAGGCGCCGCGCCACGGTGCCCTTGCCGGCACCGGCCGGACCGTCGATCGTGATCACGGGCTCTCGACCGCCCAGGGCCCTACTCCTCCATCCTTATAATGGTCGTCCCGGCCAGGGCGTTGAGGACGTCGGCGAAGCCCGGGAACGACGTGGCGACGCAGGCGACGTCGTCGACGAGGGTCTCGCCGTCGGCGACGAGGGCGGCGACCGCGAGGGCCATGGCGATGCGGTGGTCGCCTCCGCTCGCGACGCGCGCGCCGTGGAGCCGGCGGCCGCCGGCGATGGCCATGCCGTCCGGGCGCTCCTCGATCGCGGCGCCCATCTTGCCCAGCTCGCGGGCCACGGCGGCGATGCGGTCGGACTCCTTCACACGCAACTCCCTGGCGTCGCGGACCACGGTGACGCCGGGGGCGATCGCCGCCAGCACCGCCAGCACGGGCACCTCGTCGATCAACCGCGGGATGAGCGCGGCGCCACCGATCTCGGTCGGGCGCAGCGCGCCGCTCGTCACGGTGAGCGAGGCCGTGGGCTCCCCCTCGTCGGCGAGCCGATCGGTCGCCACGCGCGCGCCCATCGCCTCCAGCACGTCGAGCACGCCGGTGCGCGTCGGGTTCACCCCGACACGGTGCAGCGTCACCCGCGCCTCGGCGACGATGGCTCCCGCCACGAGCAAGAACGCCGCCGACGAGATGTCACCGGGGACGGCGACCGACGTGGCGCGCAGCGGGCCGGGCACGAGACGGACGGTTCGCTCGGCGGTCGTCACGCGCACGCCGAAGCGCCGCAGCATCCGCTCGGAATGATCGCGCGACGGCGCCGGCTCGGTCACGCTCACCGGCCCGTCGGCGGCGAGGCCGGCCAGCAGCACCGCGGACTTGACCTGCGCCGACGCCACCGGCGTCGCGTAGTCGATGGCCTTCGGGGTCGTGCTGCCGCGGATGGCCAGCGGCAGCCGCGTGCCCTCCGCGCGGCCGACGATCGTCGCGCCCATCGCGCGCAGCGGCTCGGCGATCCGGCCCATCGGCCGGCCGCGCAGCGAGGCGTCACCGGTGAGCAGCGTCCAGAAGGGCAGGCCGGTCAGCACGCCGGGCAGCAGGCGCGCCAGCGTGCCGGAGTTGCCGCAGTCGATCACGTCGGACGGCTCGCTCAGCCCTCGCCGGCCGCTGCCGGCAATTCGGTAATGGCCGGGCGCCTTGCGCGTCACCTCCGCCCCGAGCGCCTGGACGGCGGCCAGCGTGCATAGGCAGTCCTCGGCCTCCAGGAAGCCGTGGACCTCGCTCACGCCCTCGGCCAGCGCGCCGAGCAGCGCGGCCCGGTGCGACACGGACTTGTCGCCCGGCACCTCGCCCTCGCCCTGCAAGCGCCGAGTCGGCGCCACCCGGAACTTCACGACAGGCGCTCCCGCGTCGCCTTCACCCGGGCCAGCCGCGCCGTCAGCGCGGCGCCGTCGCCGTCGGCCACCAGCCGCTCGAGCTCGCCGAGCGCCTCCCGGAACGCGGCCACGCTGGCCGTCACCGCCGGGAGATTCGCCATCAGGATCTCGCGCCACACCTCCGGATCGGAGGCGGCGATGCGCGTGGTGTCCTTGAAGCCGCGGGCGGCGATCGCCAGCGCGTCCGGCTCGAAGCGCGCGACCGCGTCCACGAGCGCCCACGCCACCATGTGCGGCAGATGGCTGATGGCGGCCACGGCACGGTCGTGGGTATCGGGATCGAGCGTGACGACACGGGCGCCCAGCGCGGCCCAGAACTCGCCGACGCTCTTGACGGCGGTCGGATCGTTCGCCTCGGTCGGCGTGACGACGACGGTCGCGCCCTGGAACAGGTCGACCCGGGCGACGGCGTAGCCGCTCTGCTCGGAGCCGGCCATCGGGTGGCTGCCGACGAACTGCACGTCGGCGCGGCCGGCCGCCAGGCGCTCGGCGGCGGCCACGATGCCCCGCTTGGTCGAGCCGACGTCGGTGAGCAGCGCGCCGGCGGCCGCCGCCCGCCAGGCCTGGGCGAGCAGCGTCTCGTTGGCCAGCACCGGCGCCGCCAGCACGATCCGGTCGGCGCCGCGCACGCCGTCCGCCACGTCGGTGACGGCGCGATCGAGCGTGCCGTCGTCGAGCGCCGGCCGCAGGCGCGTGAGGTCGCGGCCGACGCCGACGATCTCGCGGGCGACCGCGTGCGCCCGGGCCGCCTTGGCCACCGAGCCGCCGAGCAGGCCGATGCCGACGATCGCCAGCCGCTCGATCACGCCGAGCTCTTCCCCAGCACGTTGCGGAGCGCCTTGACGAGGCGCCGGTTCTCCTGCGGCGTCCCGACGGTGATCCGCAGGGCGGACTCCATGCCGAACGGCGTCATCGGCCGGACGATCACGCCCTCCTTGAGCAGCCGCTGATAGATGTCGGACGCGCTGCGGCCGACGTCGACCAGGATGAAGTTCCCGCGCGACGGGACGTACTTCACGCCGAGCGCGTTGAACTCGTCGTAGAGATAGTGGCGGCCGGCCTCGATCATGCGCACGCACTCGAGGGTGTGGGAGTCGTCTTCCAGCGCGGCCAGCGCGGCCACCTGGGCCAGCGCGTTGACGTTGAAGGGCTGGCGGATGCGGTGCATCAACGCGATGGCGTCGGCGTCGGCCACGCCGTAGCCGACGCGGAGGCCGGCCAGGCTGGCGGCCTTGGAGAACGTCCGCAGCACCACGACCTTGCGGCCCTGCTTGACGTACGCGAGCGTCTCCGGGAAGTCGGGGCCGTGGGCGAACTCGATGTAGGCCTCGTCGAAGACGACGATCGTGCGCTCGGGCACGCGCGACATGAAGTGGGCGACCTCGTCGGCGGTGACGATCGTCGCCGTCGGGTTGTTCGGGTTGGCGATGAACACGATCTTCGTCATCGGGGTGATGGCGCGGGCCATGGCCTCCAGGTCGAGGCGGTGGTCCTTCAACATGACCATGACCCGGATGCCGCCGGCCGCCTGCACGATCATCGGGTAGACCACGAACGAGGGATGCGGCACCACCGCCTCGTCGCCCGGTCGCAGGAACGTGCGCACCAGCAGCTCGATCAGCTCGTTGGAGCCGTTGCCGAGCACCACCTGATCCCCGGTGACGTCGTGCTTCTTGGCGAGCGCCTGGCGCAGGTAGTAGCCGCTGCCGTCGGGATAGCGGTTGAGGTTCGTCAGCGCGGCCCTGATCGCCTGCTGCACGCGGTCGGAGGGCGCCAGCGGGTTCTCGTTCGACGCCAGCTTGATCGCATCGTGGATGCCGAGCTCGCGCTCCAGCTCCTCGACCGGCTTGCCGGGCTCGTAGGGCGCGATGCCCAGGATGTGCTCGTTGGCCAGGGACTCCCACTGCGTGTGCATGCTCTCTCCTTATGCCGCGGGGTACGAGCCCAGGATCTTCAGGAAGCGGGTTCGCTCCGCGATCTCGCTCAGCGCGCCGGCCACGATGGGGGTCTCGCGATGGCCCTCGAAGTCGACGAACATGACGAAGTCCCACCGCTCCCGCTTGGTCGGGCGGGACTCGATCTTGGTCAGGTTGAGGCCGACCCGCGCGAACGGCTCCAGGATTCGGTAGAGCGCGCCCGGCTGGTTGGGCATGGCGAAGAGGATGGACGTCTTGTCCCGCCCGCTCGGGCCGGGATTGTAGCGTCCGATCACGAGGAAGCGCGTCGTGTTCTGCCGGTTGTCCTCGATGCGCTCCCGCAGCACCGGCACCCCGTACATCCGCCCGGCCATCGCGGAGGCGATGGCGGCCAGCGTGGGATCGTTGGCGGCGAGCTCGGCGGCGCCCGCTGTGGAGTTCGTCTCCTCGACGGGCACGTCCGGCAGGTTGGCGGCCAGCCAGCCGCGGCACTGCGCCAGCCCTTGCGGGTGCGACAGCACGCGCTTGATCTCGCGCAGCTCGCCGGCCCGCGACAGCAGGCACTGGCCGATCTCCAGCGTCAGCTCGCCGCAGATCTTCAGATCGGACTCCAGCAGCCGGTCGAGGGTGACGTTGACGGCGCCCTCGATGGAGTTCTCCACCGGCACCACGCCGAACTGGGCGCGGCCGCGCTCGACGTCCTCGAAGATGTCGGCGATCGAGCGTGAGGCATGGTAGGTCACCGCCTCGCCGAAGCGCTCGCGGGCGGCCTGGTGCGTGAAGGTGGCCGGCGGCGCCAGGTAGGCGACCGTCACCGGCGCCTCCAGGGCCCGGCACGCCGACAGGATCTCGCGCCAGATGGCGAGGACCGCCTCGGCCGTCAACGGACCGCGGTTGCTCGCGGCGAGTCGACTCAGAATCGAGGCCTCCCGCTCCGGGACATACGACGGCGCATCCTGCCGTCGTTTGAGGTCTCCGATCTGGAGGGCGGCCTCGGCGCGCTGGTTGAGGAGGTTGAGAATCTGGTTATCGAGTTCGCTGATCCTGGAGCGCCAATCGCCCAGGTCCATAGGGACTCCTGCGCACGCTCTCTGCTGAGTATCGGCCATTATAGGCGAACGCTCGCGGCCTTCGCAAGCAATCAGCGCGCGTCCCGGACCCGCGGCGGCGGCGCCGCGGCCGCCGCCGCCCGCAGCGCGGCGACCTCGCGCGTGGTCAGGGGCCGACAGGCGCCGACCGGAAGCGCGCCGAGCGCGACGGGGCCGAAGGCGACCCGCCGTAGCCGTTGCACGCGATGACCCAGCGCCTCGCAGTAGCGCTTCACCTCGTGCTTGCGGCCCTCGGTGAAGGTCAGACGCAGGCGACTCGTCGTCGCCCCGCCGGTCACCAGGGCGACGTCGAGCGGCGTCGCGGCGCCGTCGGCGAGCGTGACGCCGCGACGCCAGCGCGGAAGATCGGCCGGGCTCACCCGCCCGCTCACGTCCGCCTCGTACACGCGGGGCAGCGCGTAGCGCGGGTGAAGGAGCCGGTGCGTGAGCGCGCCGTCGTTGGTCAGCAGCAGCACGCCCTCGACGTCGGCGTCGAGCCGGCCCACCGGGTAGACGCGCTCGCGCACCTCGGCGGGGAGCAACGCGGTGACGACCGGACGGTTCTGTGGATCGCGCACGGTGCTGACCACGCCGGCGGGCTTGTGCAGCAGGAGGTATTGCGGCGCCTCGGCGCCCGGCAACGGCCGGCCGTCGACGACGACGCGGTCGAGGGCCGGATCGGCCACGGTGCCCGGCTCGCGGACCACGGCGCCGTTGACGGCGACGCGGCCTTCGAGGATGAGCTGGTCAGCTCCGCGGCGAGAGGTCAGCCCTGCCTGGGACAGGATCTTGTTCAGTCTCAGCTTGGCCATGGCTTTCGGCGGCCGCGGTCACCTCGGGCGCGAGGCTCTCGGGAATCACCAGCTCGCCCTCGACCTTGGGAAGATCGGCCAGGTCCCGCAGGCCGAACGCCACCATGAACTCGCGCGTCGTCTCGTACAGGAACGGCCGGCCGGGGGCTTCCTTGCGCCCGCCGATGCGGATCAGCCGCCGCTCCAGCAGGTTGTCGAGCACGGCTTCGGAGTTGACCCCCCGCACGGCGTCGAGCTCCGGGCGCGAGACCGGCTGCTTGTAGGCGATGATCGCCAGCGTCTCCAGCGCGGGCCGCGAGAGCCGCACGCGCGCGCGGGCGCGCGCCAGGCGCACGAGCCAGGGCGCCAGCTCGGGCCGCGTGACCATCCGATAGCCGCCGCCGACCTCGACGATCGCGAGCCCGCGCGGCTCGCTCTCGTAGCGGGCGATCAGCTCCTCGGCGAGCCCGCGGGCGGCGGCGACGTTCTCGAGATCGAGCACGTCGCGGATGCGCTCCGGCTCGAGCGGCACGTCGGAGGCGAACAGCAGGGCCTCGACCACGTCGATCGGGTTAGGCACTCGGCAGCTCTCCTTCCATGGACGCCACGGCCTGGCGTTCGATCACGATGTCGCCGAACAGCTCCGTCTGTTGCGTGCGGATCTTGCCCTGGCGGGACAGCTCGAGCACGGCCAGCAGCGTGACGACGATCTCCGAGCGGCGGCGCTCGTCCCCCGTCATCGAGCTGAACAGGAGCGACCACGTGTCGCGCAGGAGCGAGAGGATCTCGGTCATCCGCTCGAGCACCGACGGCGGGTTCGGCTCGATGTCGCGCGGCCGCCGCCGCTGCTGCTCCTCGATCAGCCGCTTCATCGACCGCTCCAGCCAGTGCACCGAGAGATCCTCGAGCGGCACGTCGTCGGGCGCCGGCAGCGTGCTCGAGGGCCGGCCCCAGATGAGGAGCTGCTCGGCCTCGCGCTCGCCCAGCCAGGTGCCCTGCACCTTCACGCGCGCGTAGGCGCGCAGCCGCTCCTCCAGCTCCTGCTTGAGGGCCAGCGCCTCGTCGTCGAGCGCCTCGTCGGCGGTCTCGTCGGGCGGCACCAGCAGCTTCGACTTGAGGTAGATGAGCGTGGCCGCCATCACGAGGTAGGCGCCGGCCGTCTCGAGGTCGCGGAACTCGATCGCCTCCAGGTGGGCCAGGTACTGATCGGTGATCGTGCGCACCGGAAGCGACGCGAGGTCGATCTCGTTGGTGCGGCAGAGGTGCAGGAGCAGGTCGAACGGCCCCTCGAAGTCGCCGACGCGGAGCCGCAGCTCGGTTTCGGGGCTGATGGCGGACTCGGTCATGGAGTCAGACGCACCGCGCTCCGCACCTCCGTCATCGTCCGTTGCGCAACCGCTCGCGCCCGTCGCGAGCCCTCGACCAGCACCTGCTTGATCATGTCCGGCTTCTCGGCGTAGTGCTGGCGGCGATCCCGGATCTTCTCCAGCGGCGGCAGCATGTGCTTCAACAAGATCTCCTTGCAGTCCAGGCACCCGAAGCCCGCCGTGCGGCAGTTCGTCGCGCAGAAGTCGAGGTCGGGCTGGGGCGTGAAGATCTTGTGCAGGTCGAACACCGGGCACACGTCGGGATTGCCGGGATCGCTGCGTCGCTTGCGCGCCGGGTCGGTGACCATCGGCCGCACCTTGGCGCGGATCGTCTCGGGACTGTCGGCCAGCTCGATGTCGTTGCCGTACGACTTCGACATCTTTCGCCCGTCGGTGCCGGGGACCTTCGGGATCTCGGTCAGCTTGACGTCGGGCTCCGGGAACACGGGGCCGAAGGCGTTGTTGAACCGGCGCGCCACCTCCCGGGTCAGCTCGACGTGCGGCGCCTGGTCGATGCCCACCGGCACGTACCGGGCCTTGTACATGAGGATGTCCGCCGCCTGCAGCAGCGGATAGCCGAGCAGGCCGTAGGACGGCGACGCGATCTCCTGCTGTTCGATCCGCTCGCGATAGGTCGGCACGCGCTCCAGCCAGCTCACCGGCGTGACCATCGAGAAGAGCAGGTGCAGCTCGGCGTGCTCGGGCACCAGCGACTGGATGAAGAGCGTCGAGCGCTCGGGGTCGAGCCCCGCGCCCAGCCAGTCGGCCGCCATCTCCAGCGTGCTGGCCGGCACGTCGCGGACGTCGAGGCGGTCGGTCAGCACGTGCCAGTCGGCCGAGAAGTAGAAGCACTCGTGGTCGTCCTGCAGCTTGACCCAGTTGGCCAGCGCCCCGAGGTAGTTCCCCAGGTGCAGCCGGCCGCTCGGCCGCATGCCCGACAAGACCCGCTCCCGTGCCGCCATCACCGCCTCACTCTCTCCCACGCCTTGGCCGAGCGCATGAAGACATAGTACGCATAGAGCGTCGCCAAGAGGAATCCCCTCCAGCCGTCCAGGAAGCCGGCGCGTGCGAGGTACATGCCGAGAAAGCGTCCGATCGGCCGCGCGACCAGGTCGCGCAGCGGCCGCACCGGACGTCCGGCGGCCAGCCACTCGTCGGCGGCGAGGGAGGCGTAGCGGTCGGCGCGCGCGAGGAAATCGGCGACGTCGCGATACGAGCGATGCTCGAGGTGGCCGGCCAGACGACCGACGGCGCCGTCGACGGTGACCGACTCGTGCACCGCGCGCTCGAGGAAGCGGCCGTGCCCGCGCCGGAAGAGCCGCAGCTGCCGGTCGGGATAGAGCCCGCCGTGCCGGACCCACGCGCCCCAGAACACGTTACGCCGGGGGACGGTGTAGCCGGCGGCCTCGCCGGCCCCCCTGACGACCGCCTCGATCTCCGCGCGCAGCGGCGGCGAGACCGTCTCGTCGGCGTCGAGCGACAGGATCCAGTCGCCGGTCGCCTGCGCGATGGCGAAGTTCTTCTGGGCGGCGAACCCCGGCCAGGGCCGGACGAAGACGCGGTCGGTCAGCTCGCGCGCGATCAGCACTGTCTTGTCCTGCGACTCGGCGTCCACCACGACCAGCTCGTCGGCCCACACGACCGACTCCAGGCAGGCGCGAATCCGCTCCGCCTCGTTCAGGGTGACGACGACCACCGACAGCCGCGGCCGCGTCACGCCATCACCTCGCTTACCGCCGACAGCGCCGACGCCGGCACGAGCGAGGCCATGCGGCCGTCCGGGCTCGCCAGCCCGCGATGGCCGGCGCCATACGGCCCGTTGCGTTCCGGCGACGTCGGCCCGTACAGCCCGACGCACGGCGTGCCGAGCGCCGCCGCCAGGTGGAGCGGTCCCGTGTCGGCGGCCACCATGACGCTGGCCCGGCGCAGGAGCGCGATCAACGCGGCCAGGTCCGTCGGCGGCGCCAGCAGCACGCCGGCGGTGGCGGCGCCGTCCACGATCCCGAGTGCCGCCGACTCCTCGCCCGGCCCCCACGCGACGACGACGTCGGCGCCGGCCTCCTGGGCGAGCGCGCGCGCCAGTGTCGCGAAGTGGCTCACGGGCCAGCGCTTGTCGGCGCGGCCGGCCCCCGGGTTCAGCACCACCAGCCGTCGCTGCGGCTTGAGCCCGTGGGCGGCGAGCCAGTTGTCGATGCCGGCCTCGGCCGCGGCCACCACCGGCAGGCGGAATTCCAGCCGCCGCTCGGCGATCCCGAGCGGGGCCAGCAGCGCCAGGTACTGCTCGACCACGTGGCGCGCGGTCGGCGGCGGCAGCACGTGGCGGTTGGTGAACACCGCGCCGAGGGGCTCGCGGCTCACGCGTCGATCGAAGCCGATCCGCACCGGCGCGCGGCAGGCCGCCACCAGCAGGCCACTCTTGACCAGACCCTGCAGATCGAGCGCGACGTCGACGCGCAGCGCGGCCAGCCGGCGCCGCAGCGCTCGCGCGTCGGCGACGGCGGCGCGCAGCGCCGGCAGCGTTCGCGCGCGCCGCCAGCCGCGCGTGTCGGCGACGATGACCTCGTCGAGGGCCGGATGCCCGCGCAGCAGCGTCGCCTCGCGACGCTCCGCGATCCACGTCAGCCGGACGCCTGGCCGGGCCGCCCGCAGCGTGGCCGCCACTGGCAGCGCGTGAATCACGTCGCCCAGCGAGGACAGCTTGATCAGCGCGATGCGCGGGGCGTCAGCGGCCATCGTCGTGGGCCTCGCGGATGCGAGCGATCAGGTCGCGCGTCGCGTGATCCTTGGGGTCGCCGACGATGGCGACGCGGCCGCCCACGGCGCGCACGGACGCGGCTTCCGGCACGGACGCCTCGGTATAGTCGGTGCCCTTGGCGTGGACGCCGGGCCGGACCAGCGCCACGAGGCGATCGGCGGTGTCCTCGTCGAAGACGACGACGTGGTCGACGGCCCGCAGCGCGGCCAGCATCTCGACGCGCTCGCCGGCCGGCATGAGCGGCCGCCCCCGTCCCTTCAGGCGCGTGACCGCGGCGTCGCCGTTGATGCCCACGAAGAGGACGTCGCCCAGGGCCCGGGCGGCGGCGAGATACCGCACGTGGCCGACGTGCAGCAGGTCGAAACAGCCGTTGGCGAGCACGACACGCTTGCCCTGGGCCCGCAGCCGCGCGGCCAGCGTCGCCGCCGCCTCCGGCGTCAGTCCCTGGCCCGTCACGCACCCCCGAGGGCGTCGCCGAGCTCCGACGGCGAGACCGTCGCGGTGCCGCGCTTCATCACCACGATGCCGCCGGCCATGTTGGCCAGGGTGGCGGCGTCGATCGGCGCCGCGCCGCAGGCGAGCGCGACGGTGAACGTGGAGATCACGGTGTCGCCGGCGCCGGTGACGTCGGCGATCTCGTCGGTGCCGTGGATCGGGATGAACGTGGTGGCGCCGTCGCGCTCGAGCAGGGCCAGGCCGCGGCTGCCGCGCGTGACGAGCAACAGGCGCGCGTCGAGCCGCTCCAGGAGCTGACGGCCCGCTTTCTCGACGCCGCGCTCGTCGTCCGATGCGGCGCCGACCAGCTGCTCCAGCTCGGCCTCGTTGGGAGTGGCGGCGGTGATCCCGGTGAAGCGCGGCAGCTGGTAGCGGCTGTCCACGCTGACGACGGCGCCGCTGCGACGCGCGATGGCCCGGATGCGCTCGAACGCGCGCGGCGTGACCGTGCCGTAGCCATAGTCGGAGAGCAGGATCGCGTCGGCGCGCTCGGCCAGCGCCGTGAGCCGCGCGACGAGCGCGTCCTCGGTGATCGCCTGCAGCTCGCCGGCCGGCTCGCGGTCCAGCCGTACCACCTGCTGGCGCGTGGCCTGGTAGCCGCCCGCCATGATCCGCGTCTTCACCGGCGTGGTGCGGCCGTTCTCGGTGACGATGCCGTCCGTCGGGACGCCGGCGGCGCGGAAGAGCGTGAGCAGCTCGTCGCCGGCGGCGTCGCGGCCAACGACGCCGATCGGCAGCGCGCGGGCGCCGAGGGCGTGGACGTTGTGCGCGGCGTTGGCGGCGCCACCCAGCAGGATCTCGCGCTCGGTGAAGCGCAGGATGAGCACGGGCGCCTCGCGCGAGATGCGGGCCGGCTTGCCGAAGAGATACTCGTCGGCGATCAAGTCGCCGACGACGACGATCGTCCGGCCGCGGAACCCCGCGACCGTGTCGAGCAGGCGATGGCGGCCCCCGGCGAGGCGTGAAGTCACCACCGAAGTGTAAGCCGGATGCTAGCGATTTCTCAAGGTAAAAGCCGCGCGCGCGACGGCAGGCGGCGGTAGATCCGCTCGAACGCGGCGACCTGCCGGGGATAGGTGAAGGGCTCGGCGGCGGCCCGCGCCCCGGCGATCGTCCGGGCCGTGGACCCCGCGCGCAGCCGCTCGAGCGCCGACGCCACCGCAGCGGGATCGCGCGGCTCGACGACGGCGCCGCTGTCCGCGCCCACGACCTCGGCGCCGCCGGCGGACGTGGTCGTCACCACCGGCAGCCCCGAGGCCAGCGCCTCCAGATGCACGTTGCCGAACGGCTCGTAGCGCGTGGGCAGCACGAGCGCATCGGCGGCGGCGTACCAGCGCTCGATGTCCGGGCGCGGGCCGAGCCACGCCACGCGCTCGGCGATGCCGCGCTGCGCGGCCAGGCGCTCGTAGGGCCGCCGATCGCCCTTGCCGAGAACGAGCAGCCGGCTGGCGCGGTCGTCGAGCCGTGCGAGGGCCTCGATCGCGGTGGCGAGGCCCTTGCGCTCGAAGCCGCTGCCGGCGAAGAGCGCGGTCCACGCGCCGGCGGGCACGCCGGCCTCACCGCGCGCGCACGCGCGGTGCCGCGCGCGGTTGTCGGGATGGAAGCGGGCGAGGTCGACGCCGTTGTAGACGACGGTGAGGCGCGTCTCCGGCACCCCGTACAGCGCGGCGATCTCACCGGCGCCGAGCCGGGAGATCGCCACGATCTCCGGCGTGCGCGTGAACACGCGCCGCTCCAGCGCGAGCAGCAGCCGGTGGTAGACGGCCCGGCGGTGGAAGCTCGGGCCCATCGCCGCCAGGTAGGCGCGGTGGCATCCCTCGCCCGCCCGGTACACGTCCTGGCCGAGCGTGCGCTCGTGGCTCTGCACGGCATCCCACGCGCGGCGACGCACGGCGAGCCGCGCGGCCAGCGCCAGCGCCAGCACGCGGGCCGGGCCCGGCACCGGCGGCAGCGCGAGCGTGTGCACGGTCACGCCGCGCAACGGCTGCTGGCCTCGCGGGCTCAGCAGGTGCACCTCGTGCCCGTGGGCCAGCAGCGCCTCGACGAAGCCGACCGTCGCCCGCTCGACGCCGCCGTGGAAGACGAACGGCCGCGAGACGATGAGGATCTTCACCGCCGGCGCCCGGCGACGATCCGCTCGACG
The DNA here is from genome assembly GCA_005887895.1 of Candidatus Rokuibacteriota bacterium. Lineage (GTDB taxonomy): Bacteria > Methylomirabilota > Methylomirabilia > Rokubacteriales > CSP1-6 > AR5. The sequence continues at coordinate 33,785 of VBPC01000267.1, forward strand.
AGCGGGAACAGCACGGCGCGCGCCGCCGCGAAGCTGTAGTGCGCGCGGCAGCGCTCTCGCGCGCGGCGCCCCATCTCGGCGGCGGTGTCGGGATCGTCGAGCAGCCGCTTCAGCGAGGCGCCCAGCGCCACGACGTCGCCCGGCGGCACCAGCACGCCGCAGCCGTCGAGGATCTCCGGGATCATCGAGACGGCCGTGGAGACGATCGGGCGGGCCAGCGCCATCGCGTCGAAGAGCTTGGCCGGGACCTGGCCCACGGTGTCGGTCGTCGCGCGCTGCGGGATCGCCACCGCGTCGGCCGCGATCAGGTAGCGCGGCACGTCGTCGAACGGAATCTCCCCGACCAGGCGCACCCAGGGCCGGGCCGCCCACCGGCGGCCGGCCTCGCCGCCCGGGTCGGCGCCGATCAGGAGCAGGCGGACGTCGGGCGCGGTGGCGCCGACCGCCTCGACCAGGTCGTCGACGCCCTTGTGACCACGCGGCGTGCCGAGGAACATCACGACACGCTCGGCGCCGATCCCGAGCGCGGCGCGGGCGGCCGCGCGGTCGTAGCGCCCGGGATCCCACGCGTCGGTGTCGCGCACGTGCGGGATGAGCGTGCCGCCGAAGCGCCGCTCGAGGAAGCGCGAGGCGACGGTGACGGCGTCGGCCCGGCGGATGCGCCGCTCCATCAGCCAGGTCCACGGCAGGCCGTTGGGATTGCCGACGTTGAGCGCGCGGCCGAGCGTGCCCCAGCCGCCCGCGCGGCGAAAGAAGCCGACCTCCCAGTCGTCGATGTCGAGCAGCAGCGGGCGCGGGCGGCGGCGGCGCGCCAGCAGGGCGACGCCGTAGCTGGTCGCGCGCGGCTTGCTCGCGTAGAGCACGTCGCCGTCGGCCTGCGCGGCCAGCGCGGCCCACCGCCCGGCGAAGCGCGGGTAGCGACGGGCGCCGTTCACCGCGAGCGCGCGATGGACGACCGCGCCGCCGCGCGCCGGGCGCCACAGGCTCTCGCCGAAGCGGGGACCGACGACCTCGACGTCGGCCAGCGGCGCCAGCAGACGCGCGAGCAGATCGGCACGGCCCGTCGCGTTGTTCGAGAGGTCGAAGGCGAGGATCGAGATCTTCACGCCGCGGCCAGCCGCGCGTAGTGCGTCTCGAGGCCGGCGGCCAGGCGCGCACCCGAGTAGCGCTCGACGACGAGATTGCGGCCGGCCTCGCCGAGGCGGACGCGGAGCGCGGCGTCGTCGAGCAGCGCGGCCAGGCGCGCGGCCAGCGCGGCGGCGTCGCCGGCCGGCACCAGCGCGGCGTGCGTGCCGTCGGTGAGCACCTCGGCGACCACGCCGACGCGGGCGGCGATGAGCGGGCGGCCGGCGGCGAGGTACTCGAAGACCACGCGCGACATGCCATCGGACTCGAGCGGCACGTAGAGGCCGACGTCGAGCGCCGCCATCACCCTCGGCAGGTCGGACACGAAGCCGGCCAGCGCGACCTGCTCGTCCAGCCCCGCCTTGGCGATCGCGTGGCGGAGCGCACGCTCCGTCGGGCCGCCGCCGACGAACACGATCCGTGGCCGCACGCCGGCCGCCGCCAGGCGGGCCGCCGCGTCGATGACGACGCGATGGCCCTTCATCACGCGCAGCCCGGAGACGACGCCGACCAGCGGCCGGTCGTCCTCGCCCCCCAGCGCGCGGCGCACGGCCGGGACGGCGGGCGCCGGGCGATACGCGTCGGCATCGGCGCCGCCGGCCAGCGTCACGATGCGCTCGGGCGACAGCAGCCCGGCCGCCAGGCACTGTCCGCGGATCGCCTCCGTCACCGTCACGACCAGCGCGGTGGCCCGGCCGTACAGCCAGCGATTCCCGGCATGGGGGCGCACCGCCTGCGCGATGTGGCGCGTGCGGACGATGGGGCGCCCCCCGGCCAGCCGCGCGGCGACGACCGCCAGCCAGTGCTCCTTGCCGCGGTGCACGTGCACCACGTCGGCGGCGGCGATCGCGGCGCGCAACCGCCGGACGTCGCCGAGGTCGACACCGGGACGCACGCCACCGGCGAAGGTGAAGGTGGCGATGCTCGACACGCCCTCGCGGCGGGCGCGGTCGATCACCGCGTGCTCGGTACCGGCGCGACAGCCGAGCGTGACCTGGTGCCCGCGACGCTCGAGCTCACCGACGGCGCGCGCGGCCCAGTACGCGTCCGACGACCAGCCGCGGCACGAGACGAGGTGCAGGATCTTCACACGCGCAGGATGCCGCGATAGACGTCCTCGACGATCGTGACGGAGCGCTCGGGGCTGAACTCGCTGGCCGCGCGGCGCCGGCCCGCCTCGCCCATCGCGCGCGCGCGCACGGGATCGCCGAGGATCTCCGCCAGCGCCGCCGCCACGCTCTCCGGCCGCTCGTCCTCGATCAGGCGCCCGGTCTTACCGTCGAGCACCGTCTCCGGCAGCGCGCCAACCCGCCGCGCGACCACCGGCCGTGCCGCCGCCATCGCCTCCAGGGCGGCCCGACACGACTCGTCGGAGCCGGCGGCCATGAGGGCGAAGCAGTCGGCGGCGGCCAGGACTTCCGGCAGATCGCGATCACGATAGCCGGTGAAGATGACCCGCCGCTGCAGGCCGAGGTCGGCGACGAGCTGCTCGAGCCGACTGCGCCGCTCGCCCTTGCCGACCAGCAGCAGCCGCGCGTCGGGCAGCTTCTCGAGCAGCTGTCCGAAGCCGGCCAGCAGCAGATCGTGACGGCGGTTGGCCGCGAAGCGCGCGACGGAGACGACCACCGGCGCGCGGCCGAGCCCGAACTCGCGGCGGATCGCCTCGCCGTCGCCCGAGTCGCGGAATCGTGGATCGGCCGCGCCCGGGATCCACCAGACCCGCTCGGCGGGAATCCCGGCTTCGCGGCACGCGGTCTCGATCTGGCGCGAGACCGCGAAGAGCGCCGCCGTGCGCCGGTAGAGCGGCCGCGTGGCCAGCGAGCGCCGGACCGAGCGCACGTTGTGGAACGTGCGCGCCAGCGCCGCGCGGGTGCCGTCCGCTCGACGCGGCCGGACCGCCAGCGAGAGCCAGTGATCGTGCGAATGGTGGGCGTGCACGACGTCGATGCCCTCGCCCGCCACCACCGCGCGCAGCCGGGCGGCGTCGCGCGCCAGGTCGACCGGCGAGACGCGCGGGCGCAGCCGCACCCCGTCGACCAGCGGCAGCCCGACCTCGCGCGCCTTGGCCTCGAAGCGATCGCCGGGGGTCACGCCGAGCAGCACGTGATGGCCCCGGGCGCGCAGCCCGACGACCAGCCGGATGATCGGATCGGCGCTGCCCGTCCACCAGCGGTTGGCGGCCAGGTGCAGGATGCGCAGCGGCCGGTCGCTCACGCGACCGGCTCCAGCAACGCGGCCGCGCGCGCGTGCACCTCCTCGGGCGTGACGCCGCGCAGGCACGGATGCTCGATCGGACAGGCGCGGTAGAAACAGGGCGCGCACGGCACGGGATGGGTGACGACGGCGGCGCGGCCGCGCGGCGCGCTCCGCGCGGGATCCGTCGGCCCGAACAGCGTCACCGACGGCGTGCCGAGCGCGGTCGCGAGGTGTCCGACGCCGGTGTCGCCGCTCACCAGCGCATCGATCTCGGTCAGCAGGGCCGGCAGCAGCGCGGGCCGATCGCGCCCGACCAGGCTCGGCACCGACACCGCCGCGCCGACCCGGGCGGCCGCCGGCGCCTCGCCCGGCGTGCCGAGCAGGATCGGCGTGGCGCCGCGGGCCGGTCGCGCCGGCACGCCGGCGGCGTCGAGCAGTCGGAGCACCTCCGCCCGCTCGGCCGCGTCGACGGCCGGTGGCGCCAGCCGCGGCTCGCGCGTCACGGCCGGGACGCCGGCGCGCTCCACGAGCGCGAGATATTCGTCGATCTGATGCCGGCGCGGCGACGGGAGCGGCACGACGTCGGTCAGGAGCGCCGAGCGTCCACCGGCCGCGTAGCCGATCCGCCGGCGCGCGCCCCAGTACCAGGCGGCCAGTGCCGACTCGAACGAGTTGGGCAGCACGATGGCGAGATCGGGCCCGAAGCGGGAGACGGTGTCGGCGGCGCGCAGGCGCCCGCTCCACGAGCGCGGATAGTCGACGAGCACCTCGGCGAGCCCCTGCCCCGCGAGCAGCGGGGCCCACGGCCCCGCTGCCAGCACACGCGCATCGGGCCAGGCCGCGCGGACGGCGGCCAGCACCGGCACCGCCATCACCGTGTCGCCCAGCCAGTTCGGAAGTCGCACCGCGACGTTCATCGCGACGTCACGGGCGCGGCAGTCGCTCGAACGCCGAGCGCCATTCGGTCTCGCCCGACGTCAGGCGCAGCTGCACGCTCAGGACGTAGAGCGGGCGCTTGAGCGGCGGCAGCGCCCGCAGCCTCACCCAGTCCTTCTCCGTCGTCACCAGGCCGTCGGCGCCGAGATCGACCGCGCGACGCTCGAGACGCGCGAGGTCCTCGCGCGTGTACCAGTGATGATCCGCGAACGGCTGCAGCCCGGCCACGGCGACGGCCGCCTCCGCGAGGGTGCGCTGGAACGCGGCCGGTGCGCCGATGCCGGCGAAGGCCAGCAGCTTGGCGCCGGCGAGGACGGTGAGCGGCACGAACCGCATCGCGCCCGACTCGAAGCACTCCGTCGGCACGTGCACCGCCGTCAGCACCGGCACGCCGGGCGCGAGCCGCTTCACCGTCGCCTGCACCTCGGCGGCCTCGGCGGCGCGGCGGGCGCCGGTGGCGACGATCAGGTCCGCGCGGGCGAGGCCCTCGAGCGGCTCGCGCAGCGGTCCGCCGGGCAGCAGCCGCCCGTTGCCCCACGGGTTCGCCGCGCGCGCCATCACGATCTCCAGGTCCTTGCGCAGCGTCCGGTGCTGAAAGCCGTCGTCGAGCACGAGCGCGGTGATGCCGAAGCGCTCCCGCGCGAGCCGCCCGGATTCGTAACGGTTGGAGCCGACGACGACGGGCACGCCGGGCAGCCGGCGCGCGAGCAGGAATGGTTCGTCGCCGGCCTCCTCGGCGTCGAGCCGGATCGAGGCGGCGTCGGCGACGACCTGCACGCCGCTGCTGCGGCGGCCGTAGCCACGGCTCAACACGCCGGGCCGATGGCCGAAGTCGAACAGGGTGCGCACCACCAGCTCCACCGCCGGCGTCTTGCCGGTGCCGCCGACCGTGATGTTGCCGACCGCGATCACCGGGCAGTCGAGCCCGCGCGAGGTGAGCACGCCCCGCCCGTAGAGCCATTCGCGCGCGCCGAGCAGCCCGCGATAGCTGCCGGCCACCGCCGACAGCAGCCCGCCGGCGCCGGCGGTGAAGCCGCGCTCCCAGCCGTGGACGATCCGGTTGCGCGCGCTCATGCCGGCGGCTTCGGATACAGGTACTGCGCGATGAGGTCCAGCGTCGCCCGCACGGCGCCGTGGCGCAGCGCCACCGCGTCGCGCCCGGCCGCACCCCGGCGCGCGCGCAGCTCGGGATCGTCCAGCAGCCGGCACAGCTCGCCGCCGAGCTCGGCGGCGTCGCGCACCACCACGCCGCCGCCGCTGTCGATCAGGACACCGGCCGCGTCGCGGAAGTTGCTCGTGTGCGGGCCGAAGAGCACGGGCTTGCCGCGGAACGCCGGCTCCAGCATGTTGTGGCCGCCGAGCGGCGCCAGGCTGCCGCCGACGAAGACGACGTCGGCGACGGCGTAGAGCTGGGCCAGCTCGCCCACCGTATCGAGCACGATGATCGCGCCCGGGCTGCGCCGGGCCGGCAGGTCGGTGCGGCGCACGGCCGCCAGCCCCCGCGACTTGAGCAGGCCGAGCACCTCGCCGACGCGCTCGGGATGGCGCGGCGCCAGCACCAGCGCCAGATCCGCGCGTTCGAGCCGCGCGCGGCCGTGGGCGTCGAGCACTGCCTCTTCCTCTCCGCGGTGCGTGCTGCCGGCGATCCACACCGGCTGGCCGGGCGCCAGCGCCAGCAGCCGGCGCCAGAGGTCGACGGCCCCGGCGGGATCCGCCAGCGGCTCGAGCTTGAGGTTGCCGGTGACGACCACGCGCTCCGGCGGGGCACCGAGCGCGATGACGCGCCGGGCGTCCTCGTCCGACTGCATCGCGAACACCGTGATGTCGGCGAGCACACTCCGCATCGCGCCGCGGACGAGCCGGTAGCGACGGAAGGAGCGGTCCGAGAGCCGGCCGTTGGCGATCATGGTCGGCACGTTGCGGCCCGCGAGGAGCCGCAGCGTGTTGGGCCAGAGCTCCGTCTCCATGCACACGAAGAACGCGGGATCGATCGAGGCGATCACCCGTCGCGCCGCGCCGGGGAAATCGAGCGGGAAGTAGCGGTGACGCGCATGCGCCGCGAACCGCTCGCGCACGACGCGGGCGCCGGTCTCGGTCACCGTCGACACGACCAGTGGCAGCTCGGGCCACAACCGCCGCAGCCCGTCCAGCAGCGGCGCCGTCGCGATCGCCTCGCCGACCGAGACCGCGTGAATCCAGCCGCACGGCGTCCCCGGCGCCTCGTGGGTCGCCCAGCCGAGCCGCTGGAGGAGGTTCAGCGGCACGCCGTCGGCGATGCGGCGGGCGAGAGCGACCGGCGTATAGGCCGTCACCGCCGCCGCCAACGCGGCCGTGTAGAGCCGGTACATCAGGCGTCCACCAGCCGATCGGCCGACTCGGTGACCTCGGCCAGCGTGCGCTCGAGGTCGGCGCGCGCGGTCTCGCGATCGGCGTCGCGCGGCACCACGGCCGGCTTGCCGAACACCACCGCCGCCCGCGCGAACGGCAGGGGCACCAGAAAGCGATCCCACGAGGCGAGCCGCCGGGCCGGTCGGGCGGCGAACCCGCACGGCACGATGGGCGCGCCGGTCGCAGCGGCGAGCACGATGATGCCCGCCTGCACGCGCTCGCGCGGGCCGCGCGGCCCGTCGGGGACGACCGCCACGTCCTCGCCCCCCCGGACGGCCGTCGTGAGCTCGCGCAGGGCGGCGCCGCCGCTCCGCGAGGACGAGCCCCGCACGACGGACAGCCCGAACCGCGCGGCCAGGCGGGCCGCCAGTTCCCCGTCGCGCGACCGGCTGGCGAGGACACGCACGCTGCGCGCGCCACGGGTCCGGCGCAGGCGCGCGTTGAGCCACGGCACCATCAGGATGCGGCCGTGCCACACCGCGTAGATGAGCGGCTGTCCCGCCGTCCACAGCGGCTGCAGGGCCTCCACGCCCTCCTCGCGCAGGCGGAGCGTCGCGCCGAGCGCCCGCACGGCGCCCGCCGCCAGCGGAGGAACGAGCGCCTCGCGCGCGGTCATCGTACATGGGGGGGGCGAGGCGCCCCCCCCATGTCCCCCCCGGTCCGCGTCGCGCCCGACGACGCGCCCCCCATGTCCCCCCCGGTCCGTGTCGCGCCCGACGACGACGCGCCCCCCATGTCCCCCCCGGTCCGTGTCGCGCCCGACGACGACGCGCCCCCCATGTCTCCCCCGGTCCGCGTCGCGCCCGACAACGCGCCGCCCATCGCGTGAGCCGCGGAGCCGCGCGAGGCTATCATTCCCACGATGTGGCGCGCGGCGCGGACGCCGACGCCGGCGTCGCCGAGGGCGCCGCTCAGCTCGCGAAAGGCCTGACGCTGGGCCTCCCGCGCGGCGGCCGACCCGAGCAGCGTGACCGCGGCGCCGGCGACGCGTTCCGGCGTGAACGTGCGCTGGTAGAGTTCGGGAACGACGGCGCGGCCCAGCACGATGTTCGGCAGGGCGATCCACGGCACCCGGACGAGCAGCCGCACCCACGCCTCGGTCAGGCGCGAGAACCGATAGCAGACCACCATCGGCGTGCCCAGCAGCGCCGCCTCCAGCGTCGCCGTCCCCGACGTGACCAGCAGCAGGTCGGCGGCGCGCATCGCCGCGTACGTCTGTCCCCGCACGACCTGCATCGGCGGTCCCGAGCCGTTCGAGGCGTCCAGCGAGCCGCCCGGGGTGGACACCGCGCTCGCGTCGTCGCCGCCGACCAGCGCGACCACGAACCGCGCGCCCGGGTAATCGGCGACGATGCGGGCGGCGGCGGCGCGCAGCACCGGCAGCGTGTAGCGGATCTCCTGCGCGCGGCTGCCCGGCAGCACGCCGATGACCAGGTCGTCGGCGGCGAGCCCGAGCCGGCGACGCGCCTCGCCCCGCGACGGCGCGCCGGCCACGGCGTCGAGCGCGGGATGGCCCACGAACTCCACGCGCACGCCGGCCCGGCGGTACAGCGCCGTCTCGAACGGAAACACCGCCAGCACCAGCGACACGCGCCGCCGGATCGCGTGCACGCGCCACGGCCGCCACGCCCACACCTGCGGCGGGATGAAGTACGCGACCGGAATGCCGGCGCGGCGCGCGGCGGCGGCCAGTCTGAGATTGACCTCCGGGAAGTCGATCAGCACCAGCGCGGCCGGCCGCGTCGGCGCCGCCAGCGCGGTCTTCAGCCGGCGCCACGCCGCCCACATCGTCGGCAGGGGTCCGAACGCCTCGGTGCCGCCGATTACCGCCGCCGCCGTGACGTCGGCCAGGCGCTGCAGGCCGGCCGCGGCCATGCGCGGGCCGCCCATGCCGATCAGCGGCCGCTCCGGCGCCAGCGCACGCAGCGCGCGGCACAGCGTGGCGCCGTGGAGATCGCCGGAGGCCTCGCCGGCCACGATCATGATGGGCGCCGTGTCAGTCATCGCCGGCCGCGCTCACCAGCGCCATGCCCGCCGCGTCGGCGCAGCGCACGGTCGCCGCGCGCTGCAGCACGAGCACGCGCCCCGCCTCCACGGCCACCGCCGTGGCGCCGCCGACGGCGGCCGCCTCGACCGTCTCGGGGCCGATGGCCGGCGTGTCGAAGCGGAAGTCGTGGCCCGGGGCGACCGCTTTCACCACGACGGCGCCGGGCCCGCTCAGGGCGACACCGCGGCGGATCGTCTCCGTCGTGCCCTCGATCGCCTCCACCGCGCTCACCGCGCCGCGACGGACGACGACGGTCTGGCCCACGCTGAGATCGGCGACCGCCCGGGCGACCGCGAATCCTCGGCGAATGTCGCTCCACTCGTCCTCGGTCGGCGCTCGCGCCGACCACGTGCGGGCACCGCCCAGCCAGTCGCCGAGGAACGGCCGCTGATCGAGCAGCTCGATGCCGAGGCCGGCCAGCGTGCCGGCGATCACGTCGGTGATGTTGCCGTCGAGCAGCGCCCCGGCCCGCGCAGCCATGCGCGCGTGGGCGGCGTCGGGCGGACCGGCAGCGAGCAGATCGCCCATCCAGAACTTGCCGGAGAACGCCACCGCCGTCACCTTCTCGCGGGCCAGCGTCTCGAGCACCGGGCCCATCGCCTCGATGCGCGTGGGGACCAGCGTGTCGGCGAGGGCGGACAGGTCGGCGGCCCCGGGGAACGCGAACGCCACCACCCGCCACCCCTGTCGGCGCGCCTCGCTCGCCATGCGCGCCGGCAAGGCGCCGGCGCCGCACATCAGGCCCAGCGTCGGCATGGCAGGGGCTCCGGCCGTGCGCTCAGCGCGGTGGCTCGAGCCACGCCACCTCGGGCACGCCGTCCCGGATCATCCGCTCGATCTCGAGCGCCATGGCCAGGGAGCGGAGATCGTCCTGCTCCGCGACGACCACCGGCTCCCCCGCCCGCCGCCGCCGCACGGCGCCGAGCAGGTGCTGGATCTCCAGCTTGAGGGGATTGTCGCGGTGCACCTTGAGGTGCTCGACGAACGACGCGCGGCGATAGCGAATGGAGCCGCGCTTCATCTCGTACTCCTGGGCGGCGCGACGGTAGATGTGGATGTCCTGCTCGGTGTAGTCGAGCACGATGTAGGCATCGGGCTGGGTGATGGCCAGCGTGCGGATCTTCTCCTCGGTGGCGCGGCTGGCGGTGATCGTCGCCACCGCCCCCGACGCGAAGCGGATCTGCACGGCCGCCACGTCGGCCACCTCCGTGTGCACGGAGCCGCCCTGGGCGGCCAGCCGCACCGGCGGCGAGTCGACGAGGCCCAGCACGATGTCGATGTCGTGGATCATGAGGTCCATCACCACCGTGTCCTTCTGCACGCGCGGGATGAACGGGCCCAGCCGGCGCGACTCGATGAGGATCGGCGCGGCGACCAGCTGCTTGAGCTCGTCGACGGCGCCGTTGAAG
>VBPC01000303.1 GCA_005887895.1 Candidatus Rokuibacteriota bacterium
CGGCGTGTCGATCCAGCCCCTCACCTCGGAGCTGGCGCGCTCGTTCGGCTCCAAGGACACCAAGGGCGTGCTCATCTCCGACGTCATGCCCGATAGCCCGGCGGGCAAGGCAGGACTGAAGCCCGGCGACATCCTGCTCGAGTTCGACGGCAAGAAGACCGAGGCGCCCGGCGACTTGCAGCGCGCCGTCGGGCTGGCCGCGCCAGGCACCGACATCAAGGTCAAGGTCTGGCGCGAGGGCACCGAGCGCACCGTCGACGTGAAGATCGGCGAGGCGCCGGACGAGCGCGAGTCGCAGCAGCGCGGCAGCGGCAGCCGCGGCGGCGCGCCGAGCGTGCTCGGGATGGAGGTGCGGCCGATCACGCCCGAGGTCGCGCGCCAGCTCAACCTCAAGACCAGTGAGGGCGTCATCGTGGCGCGCGTCGACGAGGGCAGCGCGGCCGCCGAGGCCGGCATTCAGCGCGGCGACGTGATCCGCGAGATCAATCGCCAGAAGATCCGCAGCACCGGCGACTACGAGCGCCTGACACACGACGTGAAGGATGGCGACCGCCTGACGGTCCTGCTCCAGCGCGGGCCGATGTCGCTCTACGTCGCCTTCACGGTGGGCAAGGGGTAGACCCGGAGGGGGACTTCGTCCCCCTTCCGGCGGTCCTCATAGGTTTGGGCTGGTCTTAGTGGCAGACGCTTAGATCGTCTGCTATAGTCTGTGTGGGATTTATTGGGATGGCGGTCGAATTCAAGGATTATTACCGGATTCTAGGGGTCGATCGCTCTGCGGACGACAAGACGATCAAGTCTGCGTTCCGGAAGCTGGCCCGCAAGCATCACCCGGATGTCGCCAAGACGAAGGACGCCGGCGCGCGGTTTCGGGAGATCAGCGAGGCCTACGAGGTCCTGTCGGATCCCGAGAAGCGTCGCCGCTACGACACCCTCGGACCCGACTGGCAGCGCTACGCGCAGCCGGGCGCCGGTCCACAGCCGGGCGGCACGCGTGTCGAGTACGGTGACGCTGGCGACTTCTCCGATTTCTTCCGGACGATCTTCGGCGATCTCGGCGGCCGGGAGCCGGCCGGCCGCGGCACCGTGGACCTCGAGGACCTCCTCGGCGGCTTCCGCCGTGGCGCGCCCCGCGCCAGCCGCGGCCAGGACGTTCAGACGAACGTCACGATCTCGCTCGAGGAAGCCTTCAGCGGCACCCGCAAGGCGTTCGAGCTGGAGATCGAGGAGTCGTGCCCGACCTGCCACGGCGCCGGCAACGTCGGCGGCAAGCCCTGCGCGACGTGCCATGGCACCGGCTGGCAGCGCGGGCGCCACGAGGTCGACGTCCGGATCCCGGCCGGCGTGCGCAGCGGTCAGAAGGTGCGCGTGTCCGGCGAGGGCGCTGGCGGGGCGGGAGGTCGCGGGGACCTCTATCTGGTCGTCACGGTGGCGCCGCACCCGCAGCTCGAGCGCAAGGGCGACGATCTCACGGTGACGTTGCCGATCACCGCGCCGGAGGCGGCGCTGGGAACCTCGCTCGAGGTCCCGACGCTGCGGGGGAAGGTGTCGATGAAGATCCCGCCGGCGACGTCCAGTGGTCGCACGTTCCGCCTGCCGGGCTACGGCATGCCGCGGCTGAAAGGCAGCGGCAGCGGCGACCAGCTGGTGACGGTTCGTATCGTCATGCCGTCCGACCTGACGCCGGAGGAAAAGGCGCTGTACGAACGACTGAAGGCGCTCCGCAGCGAATCGCCGCGCAGCGGGTACGCGCAAGGGTAAGCCCGACATGCGAATGGACAAGCTGACGGTCAAGGCACAGGAAGCGATCCAGGCGGCCCAGGGCGTCGCGGATCAGCACGACCACCAGGCGCTCGAGCCCGAGCACGTCTTGCTGGCGCTGCTCCAGCAGCGCGAGGGCGTGGTCGGGCCGCTGCTCGCCAAGCTCGGCGCCCGCGCCGAGACGGTCCAGCAGCAGCTGGAGACGGAGCTGGCGCGGTTGCCGAAGGTGCGGGGTGGCGGCGGCCAGTACGTGGGCGAGCGCCTGCGCGCCACGCTCGAGCGCGCCCAGCGCGAGGCCGAGCGACTCAAGGACGAGTACGTCTCCACCGAGCACCTTCTGATCGCGATCGCGCAGGACCGCGACGGCGCCGCCGGCCGGACGCTGACCGCCGCCGGCGTGACGTCCGACGCGATCTATCGGGCGCTGGTGGACGTGCGCGGCACCCAGCGGGTGACCGACCCGAATCCGGAGGACAAGTACCAGGCGCTGCAGCGCTACTCGCGCGACCTCACCGAGGCCGCCCGCAAGGGCAAGCTCGACCCGGTCATCGGCCGTGACGAGGAGATCCGCCGCGTGATCCAGGTGCTGTCGCGGCGCACCAAGAACAACCCGGTGCTGATCGGCGAGCCGGGCGTGGGCAAGACGGCGATCGTCGAGGGCCTGGCCCAGCGCATCGTGGCCGGCGACGTGCCGGAGGGCCTGCGCGACAAGCGGCTGGTGGCGCTCGACATCGGCGCCATGGTCGCCGGCTCGAAGTATCGCGGCGAGTTCGAGGACCGCCTCAAGGCCGTGCTCAAGGAGATCACCGAGTCCGAGGGCAAGATCATCTGCTTCATCGACGAGCTTCACACGCTCGTGGGAGCGGGGGCCGCGGAAGGCGCGGTGGACGCGGCCAACATGCTCAAGCCGGCGCTGGCTCGCGGCGAGCTGCGGTGCGTGGGGGCGACGACGCTCGACGAGTACCGCAAGCACGTCGAGAAGGATCCCGCGCTCGAGCGGCGGTTCCAGCCCGTCATGGTGCGCGAGCCCTCGGTCGAGGACACCATCGCGATCCTGCGCGGCCTCAAGGACAAGTACGAGGTCCACCACAAGGTGAAGATCAAGGACGCCGCGCTGGTGGCGGCGGCCGTGCTGTCGCACCGCTACATCGGCGACCGCTTCCTGCCCGACAAGGCGATCGACCTCGTCGACGAGGCGGCCGCCCGCATCCGCATGCAGATCGACTCCCGTCCCCAGTCGATCGACGAGATCGAGCGGCGCATCATGCAGCTGCAGATCGAGCGCGTCTCGGTCGCCCGCGACCAGGACGATCCGGCCGCGCGCGAGCGGCTCGCCCGGATCGACGCCGAGCTGGCCGAGCTGCGGGAAAAGGGGTCGGTCCTCAAGGCCCAGTGGCAGGCCGAGAAGGGCGGCATCACGCAGCTCGGCAAGATCAAGGAGGACCTCGAGCGTGCCCGCCAGGAGATGGCCGAGGCCGAGCGCAAGGGCGACCTCGACCGCGCCGCCGAGCTGCGCTTCGGCGTCATCCCCGGTCTCGAGAAGCGACTGGCCGAGGAGGACCGCGGGCTGGCCGACCGGCCCCAGGGCAAGCGCATGCTCCGCGAGGAGGTCGACGAGGAGGACATCGCGATCACCGTCGCCAAGTGGACCGGCATCCCGGTCACCCGGCTGCTGGAGGGCGAGGTCCAGAAGCTCGTCAAGATGGAAGAGCGACTCTCGCACCGGGTCGTCGGCCAGGAGGACGCGATCCGCGCGGTGTCGAACGCCGTGCGGCGCGGGCGGGCCGGCCTCAGCGATCCCAACCGCCCGATCGGCTCGTTCCTGTTCCTCGGGCCGACCGGCGTCGGCAAGACCGAGCTGGCCCGCGCGCTCGCCGAGTTCCTCTTCGACGACGAGCGGGCGATGATCCGGATCGACATGTCGGAGTACATGGAGAAGCACACGGTCGCCCGCCTGATCGGCGCTCCGCCCGGGTACGTCGGCTACGACGAGGGCGGCCAGCTGACCGAGGCGATCCGGCGCCGCCCGTATTCCGTGGTGCTCTTCGATGAAATCGAAAAGGCCAACCCGGATGTCTTCAACGTGCTCCTCCAGCTGCTCGACGACGGCCGGCTGACCGACGGCCAGGGTCGGACGGTGGACTTCCGCAACGTCGTGGTGATCATGACGTCGAACATGGGCAGCCACCTGTTCCGCGAGTACGAGCAGGTGGACAAGCTGCGCCCGCTCCTGATGCAGGAGCTGCGCAACACGCTGCGGCCGGAATTCTTGAACCGGATCGACGAGATCGTGATCTTCCACGCGCTCGGTCGCGACGAGATCGCGCGGATCGTCGAGATCCAGCTGGCGCAGCTGCGCAAGCGGCTCGAGGATCGGCGCATCCACCTGGAGGTCACCGACACCGCCAAGGCGCTGCTGGCCCGCGAAGGCTACGACCCGACGTACGGCGCGCGCCCGCTGAAGCGGGCGATCCAGCGCCTCGTGCAGGACCCGCTCGCGCTGCGGCTCCTCGAGCGGGACTTCGTCGAGGGCGACACCGTCGTGGTGGACGCCCACGGCGACGAGATCGCCTTCCGCAAGGAAGTCACCGCCGAGGCGGTCGACTAGAACACTCCGCGAGTGTTGCACCGGCCAATCGGCGGCCGCGCGCCGCCGATTGGCCCGCGGAATCCGCCGGCCGGCATGCCATGATCGGCACGTCGTGAGGCTCCCTCGTCGGATTCATCCGCCTGGATCGTGCTCGGTGCGCTGACGTTCTGCATGGCCGCGTCGTCCGGCCTCCGCGCGGTCTTCGGCGTGTACATCAAGCCGATGGAGGCGGAATTCGGCTGGACGCGCGGCGCGCTATCCGGCGCCGCCGCCGTCTCCCTGCTCCTGCTCGGCGCCGCCGGCCCGTTCGTCGGGCGACTCGCCGATCGCTGGGGCCCGCGGCGCGTCATCGTGACCTCGCTGGTGTTGCTGGCGGCCGGCACGATCGGGTCCGCGTTCGTCCAGCGCCTGTGGCAGATCTACGTCACCTCCGGCCTGCTGATGGCCCTCGGGGCCGGCGGCGTCGCGATCTCGGCCGGCTCGTCGGTGATCGCCCGGTGGTTCGAGGGCCGGCGCGGCCTGGCGCTCGGGCTCGCCGGCGGCGGGCTGTCGGCCGGTCAGCTCGTCATCGTTCCGCTGGCCACGGTCCTGACCGTGTGGTTCAGCTGGCGGACGTCGTACCTGTGGCTCGGCATCGGGCTACTCGGTCTGGTCGTTCCGATCGGCGCCTGGCTCATCCGGGACAACCCCGAGGACCGCGGGCTGCGTCCCTACGGCGCGAGCGGGCAGCGACAGAGCGCTGCCGAGGCGGCGGCCGCCCAGGCCAGCGGCCGGGTCTCGGTGGTGGAGGCGGCGCAGACACTGCCGTTCTGGCTGCTGATGTCCACGTTCTTCATCTGCGGTTACACCTCGAACGGCATCGTGCTGACGCACTTCATGCCGCACGCGCTCGAGCACAGCTTCACCGCGTTTCAGGCATCGGCGGCGCTCGGCGTGATGGGAGCGATGAACATCGTGGGGACCGTCGGCGCCGGCTGGATCTGCGACCGGTTCGGCCGCCGGGTGCCGCTGGCGGCCTGCTATTTCGTGCGCGGCGTATCGCTGCTGTTCCTGCTGTACGTGTGGAACGTGCCGTCGCTGCACGCCTGGGCCGCGCTGTTCGGGCTGAACTACATCTCGACGAATCCGCCGACGTTCACGCTGACGGCCAACATCTACGGCCGCTACTCCGTCGGCGAGCTCTCGGGCTGGATCTTCTTCGCCCACCAGGTCGGAGCGGCCCTCGGGGCGGCGCTGGCGGGCTGGATCTACGAGCTCACCGGTTCCTACGGGCCGGCGTTCGTGTCCGCCGCGGTGATGGGCTTCGTGGCGGCGGGCCTGGCGCTGATGATCCGGGAGGAGCCGATCCGATTTAGAGACATGGGGGCCCCGACATGGCCCCCAAACCCCCAATCGTTCGGAACGCCCCGGCGTAGCCGGGGCGCTCCTCTAGACTGCGACAGGCAGACGGCGACAGGCCCCCCGGCGAGGGGCTAGCGGGCGATCGAGAGGGCGCCGCGACGCGGGTCGGCGCCTCCCCAGCGCGTGCCCTCGGGGCCGATCTTCACGCCGCAGACGGCGCCGGCGCGCCACTCCCACTCGGGCCAGTCCACGACGTCGTGGCCGAGCGCGACGAGCCCGTCGCGGGTGTCGCGCGGCAGCCGGCGCTCCGCCTCGACCTTGCCGGGCGAGTAGGCGTGGGGCCAGAACGAGTCGGGGAACGAGCGCGACGCCAGGCGCGGCGCCTCGATCGCCTCCTGCAGCGACATGCCCCACACCGTGGTGTTGAGGAACACCTGCAACATCGCCTGCTGCTGCACGTCGCCCCCCGGCGTGCCGAACGGCATCAGCAGCTTGCCGTCGGTGAACGCCATGGCCGGCGCCGGCGTCAGCCGCGGCCGCTTGCCGGGCGCGACGACGCTGGCGTGCGCCGGATCGAGCCAGCCCTGCGAGCCGCGGGGCGACACGACGCAGCCCACGCCGGACACCGCCGGCGAGTCGACGTTGGGATCGCTGGGCGTGGCGGAGAAGCCGTTGCCCTCGGCGTCCACCACCGCGACGTAGCTCGTGTCGAGCGCGTCAGAGCCGCCGGCCAGCGGCAGCACCTCGCGGCGCTCGGCGGCCTCGCCGGCCGGCGGCATCTCCTTCCACGCCCTCTCGCGCACCAGCTCGCGCCGGGCCGCCGCGTAGGCCTTGGACAGCAGCCGATCGGCCGGAACCTTCACGAAATTCGGATCGCCGTAGTACGCGTCGCGATCGGCGAAGGCCAGCTTGACCGTCTCGATCAGGCGATGCAGGTAGGTGGGCGAGTTGTGGCCGAGCTCGACGAGGTCGACGCCCTCCAGCAGGTTGAGCATCTGCAACAGCGAGGGGCCCTGGCACCAGAAGCCGCACGCCGCGACCTCGTAGGCGCCGAACGTCGTGCGCAGCGCCGGCCCGACCTCCACGCCGAAATCGGCGAGGTCGGCGGCCGTGAGCGGACCGTCGTTGGCCCGGTGGAACTCGGCGATGCGCCTGGCCGTCTCGCCGCGGTAGAACTCGTCGCGCGCGGCGCGTACGCCCGCCGCCCGCGACCCGCCCGCCCGCTTCTCGGCGGCGGCCATGCGGGCGAGCGTGTCGGCCAGCTCCTTCTGCACGAGCACCTCGCCCATCCGGTACGCCCGCCCGTCGCGCAGATAGAGCGCCACGGAGCTCGGCCAGCGCCTGTACTTCTCGACGTTGCTGCCCATCTGGTAGGCCGAGAACGCCGAGACTGGGAATCCGCGCGCGGCATGCTCGGTGGCGGCGGCGGCCACGTCGGCGAACGACATCGTTCCCCAGCGCTCGAGCGCCGTGCACCAGGCGTCGGGCGCCGCCGGAACGACCGTGCGCGGCAGGCCCGGCGGGATCTGGCCGCCGTGGCGCGTAAGGAAGTACTCGCGGCTCGAGGCGCGCGGGTACGGTCCGACGCCCGAGACCTGGAACGTCTCGCCGGCGCGGGCGACGTGCACCAGGATCGGCGCGACGCCGGCCACGCTGACCATGTCGGGGTGTACGACGCCCAGCGTGATCCCGCCGGCGACGCCGGCATCGATCGCGTTGCCACCGGCGACGAGCACGCGCGCGCCCGCCTCGGCGGCCAGCGGATGCCCGGCGGATATCGCCCAGCGCGTGCCGATCGTCTGCACCGTCGCGGTCGGCCGGTGCGCGGGCGCGCCGTGCTGCGCTGATGCGGAATCGAGGCTCATCGCTTGTGCAATAATACTCTCGAATTCCAGGGTTGGCGTGTGTTTGCCCCGCTCATCGGCATCACGACCTCGGTCACCGTCGACAAGGCGCCGGAGCGCGCCTACGTCAACATCGCCTACGTCCGCGCTGTTCAGGATGCCGGCGGCATCCCGCTGTTGCTGACGCCGCACCTGTCCGCGGAGGTCGTGGCGGCGCTGTGGCAGCGCCTCGACGGGCTGGTGCTGACCGGCGGCGGCGATATCGACCCAGCGCGCTTCGGCCAGGCGCGGCATCCCAGGGTGGACGACGTCTCGGCCGCCCGGGACGAGCTCGAGCTCGGCCTCACCCGCCGCGCCGTGGACGAGAACGTCCCGCTCCTGGCGATATGCCGCGGCATCCAGGTGCTCAACGTCGCGCTCGGCGGCACCCTGGTGCAGGACATCCCCGACGAGCGGCCGGGGCCGATCGCACACAGCCAGACGGAGCCGCGCCAGCAGCCGACCCACGCGGTGAAGGTCATGGGCGAGGGCACGCGGCTCGGGCGCGTGCTGGGCACGCTGGAGGTCGACGTCAACAGCATGCATCACCAGGCGATCGACCGCCTGGGCGCGGGGCTGCGCGAGGTGGCGTGGGCGCCGGACGGCATCATCGAGGGGGTCGAGATGTCCGGCGACGACCGCTTCGTGCTCGGCGTGCAGTGGCATCCCGAGGAGCTCGTCGGCCGCGATCGCGCCGCGCGGAACCTCTTCGCCGCTGTCGTCGACGTCGCCCGCCGCCGCGTCCGCCGCTGACGCCCCGGGGCGGCGAGGGAGTTTCACCCGGGCATCCGCGGACGATCTCCCATCACGCCCGGTTTCACCGCTCTACAATCGCTGTGCTGATGCGCGGTTAGCCGTGGCGAGCTCGTTGCTCTACGTGCTGCCAGATGCTAAAACTTGGTTTCCGCCTCCCGCTCGTCGCGCTGCTGTTCGTGTCCGCCTGTGGAGCCACGAAGATCGCGCCCGCGGCCCCGGCTTCCGCTACCTCCGACGTCACGCTGGACGTGCCGGTGGTCCACCGGCCAGCGGTCGAGGAGATCGTGACGATCATGCGCCGCGACCTCGCGCTGCCCCTCCCGGCCCAGGTCCGCGTCTTCGTCTACGACTCGCGGGCCTCGTTCCGTACGGGCCTGATCGATGAGGGCTACGTGGCCCCCGACCGCGTGAACGAGATCGCCTCGTTCGCCGCCGGCCTCGCCCGGCCCGGCCGGGTGCTGCTGCACTCGCGCGCGGCGCGCGGACGGACCGAGTGGCGCCGCCTGATCGCCCACGAGCTGACCCACGTGGTGGAGTTCGGGCTGGCGGGCGGCGACGGCCGCGCCGATCAGTGGCTGGCCGAGGGCCTGGCCGAGCGCGTCGCCTTCGATGTCCTCGAGCGCCTCGGCGACGACTCGCTGGCGGAGCGCCGGACGCGCGCCCTCGGCGGCGCGCGCAAGCATCCGGGCTTCGCGGCCGGCCGGCTCGACCTCGCCGCCCTTGGCTCGCCGCGCGAGTTCACCCTGCGCCACCAGCGCGACGGCTCGCTCGAGACCTATCAGCTCGCGTTCCTGACGGCCGACTATCTCGTGCAGCGTCACGGCATGAACACCGTGCTCGACTACTTCCAGAACTGCCGGGAGATGGACCGCGACCGCGCGTTCTCCCGTACCTTCGGCCAGTCGATCCAGCAGTTCGAGACCGAGGTGCTCAGCCACCTGCACGGTCTGGAGTAGTCGCTCGCTAGGGCCGACGAGGGGCCCGTTCAAGGCCCCCCATGTGAACAGGCCGCGCCTCGGCCAGGCGCTTGACGTGCGTCAGCACGCGGATGTGGATCGCGTGCACGAGCGGCTCGGCCCACAGGCGCCAGTAGGCTTCGGGCGCCATCTCCAGGCTGTACCAGGTGCTGCCCTCCAGCCGCGTGCGGCCGTTCGCCAGGGGTACCAGCCGGAACTCACCGCGCCGCGCGCGAAACGCGAAGTCGAGGTGAGGCGGGTGGAGGGCTCGGTACGGCGTCAGCTCGCGCATCGGGTCGGGCTGGGCGGCGACGTCGAATGACAAGCGCCGCGGCGCGTCCCAGGCGGTGATCGGCTCCACGAACGCGCCCGTCGAGAACTCGCAGCGACGCACGGCGCCCGCGCCGTGGCCCGCGATGGTGGCGCGCACGGGGTAGGCGATGCCGAGGCGGAAGAGCCAGGCCGGCGGATCGGGGATCTCGCCGAACGTCACGACGTGGCGCCAGACCACCTCCGGCGGCGCATCGATCTCCACGCTCGAGATCACCTCGCCGGGCGGCGGTGCCGGTCGGGCGGCGTCGACGGCCGCCAGCCCGGGCAGCGCCAGGACGACGAGGACGCCGTGCAGCGCTGTCCGCGGCGCCGAGAGAGCGATGTACCGTCCGATCACGGCGCCGGTCAGGACCATCGGCAGCGCGATGGGCAGGGCCATGGCGACACAGATTGCGCCTTCGATCGCGAACAACAGGATGCCGGCGCCGACGAGGACGACCGTCACCGCCGCGACGCGCAGCGTCGCCGCCAGCGAGCGCGGGCGCTCGCGGTTGAGGACGAACGCGCCGCTGGCGCCGATCACGAACG
>VBPC01000268.1:0-23702 GCA_005887895.1 Candidatus Rokuibacteriota bacterium
TGGTGCTCGCCGCCGTACGCCGCAACGAGCTGTACGTGATCACCCACGACGATGGGCTCGAGCCACTCCGCCGTCGCTTCGAGCGCATGCAGCAGTCGATCCTCCAGCGCAAGAAGGGGTAGCGAAGCTCCGACCGTGGCCGAGCGTCCCCCCATTCACTGGGCCCGCCTGCCCGACGACCTCGCGCGCGCCGTCGACGAGCTGTCCGCCGCCACCGAGATCGCGCTCGACACCGAAGGCGACAGCCTGCACCACTATCCCGAGCGGCTCGCGCTCGTGCAGATCGGCCTGCCGCACGGCGCCGTGTGGCTGGTGGATCCGCTGGCGCTGATGGACCTGGCGCCGCTGGCGCCCCTCTTCGCCGACGCGCGCCGCACGCTCGTCGTCCACGCCGGCGACAACGATCTGGTGCATCTCAAGCGCCGCTACGATCTCACGTTCGCCTCGGTGTTCGACACCGCCATCGCCGCCCGCTTCCTGGGCGGCAAGGCGCTCGGCCTCGACGTCCTGCTCGAGACGTACCTCGGCGTGGCGCTGCCGCCGTCGCGGCAGAAGGACGACTGGTCGAGGCGGCCGCTCGATCCGGCTCAGCTCGCCTACGCGGCGGCCGACGTGCAGCACCTGTTCGCGCTCAAGGCCCGGCTGGTGGAGGAGCTTGCGAGCAGCGGCCGCCTGGCCTGGGTCGAGGAGGAGTGCGCGGCGCTGGCCGCCCAGCCGGCGCCGGAACGGCCCATCGATCCCGATGCTTACGTCGGCGTGAAGGGTGCGCGCGACCTGCCGCTGCGCGGCCTCGCCGTGCTGCGCGAGCTGTGGAATCTCCGCGAGCAGCTCGCCCGGGCGGCCGACCGACCGCCGTTCAAGGTCTTCGGCGAGGACACGCTCCTGCGCGTGGCGCAGACGCTCCCGCGGGACGCCGCCACGCTGGCCACGATCCCCGGCGTGACGCCGCGTGTCCTCGGCCGCTGGGGCCCGGCGCTCCTGGGCGCGGTCGAGCGCGGGCTGGCGCTGGACGACGCCGAGCTGCCGACGCTGCCGCGGCATCCGCGACCGGTCATCTCCGGCGCCATGAGCCGTCGCATCGAGAAGCTGCGCCGCTGGCGGACCGGCGCGACGGAGCGCATCGGCCTCGAGCCCGGCATCGTGCTGCCGAACCGGCTGATCACCGCCATCGCTGCGGCGGCGCCGCGCACACTCGACGAGCTCGGCCGCGTCGAGGCCGTGCGACGCTGGCGCGTGGAGACCGTGGGCGCCGAGATTCTCGCTGCGCTGGCGGCAGACTGAGACTGGTTTAGGCTGAAAGCGATGGACCTCGACTGGCAGGACAACCTCGTCACCGACGATGCCGGTCTCGCGCGCATTCTGCGCGAGGCGCGCACTGTCGCCGTGCTGGGCGCCAAGGCCGACGCCGCCGCGCCGGCGTACTACGTGCCCGCCTATCTGGCCGCCAACGGCTACCGCGTCCTGCCGGTGAATCCAACGCTGACCGGCCGGCGGGTGCTGGGCGAGCCGGTGGTCGCCACGCTGGCCGACCTGCCGGAGCCGGTGGACGTGATCGAGATCTTCCGGCGCCCCGAATATTTGCCGGCCCACGCGACCGAGATCGTGCGGTTGCCCTGGCGGCCGGCGGTGGTGTGGTTCCAGCTCGGCATCCGCAACGACGCGGCCGCCGCCGCGCTGGCCCGGACCGGCATCCGCGTCGTCCAGAACCGTTGCATGATGCCCGAGCACCGAAGACTGATAGGAGCCTGACGCATGCCCGGCGAGTACGCGTTCACGATGAAGGATCTGCGCAAGGTCGTCCCGCCCAAGCGGGAGATCCTGCGCGGCATCTGGCTGTCGTTCTTTCACGGCGCCAAGATCGGCGTGCTCGGCGCCAACGGCGCCGGCAAGTCGTCGCTGCTGCGGATCATGGCGGGCGTGGACGACGACTTTCTGGGCGAGGCCCGTCCCGCCGACGGCCTGCGCATCGGCTACCTGCCGCAGGAGCCCGCGCTCGACGCCACGAAGGACGTGCGCGGCAACGTGGAGAGCGGGGTGGCCGACACGCGCGCGCTGCTCACGCGCTTCGAGGAAGTCTCGGCCAGGCTCGGCGAAAGCCTCACCGACGCCGAGATGGAGAAGCTGCTCGACGAGCAGTCACGACTTCAAGACAAGATCGACGCGGTCAACGCCTGGGACCTCGATCGCACCGTGGAGATCGCCATGGACGCGCTGCGGGTACCGCCCGGCGACGCCGACGTCGGGAAGATCTCCGGCGGCGAGCGCCGCCGCGTAGCCCTCTGCCGGCTGCTGCTCGCCAAGCCGGACATGCTGCTGCTCGACGAGCCGACCAACCACCTCGACGCCGAGTCGGTGGCGTGGCTGGAGCGGTTCCTCAAGGAGTATCCGGGCACGGTGGTGGCCGTCACCCACGACCGCTACTTCCTCGACAACGTGGCCGGCTGGATCCTCGAGCTGGACCGCGGTCACGGCATCCCGTGGGAGGGCAACTACTCCTCGTGGCTCGATCAGAAGCAGCAGCGCCTGGCCCAGGAGGAGAAGGCCGACGTCGCCCGCCAGCGCACGCTCGAGCGGGAGCTCGAATGGGTGCGCATGGCGCCGCGCGCGCGGCAGGCCAAGAGCAAGGCGCGGCTGCAGGCCTACGAGGCGATGCTCGACGCGCCGTTCGCCGAGCGCGCCGACCGGCTGGAGATCGCCATTCCGCCGGGCCCGCGCCTCGGCGATCTCGTGGTCGAGGCCGACCACCTGGGGAAGGGGTACGGCGATCGCGTCCTGATCGACGACCTCTCGTTCAAGCTGCCGCGCGGCGGGATCGTCGGGGTCATCGGGCCGAACGGCGCCGGCAAGACGACGCTGTTCCGGATGATCAGCGGCCAGGAGAAGCCCGACGGCGGCGTCCTCCGGGTGGGCGAGACGGTGCGCCCGGCCTACGTCGACCAGAGCCGCGACGCCCTCGATGCCGACAAGACGGTGTGGCAGGAGATCTCCGACGGCGCCGACACGCTCAACGTCGGCGGGCGCACGCTGGCCTCCCGCGCCTACGTCGCGTCGTTCAACTTCAAGGGCACCGACCAGCAGAAGAAGGTCGGCACGCTGTCGGGCGGCGAGCGCAACCGCCTGCACCTGGCCAAGGTGCTCAAGAGCGGCGGCAACGTGCTGCTCCTCGACGAGCCGACCAACGATCTCGACGTCGACACGCTGCGCGCGCTGGAGGAGGCGCTGCTGGACTTCGCCGGCTGCGCGGTGGTCATCAGCCACGATCGCTGGTTCCTGGACCGGATCGCCACCCACATGCTGGCGTTCGAGGACGAGGGACGCGTGGTGTGGTAGCGGCCCCATCGCTTGCGGCACAAGCGGCTGCCCGGGCGCTAACCCTCCGCGCGCGCCGCGTCGCGCCGGACGGCGTCGACGACCACGGCCGGCGGCACCTCGGTGCGGTAGCCGGCGTGCTCGCGCGCCGGGTCGCGGTTCTGCCAGTGGACGTGGAAGAGCCGCCGCCACTGCGCGAGGCTCCGGAAGTGACGCGTGCGCGTCGCCTGATAGGCCGGAAACAGTTCGACCACGCCCGCCCAGGCCGGCAGGAACAGCGCGTGCGTCAGTCCGCAGGCGACGGAAGTAGCGCGCGGTGGCGGCGTCCGGCACGCTCACGCGCCGGGGGCGCGCGGGTCGATGCAGTGGATCAGCACGTTCTCGCCCTCGCGGCGCACGCGCCGCAGCTGCATCTCGCGGAAGCGCGGCCGCAGCGCGGTGGCCAGCCGATGGGCGTCGCCGCGACGATGGCGATTGATCACCAGGCGGCCGCGCGGCGCCACCAGGTCGACCGCCGCCTGCGCCAGCGGCACCGCGCGCCCCGCCGGTTCGGCGTAGGCGACATCCTCCATCACGAAATCGAAGCGGCGCCCGATGGCGCGCAGCCACGGCACGATGCGCTCGGCGTCGCCGCACAGGAACTCCAGGCGGCCGAGCGCGCCCAGGCCGAACCACTCGCACGCCACGCGCACGATCACCGGGTCGCGCTCGATGACCGTGATGAGCCGGGGCCGGGCCAGCCGGCGGAGCAGGTGCACCTGGGTGCCGCCGCCGAGGCCGATCAGGAGCACCGCCGGCCGCGGCGGCACCCGCGTCAGCGCGCGCGACCAGTACTCCCTTTCCACACGCGACCAGTCCCCATCGAGCGGATAGACGGACAGGATGTCGCCCCCCACCACCAGCCGCCGCTCGTTCCGATAGTCCACCACGCGAATCCGCCCAGTTGCCTCCGACCGCGCCTCGAACACCGTCCTCGACCTCTTCATCGCCCGCGCAACGCCTTTCCGTCGACCGTCGTCAGTTGCCCGCTTCCGGTCGATCCAGCGCCGTCTACAGACCACGACCGAATCTCAGTCGCCGCATTCGAGCGCCGGCTCCGCCGGCGCAATCCTGTTCCTGGGGGTAGGCAGGGCGGAGCACGCCGCAGGCGTGCGACAACCGCCGGAAGGGGGACGAAGTCCCCCTCCGGGCCTAGCGGGGTTGCATCCGGATCGCGCCGTCGAGCCGGATCGTCTCGGCGTTCAGCATGACGTTGCTGACGATGTGCAGGGCCAGCGCCGCGTACTCGTCGGGCTGGCCGAGTCGCTTGGGGAACGGCACCTGCGCGGCCAGCGAGGCGCGCACGGGCTCGGGCAGCGTGCCCAGCAACGGCGTCTCGAAGATACCCGGGGCGATCGTGACGACGCGGATGCCGAGCTCGGCGAGATCGCGCGCCACCGGCAGTGTCATGCCGACGATGCCGCCCTTCGAGGCGGAATAGGCGGCCTGGCCGATCTGCCCGTCGAAGGCCGCCACCGAGGCGGTGTTGACGACGACGCCGCGCTCGCCGTCGGCGGTGGGCGTGTTCTTGGCCATGTGCGGCGCCGCCAGCCGGATGCAGTTGAACGTGCCGATGAGGTTCACCTGGATCACGCGCGTGAAATCCTCGAGGCGCGCGGGGCCCCGACTGCCGAACGTCTTCATCGCGGTGCCGATGCCCGCACAATTCACGAGCACGTTGAGGCCGCCGCAGTGCCGGGCGGCGGCATCCAGCGCCGTGGTGACCTCCTCGGCGGAGGTGACGTCGGCCGGCGTGAACGCGGCGGCGGCCCCGAGGCTCTTGGCGACGTCGGCGCCGGCCGAGGCCGGCCGATCGAGCAGCGCGACGCGCGCGCCGGCGGCGACCAGACGCATCGCGGTGGCCCGCCCCAGTCCCGACGCGCCTCCGGTGACGACGGCTTTGACGGCGCTGAGCTCCATGGGTGTCATCCTCCTGACCGGCGCATTCTAGCCGATGCGAAAAAGTTTTCCCACGGGCGGCCACCGCTGGGCACGTCGTCGCCAGATACGCTATGCTGGTCTCCGTCATCATGCGCACCCCCTACGTGCCCGCTCACGTCCGCCGGATTCTGTGCGTCTATCCGC
This sequence comes from Candidatus Rokuibacteriota bacterium, assembly GCA_005887895.1. Classification (GTDB taxonomy): domain Bacteria; phylum Methylomirabilota; class Methylomirabilia; order Rokubacteriales; family CSP1-6; genus AR5. The sequence continues at coordinate 5,434 of VBPC01000268.1, forward strand.
GCTACGCGCGCTCGTTTGGCACGTTCCACCACGCGTACCCATTGTTCGGCGGGCGCGTCCGCGCGTTCATGCCCCCCCAGGGCCTGCTGGTGGTGACCGCCTACCTGCCGGAGCGCTGGGACGTGCGCTTCGTCGACGAGAACTCGCAGCCGGCGACCGCCGACGACTTTCGCTGGGCCGACGCGGTATTCGTGTCGGGCATGCACATCCAGCAGCCGCAGATCCACGACGTCATCTCGCGTGCGCACGCGCACGACCGTCCGGTCGTCATCGGCGGTCCCTCGGTCTCCGGCTGCCCCGAGTACTATCCGGACGCCGACCTGCTGCACATCGGCGAGCTCGGCGACGCCACCGACCGCGTCATCGAATACCTCGATCGGCATCCCGGCCGCCCCGCGCACCCGCTCCGCTACGTGACGGCCGAGCGGCTGCCGCTCACGCAGTTCCCGACGCCGGCCTACGAGCTCATCCGCCTGCGCGAGTACTTCATCGCCAACCTCCAGTTCTCCAGCGGCTGCCCGTACTCGTGCGAGTTCTGCGACATCCCCGCGCTGTACGGGCGGAATCCGCGCCTGAAGTCCGCGGCCCAGATCCTGGGCGAGCTGGACCTGATCGCCGCCGCCGGGGCCACCAGCGTCTACTTCGTCGACGACAACTTCATCGGCAACCAGAAGGCGGCGCTCGAGCTGCTGCCGCACCTCGTCGACTGGCAGGTCCGCCACCGCTATCCGCTGCGCTTCGCGTGCGAGGCGACGCTCAACATCGCCAAGAACGAGCGCGTGCTGGAGCTGATGCGGGAGGCCGGGTTCATCACCGTGTTCTGTGGCATCGAGACGCCGGAACCGCACGCGCTGCACTCGATGTCCAAGGACCAGAACCTCCGGATGCCGATCCTGGACGCCGTGCGGCGGATCAACGACCACGGCATCGAGGTCGTCTCCGGGATCATCCTCGGCCTGGACACCGACGGGCCCGCCACCGCCGATCACATCATCGAGTTCATCCGGGCGTCGAATATCCCCATGCTGACGATCAACGTGCTCTACGCGCTGCCGAAGACGCCCCTCTGGGACCGGCTGAGCGCCGAGGGACGGCTGACGAACGAGGCGGGGCGCGAGTCGAACGTCGTCTTCAAGTTGCCGTACGAGACCGTGGTCGACATGTGGCGGCGGTGCATCACCGCTGCCTATGCTCCCGACGCGCTGTACGCGCGTTTCCAGCACAACATCGCCCACACCTTCTCGCGGCGGAAGGACTATCCGACGAATGCGCAGCGCGCCTCGTGGGCCAACGTGCGGATGGGCCTGGGTCTCCTCGCGCGCGTGATCTGGCGGGTGGGGCTGCTCGGCGACTATCGGCGGGCGTTCTGGCGCCTGGCGTGGCCGGCGATCAAGGCCGGTCAGGTGGAGGGACTCATTCACACCGCGATCGTGAGCCACCACCTGATCGAGTTCACGCGCGACTGCCTGCGCGGCATCGGCGAGACGTCCTTCTACGCGCCGGGACCGGCGGTGGAGACGCGCGAAGCCGCGACCGCGTAGGCCGGCGGGGCGGCGACATCGGGGTCGACCGGACGGCGGAAGGCTAGCCGGGGCCGGCGAGGCCCCCGACCGTCACGCCGCTTCGGCCGTGTGCGCCCAGAAGTCGTCGTCGCGTTCCTGCTGCGCCAGCCGCGGCGGAATCTTTTTCCGATGGAAGAAATCGCACATGATGCGATTCGCCACCGCCCAGTCGTCGCCGTAGACGCAGTGGTGGTGGGGGCACAGCGCCGCCTCACCGGAGAGTTGCAGTCCGCACGAAGCACACAAGCTCATGCCCATCGACCAAAGCGAAGCCCATGCCAAGTATCGCCGACGGATTTTGCCACTTGGTCATCGCGGGTCCATGCCGTAGAGTGCGGGGGTCGCGCGGGGCGAAGACCCGCCGGCAAGGAGGGAGCCGCGCATGCAGTTGTGGCTGTGGGTCGCGTTTTTCGTCGTCTCCAACTTGCTGGGCGTCGAGGTTTTCAAGGCGGCAGTGACGCTGCCCTGGGACGAAGCGCTCGTGCCCGGACTGCTGACGCTGCCGCTCGTCGGTCTATCGGCGCTGGGCGCGACCCGGATCGTCTCCGCCTGGCAGCGTCCCGAAGAGTAGCTTCTACAAATCACCTCCATGGCACCTGGTGTGCAGCGGCGTCCATCGTGTGGGGTACGTGGTTCCACGTCATCCCGGAAGGAGTGCGGCGATGGACATTCTGCTGTGGATCGTTTTCGGTCTGGTCGTAGGGCTGGTCGCCAAGCTCATCATGCCGGGGCCGGACCCGGGCGGGATCGTGCTGACGATCGTGCTCGGCATCGTCGGCGCCATGCTGGGCGGCTGGCTGGGTCGGGTGATGGGCCTGTACCACGAGGGTGAGGCGGCCGGGTTCATCATGGCCGTCGTTGGCGCGATCATCGTCCTGGGGCTCTACCGCCTCGTTCTGCCGGGTCGCAGCCGGCTGTAGATTACCGGAACGAGCTGGCCGGGAGGGGGTCCCGGGGCCCCCTCCGCCTCGTCAGAGCAGGTCGCGGATCGGCAGCGCCAGCAACTCCAGCATCTTCGACGCGAGCCCCCGCTTCTTCCAGGCCTCGTAGGTCACCGGCTGCGAGAGGGCGATGTCCTCCAGGAAGGTGCGCTCGAACTGCTGGGCGACCGCCCGATCATAGATGATGAGGTTCAGCTCCTCGTCCAGTGCCAGCGAGCGATTGTCCAGGTTGGTGCTGCCGATCGTGGCCCACACGCCGTCGATGACCATCGTCTTGGCGTGCAGCAGCGCCGGCGTGTACTCGTAGATCTTCACGCCGGCCCGCAACATGCGGCCGAACTGGGCGCGGCTCGCCTGGCGCACGATGTTGTGATCGATGGCGCCCGGCACGAGCACGACGACGCGCACGCCGCGCGCGACGGTCTGCAGCAGCGCTTCCTGCATCTTGGCGTCGAGCACGAAGTAGGGATTCGTGATGTAGACCGTCCGACGGGCCGACCACAGCGCCAGCAGGAGGCTCGTGTACATGGCCGTCGTCGCACCGCCGGTGGAGCTGCGCACGACCTGGACGTGGACCTGGCCGCGCGGCTCGATGGGCCGCGGGAAGTAGGGCTCCCCACCCAGCACCATGCCGGTCGCCTCCAGCCAGTTCTCGACGAAGGCCGCCTGCAGGTACTCGACGGCCGGTCCCTCCAGCCGCACGTCGGTGTCGCGCCAGTGGTCCGGCACCCGGCCGTTGCCCATCCACTTGCGGCTCACACCGGAGCCACCGGTGAAGCCGAGGCGGCCGTCGACGACGATGATCCGGCGGTGGTTGCGATTGTTGTAGCGGCGAAGTGCGAACTGGGACAGCGGGCGAAACCACTCGACGTGGCAGCCCGCCGCGCGCATCAGGTCGACGTACGCGGACGGCATGTTCAGCGAGCCGAACGCGTCGAGAAGCACGTTGACGCCGACGCCGTGCTGACAGCGGTCGGCCAGCGCTTCGGCGACGTCGCGCGCCAACGGTCCGTCCTCGTAGTAGTACTGCGCGTAGGTGATCGTGCGCTTCGCCGCGCGCAGGCCGGCGACCAGCGCGGGAAAGATCTGCTCGCCGTTGAGAAGAATCTCGACGGCATTGCCCCCCACGATGGGTGCCCCGCCGTAGGCTTCCTGGGTGGGGAAGTACGAAGGCTCGCCCAGCATCAGCTCGGGCAGAGCGACGTGGCTGGTCACTCGGGTGCAGGCTTCCGCCAGGCAGGCGAGGGTGACGATCGCGACGATGACACGGCTGACGACGAGGGGCATCGGGGGACCTCGGTGGCGTGGCGTTTGCTCGGCTTGCTCTCAGGATACCCGCATGCTCCAAGCCTTCCGGGTCGCCGGTATCCCCATCCGCGTCGACGCGAGCTGGCTCCTGGTGTTCGGGCTCATCTCGTGGAGCCTGGCTTCGGGGTACTTTCCGCGGGTCATGCCCGACGCATCGGTCGGCGCCGCCTGGTTGCACGGCATCGTGGCGGCGGCGCTCCTGTTCGCCTCCGTGCTCCTGCACGAGCTGTCGCACGCGCTGGTCGCGATCGAGCACGGGGTGCCGGTCGCGGGCATCCGGCTCCACGTGTTCGGTGGCGTCTCGGAAATGGTCGCCGAGCCGCCGACACCGCAGGCGGAGGCCCTCATCGCCGGCGTGGGCCCGCTGACGAGCTTCGTCATCGCCGCGGTGTGCTACGGCATGGGCCGGCTCGTCGCCGGCAACCCGTGGATGGTCGCGCTCACCGGCTACCTGGCCGCCGTCAATTTCATCATCGCGCTCTTCAACCTCGTTCCCGGCTTCCCCCTCGACGGCGGCCGCCTGCTGCGCGCGATGCTGTGGTCGTGGAGCGGCCACTTCGGCTGGGCGACGCGCTGGGCCACTCGCGCCGGCTCGACCTTCGCGCTGGTCCTGGTGGCGCTGGGCGTCCTGCGTGCGGTGGGTGGCGAGCTCGTCGGCGGCTTGTGGTTCGTCCTGATCGGGCTCTTCCTGCATCAGGCGGCGCGGTCGAGCCTCGCACTGGCACAGATCCGCGAGCAGCTGGAGCCGCTGCGGGCCGAGGACGTGATGACGCCGGTGCCGTCCACGACGGATGGCTCGCAGCCGCTCGCCGAGGCGGCGGCCGACGGCGAGCAGGTGAGCGGCGACGAGGCCCTGCTGTCGCCGGGCGCGGCCGATGCCGTCGCGCCGCAGGCGTCGGCGTGGGAGGCGTTCCTCAAGCTCGGCGTGAGTCGCCGCGGCCGGGTACCCGTCGTCGACGAGCGGAGCGTCGTGGGCGTCATCACCCAGCGCGACATCCAGCGCGTCGTGGGGGTCGAGCGCCGCCGTGCGGACGTCGCCCGGCGCGCCGCATGAAGGCGGTCATCGCCGCCCTCGCCGTGGCGGCGGCGGTGCTCGGGCTCGCCGGTGCCAGCACGCTGCTTCTCGAGCGCCGCCTGGTCGGCCTGACGCCGGGCGGCGTCGAGGCCGCCGTCATCTCCTACAACCCCTTCAGCGGGCGGCTTCTCCTCGAGAACCTGCGCGCGCGTGACGCCGCCGGCCGCGAGGTGCTCCGCGCGGATAGCGTCGTGGCCACGGCCAGCCCCCTGAGCCTGCTCGCCGGCACGCTTTCTCTCGGGCGCGTTCGCGTCGCGGCGCCGCATCTGACCCTCCGGACCGACGCCGGATTCGACCTCGACGATCTCGCCGCCGGGTTCGGCGCCGCCCACGCCTTCCTCGGCCCCAGGCGCGACGTGCTGCCACTCAGCCTCGACGATCTGCTCGTCATCGGCGGCTCGGTCACGATCGAAGGCGCCGGAGAGGACGGCTCGCCGCTGCTGGTTCGCGATCTCGACGTGCGACTGAGCCGGTTGACGACGGCCGGGGCCGCCGATCAGGACATGGCCTTCGCGGTGGAGATGGCCGTCTACGGCACGCTGGTGTACGTCACCGGCCAGCCGCGCGGCGGCGGTTACGCGGTGCACGTACGCGCACGCGGGCTCGACGCCGCGGCCCTGCTGCGCGATTTTTCGTCGGCGACGGTCGAGGGCCCGGCGGCGGCGGTGGCGGGGATCGAGCGCGGTCGTGCGGACGTCGACGTCGACGTGCTGCTGGCCGCCGGTCACGCGCTCGCCTCCGGCTACGTCAAGCTGGCCGGCGCCGTGGCGACGCTGCCGGTGCCCGGCGCGCCGCGCCTGCGCTCGACCGCGGCGTCCGTCGCCGTCGACGGCTTCGACCTCGCCGCCGGGACCGGACGCATCACGCGGATCGACCTCAGCGAGCCGTCGCTCTCGCTGCCGGTGGCCAGCGCCCACCACGCGCTCGCGGCGCTCGCGGAGGCACTCGGCGGCCGCCCGGGCCTTCTGGTGCGCCGCGTCGCGATCACCGATGGCGCGCTGACGCTCCAGGGCGAGGGGGGCGTGCGCCTCGAGCGCCTGCAGCTCGCGGCGCAGGTGCTCGAGCGCCGGGCCGACGCGCCGTGGAGCGTGAGCGCCCGCGTCGCGCTCGGCGCCGATGCCGAGGTCAGTGTCGACGGACTGGTCACCCGCGACCTGCGCTCGGTCGATGCGATCACGCGTCTGCAGCGCGTGCCGCTCGCACCGTGGCGGGCGCTGGCGGGCGGCTGGGACGCGCGCGTGTCGTTCGACGGACGCGTGCGTGTCGTCGCCAGCGAGGGCGAGACGCTGGCGACGGCCGTCGGCCAGGCCCAGCTCGACGAGGTCAGCGCGTCCTCCGGCGGCGGCTTCCGCGCGGAGCGCATCGCGCTCACGATCAAGCGCCTCGGCTGGCCGATGCGCGACGTCGTGTTCGACCGCGTCGTCCTGACGCGTCCCGCCTTCGGGCCGGCCGCCCTGGCGACGTGGCCTGCGTCGATGGTGACGAACGGCGTGAGCGTCGTCGACGGCGAGATGCGCGCAGAAGGTGCGCGGCGCGCGCTCCATCGGGTCGATCTCGATCTCGCCGCCGACGGCATCGGCGGCAGTGCGCGCCTGAAGCTCTCCGCGGCCACCGATTCCGGCCGTGTCGACGTCGATCGCGTGGTGTCCGCCACTGGTGCCGCCGCCACGGTCGGTGTCCCCATCGACCTTCTGGCCGCCGCCCTCGACGAGGCGGCCCGCACGCCCGACACACCCTCCGCCCTCCCCGCCGCGGCCTTTCAGCCATAACCCGGAGGCTGAATCCGGGGCGAGCGTGGAGGCCGTCGGCGGCGGAGCAGCGGACAATCCGAATTCGAGGCGCGCCGAGCGGTTGGCGTTTGGGGCTACGGGCCCAGCGGTATGACCGAAGCCGAAGCGCGAGCCGGCGCCGAGCGTGCCGAGCCCCGCGAAAAGCAACGGCCGGGAGGAGAAGCCTCCCGGCCTGGTGCTGCTTCGCGCGAGGGCGCGCGTTACTTCTTCTCGCCGCCCGAAGCGCCCGGGGCGCTCGACGAGGGCGCGCTCGACGAGGGCGCGCTCGAGGAACCGGAGGTGCTCGGCGAGGCCGAGCCCGAGGACGCGCCGGCGCCCGACGTGCTGCTGCCCGAGGTCGCGCCGGTGCTGGACGAGCTGTCGCTGCTGCCGGACGAGGCGCCCGACTTCGGCAGCGCGGACGGGCTGGCGCTGCTGCCGGTGTCGGCGGCACCGGTCTTGCCCTCGATGCCGAGTTTGGCCATGGTCTCCGCGTCCAGGCGACCCGTGGCCTTCAGACCTTCCTTGCTCTGATAGTCACGCAGGGCGGCCTGCGTCTTGGGACCCATCTTGCCGTCGATGTCGCCCGGATCGTGACCCTTGTCCTTGAGGGCCTGCTGGACGGCGCGAACCTGCTCGCCGTTGCCGCCGCCCGCGGCCATGCGGCCGCCGCGACCCTTGGCCGCCGACTTGTCGCCCTTCATCGCATCCGACTTCATGCTGTCGGACGACTTCATGCTGTCGGACGACTTCGTGTCGGTGGACGACTTCATGTCCCCGGACTTCATGCTGTCGGACGACTTCATGTCAGTGGACGACTTCGAGGTGCTGCCGCCGCTCTTCGTGCTGTCCATGCTGCCGGTCGTGCCGCTGTCGCTCTTGGGCTTGTCCTTCTGATCGCCGCTCGGCGCGGTCGCCTGGGCGAACGCCGACCCGGCCAGCATCGTGCCGGCCGCGATCAACGCCAGTGCGGTGGTCCACGTCTTCATCGAACGCCTCCTTCAGTCGGTGTGAGAGATGAACGCATCGGATCGAGACCTCTTGGTCGCAGCGGAGCAATCCGTGTGCCGCTGTGCCGCTGCTCAGCCCGCCTGTCGTCGGTCGGCCATCGCCCTGCGCACGTCCGGCTCGGCGGCGGGCACCGCTTCCGGCCGGGCGAGCCGTGGCAGCGTCACCGGTCGACCGTCGCGCGCCGAGCGGTAGATCGCCTCCACGAGGCGAACGTCCTGAAGCCCTTCGATGCCGGACGGCTCCGGCGGCCGGTCTTGAAGAATGCAGCTGGAGAAATACGACAGCTCCGCGGCGAACTGATCGGTCGGCTCGAACACCAGCTCCTCGCGCTGGCCGCGTCGCACCATCTCCAGCGTCACCGGCACGTCGTGCAGATAGGCGTTGTGCAGGCGGATCCAGCCGTCCTCGCCGAGGATGCGCATGATCGCGGTCGGCTCCTCGCCGAAGCTGGTGTGCAGGTGAGCGAGCCGCTCGTCGGGGAAGCGGATGAGCGCCACCGTGCCCTCGTCCACGTCGCCGCCGTAGCGTCGGCTGGTGCGCGCCGTCATCGCCATCACCTGGGCGGGCTCGGTGGCGAACAGCGTGCGAGCGGCGTGGATGCAGGAGACGCCGAGGTCGTAGACGCTGCCGCCGCCGAGGCGGCGCTGCAGGCGCGCGTCGTCGGGATCCTCGATGCGCGTGGTGAGGGTGGTGCCGATCGTCTTGGGCGCGCCGATGGCCCCACCTCGTAGGAGCTCCAGCGCCTTGGCGTGGGCGGGATGGAACTGCAGGCGGTAGCCGATCATCAGCTTGACCCGGTTGGTCTGGGTGGTGCGGATCATGCGGCGGCACTCGTCGGCCATGACGGCCATCGGCTTCTCGCACAGGATGTGGACGCCGGCGCGGGCCGCTTCCACGGCGTAGTCGCAGTGCATCGAGTTCGGAGCGAGCAGATAGACGGCGTTGACGTCGTCGCGCTGCAGGCACTGCCGGAACTCGTCGTAGTGATACGCGGCGGCCCGGAACTCCTGCGCGGCCGCCTGCGCGCGCGCACGGTCGTCGGCGACGATCGCGACCAGCCGGGAGTTTTCGGCGGCCCGAGTGAAGGCCGGAAGCACAGCACGCAGCGTGATGTCGCTCAGACCCACCACGGCGTATCCGATCTGTTTCGCCATCCCGCTGTCCTCTTCCAACGCTTTTGCAACGGAAAGTTGCAAGCACGAGGCCACGGAGGCACGGATGGTCAAGGCGTGCGATCGGGGGCTCTCCTCATGCCGTTGGGCTTCGTGACGGGGTGAAGCACGACATGTAGCGTCTTGCCTTGTGCTCAACATGTGAATAGTGTGAAGGCGATGCTGGTCCATCAGCTCCTCCGCCAAGGGGCGATGACCGAGCTCGTGGGGCCGTTGTCGTCGGGACGCACGAGCTTGCTCACCCTGTGCCTGCGCGACGTCACGCGCCGCGGCAGGCTTGCCGCGCTCGTCGATACCGATCACGCCTTCGATCCGGTGGGGGCCGCCGCCGCCGGTGTCGAGCTGCGCCACGTGCTGTGGGTGCGCGCTGAAGGACAGCGGCGTCGTGCGCTCAAAGCCGCTGATTTACTGGCACGTTGCCCGGGCTTTGCCCTCGTGGCGCTGGACGTCGGCGAATCCCCGCCGCGCCTGTCCCTCGCCGCCGCCTTCCGCCTGCGACTCGCCGCACAACGCTCCGGGGTGGCGCTCCTGGTGGTCGGGGCGCGCCGCGTCGTGGGTGGCGCCGCCGCGCTGTCGATCGCCGCGCGGCGCGATCGCCTCGCCTGGGCGGGCCCGGGACCGGTGCCCCGTCGCCTGGCGGGCATGCGTAGCGAATTTCATCTGGTCCGCAAGCAAGGTGCGCCTGCGACGACCGAAGCCGAGCGCTTGTGGTGGACGGCGTGACGCGCGTGGCCTGCGTCCTGGTGGAGGCGTTCGCGGCCGCCGCCCTGGAGCGCTGCGAGCCCGTGCTCCGCGAGCAGCCGCTGGCGGTCGTCACCGGGGCACCGCCGGCCACCCGCGTGGTCGAGGCCAATGCGCGGGCTCGCGCCGAGGGTGTCCGGCCCGGCTCGAGCGATGCCGACGCGACGGTGCGCTGTCCCGGGCTCGTGCGCCGTCTCGCCTCGCTCGATGCCGAGGCGGCCGCTCGCCACGCGCTGCTGGAAGCCTGCCTGGCTGTCTCCCCGCGACTGGAAGACGCCGGGCCCGGCCTGGTCCATGTCGACCTCGCTGGCCTGCGTCGCCTCTTCGGCGACGAGGCGGCCATCGGGCAGCAGCTTCGACGTCAGGCTCGCGCCGTCGGACTGGAGGCTCGGGTCGGGATCGCCGGCAGCCGTACGGCGGCGGCGGTCGCCGCCCGGGTCGGACCGACGGTGCACGTGCTGGCGCCGGGAGCCGAGCGGGCGACGCTGGCGGCGGTGCCGCTGGCGACGCTTGAGTGGTCCGAGGCCCTGACGGCCACGTTCACGCGATGGGGCCTCGAGACCCTCGGCGACCTCGCCGCGCTGCCGCGTGACGGCGTCGGCGCCCGTCTGGGGCCTGCCGGGCTGCAGGCCCACGACCGCGCGACCGGCGTCGATCGCACGCCGTGGGCCCCGTGGATGGCGCCGCTGTTCTGGGAGGAGGCGCAAGGCGTCGAGTGGGAGATCATGACGCTGCCGGCCCTGGCGCCGGTGCTCGAGCGCGTGCTCGAGCGATTGTGCGCTCGCCTGGTGGCCGCGCACCTGGTCGCCGACGCGCTCGACGTCCGCCTGGCGCTGGCGTCCGGGGGCCACCACGCACGTTCGGTGGCCCTGGCGGCGCCGCTGGCCGAGCCGGCGCCGATCGCGGCGCTGCTCACGCTCGACATCGAAGCGCATCCGCCCTCGGCGCCGGTGACCGGCGTGGCGCTCAGCGCCCGCGTCGTGCCGCGGCGGGCGGCGCCCGGCGGCCTCTGGGAGCCACCACCGCCGGCGCCGCGCGACCTCGCCGCCGTCCTGGCGCGGCTGACGACGCTGGTCGGATCCGCCAACGTCGGCGCCCCCGTGGTTGTCGACTCGCATCGTCCCGACGCCTGCGCGCTGGTGGGATTCGAAGTCGGGGACCCCGACATGGCCTCCAACTCCCCCGCCTCTCGTCACCTGGCGGAGGCGGGGCGGGTCTCGGGCGGTGTGGGTGGCGACGATTCGTGCGAGGCGGCGGCGGGAACTCTGGCGCTGCGCAGGCTGCGGCCGCCGCGGACGGTCACAGTCGAGACCCGGGATGGGCGGCCGGCGCATGTCGGCGATCCGGCCGGCGGCGGGATCGTGGTCGTGACCTGCGCCGGGCCGTGGCGCGCGTCGGGTGACTGGTGGGACGTCGACGTCTGGGCCCGCGACGAGTGGGACGTGGCCCTCGCCGACAACACCGTCTGGCGCCTCGTCCACGACCGGCTGAAACACGAGTGGTCGCTCGACGGCGTCTATGACTGATCCCCGGCCCGCCGCGAGGTCCTCGTCTTGGCCCCGGGTCGCCGAGGGTGCGTGAGGCGTGTTCGTCGAGCTGCACGCGCAGTCGGCGTTCACGTTTCTGGAGGGCGCCGAGCAGCCGGAGGCGCTGGTCGGGGAGGCCGCGCGGCTCGGCATGCCGGCGCTGGCGCTCGTGGATCGCGACGGGGTGTACGGCGCCGCGCGCTTTCACCGCGCCGCCGAGAACGCGGGCCTGCGCGCGCTCGTCGGCAGCGAGCTGACGCTCGCCGACGGCTCGCGCCTGCCGGTCCTCGTCGAGGATCGCGACGGCTATCGCAACCTCTGCCGGCTCATCACGCGACTCAAGCTCGGCGCCGCGAAGGGCGCGGGCCGCGTCGCGCTCGAGGATCTCGCGCCGTACGCCGCGGGGCTGGTGTGTCTGACCGGCGGCGCCCAGGGCCCGCTGGCGAGCTGGGTGGCGCGCGGCGACCGTGACACGGCGCGGGGAATCCTCGATCGCCTGGCGGCGATCTTCGGGCGCGACAACTGCTTCGTCGAGGTTCAGCGCCACCTCGATCGCGCGCAGGAGCGCGATCTGCAGCGGCTGCTGACCCTGGCCGGCGAGGCCCGGCTGCCGGTCGTGGCCACGAACCAGCCGCTGTACTGCCGGGCCGGCGGCCGCGCGGTGACCGACGTGTTCACCTGCATCCGCGAGAAGACCGACCTCGACCACGCCGGCCGCCGGCTCGCGCGCAACGGTGAGCGCGATCTCAAGGGCGGGCTCGAGATGGCCCAGCGCTTCCGCGATCTGCCCGACGCCCTCGCCACGAGCGGCGAGCTGGCGCTGCGCATGGCGTTCACGCTCAAGAACCTCGGCTATCGCTTTCCGGACTTCCCGCTGCCGCCCGACACCGCCGCGTTCGAGCACCTGCGCGACCTGGCGCGCCACGGCGGCGCGGCCCGCTACGGCGACGGCCCGCTGGCCGCCCGCGCGCGCCGGCAGATCGAGCACGAGCTCGATATCATCGGCCGGCTCGACCTCGCCGGCTACTTCCTCATCGTCTGGGACATCGTCGAGTTCTGCCGCGCCAGCGACATCCTCGTGCAAGGTCGCGGCTCGGCCGCCAACAGCGCGGTGTGCTACGCGCTCGGCATCACCGCGGCCGACCCGGTCGGAATGGACTTGCTGTTCGAGCGGTTTCTGAGCGAGGCGCGCGGCGAGTGGCCCGACATCGATCTCGACCTGCCGAGCGGGGAGCGGCGCGAGGCGGCGATTCAATACGTCTATCGCCGATACGGACGTCACGGGGCGGGGATGACCGCCAACGTCATCACGTATCGAGGCCGCAGCGCCGCCCGCGAGGTCGGCAAGGCGCTGGGCCTGCCGGGCGAGCTGCAGGACCGGCTGGCCCGGCTGGTGTCGACGTGGGGCTTTCAGGATCCCGCCGACGTCCTCACGCGTCATCTGGGCGAAGCCGGCTGCGATCCCGCCCATCCGCGCATCCGCAAGTTCGCCGCGCTGTGGACGCGGCTGCAAGACCTGCCTCGTCACCTCGGCCAGCACTCGGGGGGCATGGTGATCGCCGCCGGCCGTCTCGACGACGTGGTGCCGCTCGAGCCCGCCACCATGCCCGGTCGCGTGGTGATTCAGTGGGACAAGGACGACTGCGCGGCGCTCGGCATCGTGAAGGTCGATCTGCTCGGCCTGCGGATGATGTCGGTCCTGCAGGACTCCATCCGGCTGGTGAGCGAGCGCGGCGGCCACGTCGATCTCGCCCACCTGCCGCCCGACGACGCTGCGGTCTATGCGCAGTTGCAGCAGGCCGACACCATCGGCGTCTTCCAGGTCGAGAGCCGCGCCCAGATGGCGACCCTGCCGCGCATCCATCCCGAGCGGTTCTACGATCTCGTCGTGCAGGTCGCGATCATCCGGCCGGGACCGATCGTCGGCGACATGGTGCACCCCTACATCCGGCGGCGGCGCGGGCGGGAGACGGTGACGTATCCGCATCCGAGCCTGGAGCCGATCCTGGCCCGGACGCTCGGGGTGCCGCTGTTCCAGGAGCAGCTGCTACGCATGGCGATGGTGGCCGCCGGCTTCAGCGGCAGCGAGGCCGAGGAGCTCCGCCGCGCGTTCGGCTTCAAGCGCAGCGAGCGTCGCATGGTCGACATCGAGGCCAAGCTGCGCGCGGGGATGGCCCGGCAGGGAATCGAGGGCCGCGCGGCCGACGAGATCGTGCACGCCATCACGGCGTTCGCGCTGTACGGTTTCCCCGAGTGCGTCGTCGGCGACACTCAGGTGTTCGACGCCGACCGCGGCCAGGGGGTGGCCATCGAGGACATCGTCGCCGGCCGGGCGAGCGTGACCCACACCCTGGCCTGTGACGGCGAGCTCCGGCTGGTCAAGCGACGGATCGTGCGCGCCACCCGGAGCGGACGGCGGATGGTTCATCGCCTGCGGACGGCGCTGGGCCGGCAGGTCGTGGCGACCGCCGAGCATCCGTTGCTCACCGACGCCGGCTGGCGGGGCCTCGCGGCGTTGCAGCCGGGCGACCGGGTCGCGGTTGCACGGGCGTTGCCGACGGGGGTCGCCCGCTTCTTCGGGCCACCGGAACGCCAGCGCCTCGACGGCTCCGAGGTCGCCTGGGACCGCGTGACCGCGCTGGAGCCGGTCGGCGAGCGCGAGACCTACGACCTCGAGATCGACGGCGAGCACAATTTCCTCGCCAACGATCTGGTCGTCCACAACTCGCACGCCATCAGCTTCGCGCTGCTCGCCTACGCGAGCGCCTGGCTGAAGGTGCGACAGCCGGCGGCGTTCTATGCGGCGCTGCTGAACAACCAGCCGATGGGCTTCTATCACGCCGCCACGATCGTCAAGGACGCGCAGCGCCACGGCCTCGTCATCCGGCCGATCGACGTCACGCGCTCGCTCTGGGACTGCACGATCGAGGACGGCCCTGCCGGTGATGGCGTGAGGCTGGGATTGCGCTACGTGAAGGGACTGCGGGAGACGGTGGGGCGCGCGATCGTCGCCGCTCGCGGCGAGCGGCCGTTGGCGACGGTGGACGACCTCGTCGCGCGGGCGGGACTGGCGAGCGACGAGGCGCAGACCCTGGCCGCCGTCGGCGCGCTCACCGCGCTCGGCGGCACGCGCCGCGCGGATCTGTGGGCGGCCGCGGTGCCCTCGCCGGGCCCGCTGTTCGCGACCGGCGCCGCCGCGCCTGCCGCCACGCCTGCCGGGCCGCTGAGCGAGATGACCATCGACGAGCGGCTCGCCGCGGACTACGCCGGCAGCGGCGTCACGCTCGGGCCGCATCCGATGGCGCTGCGCCGTCGCGCGCTGAGCCGGCACGGCATCACCCGCGCCGTCGACCTGCGGCGCCATCCGAACGACGCGCGCGTGCGCGTGGCCGGCAGCGTCATCGTGCGGCAGCGGCCCGGCACCGCCAAGGGCTTCGTGTTCCTGAGCCTGGAGGACGAGACTGGTATCGCCAACGTCATCGTCACGCCGCAACTGTTTGCACGCCGGCGCCTCCTGCTGGTCACGGCGCCGCTGCTGGTGGTCGAGGGGATTTTACAATCGCAGGACGGAGTGCTCTCCGTGCGTGCGCGTCGCGTCGCGCCGCTGCCGGTGCGCGGTCACGCAGTGCCCTCGCACGACTTCGGCTGAGCCGCCGCTCTGCACCTTTCGTCATAGCCTCGGTGGCAGCCGAATTGCTTTCTTGCAAGGGCACATGGCCACCGTGCACCGCCTCCCTTCCACGCCGGTCGACGACGCTGCCGTTCTCGCCCGCCTCACCTGCCTCGCGCGTCTCGAAGTCGAGCTCGGCGTCGCCGAGACGCGCGCGCTCGTGCGCACGCTCGTCACCACGATCGCCCTCGCGGTTCCGGCCGCCATCGCGCTGATCGCGGCGTTCGTCGTGCTGCTCGCGGCCGCCCTGTCGCCGATCTTCGGCGCGCGGTGGGAGCCCCTGCTGATCGCGGGCGGCGGCGTCACGCTGGTCTCGCTCGGCGTGCTGGCGTGGAGCGCGTGGCGATTCACCCACCTCTCGTGGCCCCACGAAACGTTGAATTCGCTCGAGGAGAACTGGCGATGGCTCGCAGCCCAGCTGAGATCCAGGCTGACATTGCGCTCACCCGTCGCGTGATCGAGCGGCAGCTCGACGCCCTGGCGCGTCGGGTCCCGCGCGCGTGGTGGATGCCGTGGGCGCTGGGCGCCGGCGCCCTCGTCGCGGGCCTGGTGCTGTCCCGCGTGCCGCTCCTGCGCCTGGTCGGCGTGGGAGCGCGTACGGTCCAGACCGGCATCGTGGTGGCCGGCACCGTCGCCGCCGTCGACCGCTTCCTCGCCGAGCAGCGCCGCCTGCCGGCGGCGTGACCTGCAAGGTGTCGAGCGTGCGCAATCCCCTGCGTGCCGGGTCGCCCTGAGGCCGCCCCCATGCGCTCGCTGTGGAAAGGCGCCCTCACGTTCGGCCTGGTGAACATTCCGGTGGCGCTGTACCCGGCGACGACCCGCAACGACCTGTCGTTCCGCCTCCTGCACGCCAAGGACGCCAGCCCGATCGCCTACCGGCGCGTGTGCACGGCCGAGAACGTCGAGGTGCCGTGGCCGGAGATCGTCAAGGGCTACGAGTACGAGAAGGGCGAGTTCGTCGTCATGACCGAGGAGGACTTCAAGAAGGCCGACGTCGATGCCAGCCAGACGATCGACATCCACGATTTCGTTCCCGCCGACGCGATCGACTTCGTCTACTTCGAGCAGCCGTACTACCTGGAGCCGGCCGCCACCGGCGCCAAGGCCTACGCGCTGCTGCGCGAGGCGCTGCGGCGAAGCGGTCGCGTCGGCGTGGCGACCGTGGTGCTGCGGCAGCGCGAGCACCTGGCCGCCGTGAAGGTCGCCGACGCTGCGCTGGTGCTGACCACGATGCGCTTCGCGCACGAGATCGTGCCGGCCACCGACCTCAACGTGCCCCGTGGCGACGCCGGGCTCGACCGCCGCGAGGTCGACCTGGCGCTGCAGCTCGTGGACACGCTGACCGCCGACTGGCAGCCGGACAAGTATCGCGACCGCTATCGCGAGGCGCTGCTGGCGGCGATCCAGCGCAAGGTCGAGGGCCGCGCGATCGCGGCGCCGGCGGCGGCGCGCAAGCCGCCGACGAAGGTCGTGGACCTCATGCAGGCGCTGCAGGCGAGCCTGGAGGCGCGCGCGCCGCGCACCGCCGGCAAAGTGGGACGCAAGCCGGCGGCGCCCGCCGGCCGCTCGGCCGCCGCACGGCGGCGGGCCTCGTGAGGCGGCGATGACGACCGCCACGCGCGTCGTGGATCTCGAGGGGCGGCGGTTGATCCTCACGCACCTGGACGGGGTGCTGTGGCCCGAGGACCACGTCACCAAGGACGAGCTGCTCGCGTACTACGCCGAGATCGCCGACCGCCTGCTGCCGTTCATCGCCCACCGGGCGATCAGCCTGCAGCGCGCGCCGGATCCGATCACCGGCGAGTGCGTGTTCCAGAAGACCGCGCCGCCGGGGCTGCCGAGCTGGGTGCCGACGCGCCGGATCCGCACCGAGCACGCCGCGCTCGGCTACTCCGAGCACGTGATCGGCGGCGACCTGGCGTCACTGCTCTACCTCTTGAACCTGGGCGCCATCTCCGTGCATCCGTGGTCCTGCACCGTCGACGCGCTCGACCGGCCCGATCAGCTGCTGTTCGACCTCGATCCGACCGAGATCGCGTTCCGGGAGGTGCGCAACGCGGCGCTGCTCCTGCGCGACCTGCTGGCCCACTACAAGATCCGGGCCTGGGCCAAGACCTCCGGCGGCCGCGGCCTACACGTCATGGTCCCGCTGGCCCCCGTGCACAGCTTCGAGCAGGTGCGCACCGCGGCCGAGGCGATCACGCGGCTGGCCCGCACGCGCGAGCCCCGGCTGTTCACCCTCGACATGCGGCGCGCGCGCCGCCGCGGCAAGATCCTCATCGACGTCCACCGCAATCACCGCGGCGCCACGCTGGTCAGCCCCTACGCCGCGCGCGAGTACGCCGGGGCCACGGTCTCCACGCCGGTGGAGTGGCCGGAGCTCGAGCGCGCGCTCTATCCGGAGGACTTCCACATCCGCAACATGGCCGAGCGGCTGCGGCGGGTCGGCGATCCGCTGGCCGCGTTCTTCGCGCATCCGCAGTCGCTGGCGCCGCTGCTCGAGAGCGGACGGGCCCGGCGCGCGCGCCCAATGGCATAGACGTCGCACCCCCACACATCGAACGTCGAAGGAGGATCGGGCAATGGACGAGCGGCGACTCGAGAGCATCGGCGACACGGCGCAGCGCAGCGCGCGGCGGATGGCCGGCGACGCGCAGGAGATGGCTTCCCGCGCGAGCCTCTACGCCCAGGAGCGCGCGCAGGAGATGGCCGACCGCGCCAACAGTTACGTGCAGCAGCGCGCCCGCGACGCGAACAGCCAGCTGGAGCGGCTGACCGGCCGCGGCGCCGAGTCGTGGATGAAGGACGCGCGCCGCTTCGTGCAGGACCACCCGCTGCAGGCGATCGCGCTCACCATCGGCCTCGGCTTCGTGCTCGGCAAGATCCTCGCGCGGGACTGAGCCCCGGCGATGCGCCGCCTGGCGTCGGCGATCGCGCTGCTGCTGCTGGCCAGCACGCCGGCCTCCGCCTTTCTGGCCGAGGTCACGACGTCGGTGGCGGTGGCCGACGTCGACGACCAGGGGGCGCTGCACGACGCGCTGGTCGCCGCCGTCGACGACGTCCTCCACGAGGCCCTTGCCTTCACGCCGACGCTCGTCGTGCTCACGCAGGCCGCCATCCTCGGCGGTCGTCTCTACATCCGCCTGCTCGTCGCCGACTCCGACGGTGAGCGCGCCTTCGAGGAGCTGCAGGCGCCGCCCGAGCTCACACCGGCGCAGCCGACCGAGCTGAGAATCTGATCTAGATGGGGGCCCCGACATGGCCCCCAAGCCCCCAACGTTCGGAGCGCCCCGGCGCAGCCGTGGCGCTCCTCTGGGCCGGGCACTGGGCGAGATGGGGCCCCGACATGGCCCCCAAGCCCCCAACGTTCGGAGCGCCCCGGCGCAGCCGTGGCGCTCCTCAGGGCCGGGCACTGGGCGAGATGGGGCCCCGACATGGCCCCCAAGCCCCCAACGTTCGGAGCGCCCCGGCGCAGCCGTGGCGCTCCTCAGGGC
>VBPC01000268.1:23754-33853 GCA_005887895.1 Candidatus Rokuibacteriota bacterium
GCGCCCCGGCGCCGCCGCGGCGCTCCTCTGGGCCGGGCACTGGGCGAGATGGGGGCCCCGACATGGGGGGGGCCCCAAGCCCCCAACGTTCGGAGCGCCCCGGCGCCGCCGTGGCGCTCCTCTGGACCGGGTTCTGGTCGAGATGGGGGCATCGACATGGTCCGCAACCCGCCGAACGTTCGGAGCGCCCCGAGGCAGCCGGAGCGCTCCTCTGGATCCGATTTGACCTGGGAGTCACGAAATCGCGCCCGAGCCCCCGCTGTTCGGAGCGCCCCGGCTGTACCGGGGCGCTCCTGTGGATCTGTAGTCTTACTTCGCGCGCTGGAGGGCCTGGATGCGGTCGCCGGTGGCCGGATGAGTGGCGAAGAAGCCGCCGCCGCTGGTGCCTTCCGTCTGCGTCAGCCACGTCAGCGTGTCGATCATGACCTGCTTCGAGGAGCCCGCCCGCTGGAGGAGCTCGGCGCCGTGGGCATCGGCCTGGTACTCCTCGCGCTGGGTGTACTTGTTGATGATGAGCTGGCCGGCGATCGGCGCCAGGGAGCCGGCGCCGGGAATGATCTGGTCGAGGATGACCATGCCGATACTGAGGCCGGCGCCCAAGCGTTGCGCCTTGGCGACGTGGCCGAGGTCGTCGTGGGACAGCTCGTGGGCCAGGACGCCGGAGAGGTGCTCGTCGTTGGCTTTCTCCAGCAGGCCGCGGGTGACGTAGAACTCGCCGTTGCCGGCGCTGGCCGCGTTGATGTGCGAGTCGTCGAGCACGCCGACCTTGACCTGGCTCGGCTGGCGCGGATGGTCCATCACGCGGAGCAGCGGCACCATCACGCGCTGCAGGCGCTCGAACGCTGGGCGGTCGTGGGGCCGGCGCAGGAGACGAGGGCGACCACCAGCGCCAGGCCGGCGGCGAGGCTGAAGCGTCGCATGACGGCGTTCTCCTCTCAGGCCAGGGATTCGAGGAGGAGATCGCCGCACCGATCGCCAGCGGCGTCGGTGAGCAGGACGCCATCGCCGAAGAAATCGATGTAGCGGTCGATCGCCCGTGGGTAATCCGCCTTGTAGAGCGCACCGTGGGTCCCGGTGCCCTGGGGCCGCGGAGCTATCACCGGAACCGCCGTGCGAGTCGCTCTCGAGTGGGCCATGGCAGCGTTCCTCCTGCTACGTCGCGTCGGATTCGTCGGCCGTGAGGTTGCAGCCGTTATGCCAGGACGATGGGACGGCAACTTGCGGCGACGAGGCCCCCCGAACACGGGTATGGAAGGGCTCTCTATTGAAAAGTCTTCCACAGTTTGGGATGTAGGAGTTGCGCTTCCCATGACCCGCTGTCGTCGATGGTGTCGCGCAAAACGCCGTCACGTCACGAGTTCTCGGCGCGGTGCCCGAAGTGGCACGACATCTGCCTGGGTCCTCCTGCAGCCCGACAGGGGCGGGAGGACACCATGCGCTCCATCAAGCGCGACCTCGAAGAGCAGCGCTCGGCGCTGACGAACGCGATCAAGTCACTCGGCACGGCCCGTGATGCCGATCAGGGGCGTGAGATCGTCAAGGACCCATATGGCGCCGCCTCGATGACGCATGACGACGAAATCGCCGCCACCGTCGCGGACCGTCGCTCGCGGCAGCTGCGGCAGGTCACCCAGGCGCTGGAAGACATCAACGCCGGCCGCTACGGCATCTGCCGCGAATGCGGCGAGGCGATCGCCAAGGCGCGGCTCCGGGTGATGCCGTTCGCCACGCGCTGCGTGGAGTGCCAGGCGAAGCTGGAAGGCCTCGAGCGCGCCGCCTGAGATGAGCCCCGCGGTCCGGACCCTCGCGGTGCTCCTGGTCATCGTGGCGGGCGTGGGGAGCTGTCGCTCGGTCACCGGCAAGAGCGCCGGCAACAGCATCGACGACGCGACCATCACGGCGAGCGTGAAGACCAAGCTGGTCGCCGACAAGGCGTCCAACCTCACTCGGGTGGACGTTGACACGAACAACGGCACTGTTTACCTTAATGGTACGGTCGATTCGGCCGAGCACAAGTCGCGGGCGGAGCAGCTCGCGTGGCAGGCGAAGGGCGTCAAGAGCGTCGTCAACAACCTGCAGGTTCAGCAGCGTTAAGCCACCGCCGCGCGGCACGCCCGCCGCGCAACCGACCGCGGCCACGATCGGGACGATCACGATTCAATGACAGAGAGCAGGCGAACGTGAGTCCCAGCAGACGCGACCAGATGAAGTCGGGCAAGATCCTCGTCGTCGACGACGAGCCGGCCGAGCGCGAAGGCCTGGCCCGTCTCGTCGGGCAGTGGGGATACGAAGTCGAGACCGCCGCCTCCGGCGAGGAGGCGCTGAATCTCGTCGAGACCCAGCACCCGGCGGTGGTGCTGACGGACCTCGTGCTGCCGGAAATGGACGGCCTCACCCTCCTGCAGCGGCTGAAGGAGACGGGTCGCCCGCCGATCGTCCTGCTCGTGACCGGTCACGGCACGGTGGAGACGGCCGTGGAGGCCATGCGCCACGGCGCCTTCGACTACCTGACCAAGCCGGTCGACACCACGCGGCTGCAGGTGCTGCTCGAGAAGTCGATCGAGCAGGAGTCGCTGTCGCGCGAGGTCAGCTTCCTGCGTCACCAGCTGCGCCAGAAGGGCAGCTTCGGCCAGATGGTCGGCCAGTCGCGCGGCATGCAGGAGGTCTATCGCTGGGTCGAGCTGGCCGGCACCAGCACCGCGCCGGTCCTCGTCTACGGCGAGAGCGGCACCGGCAAGGAGCTGGTCGCGCGCACCATTCACGAGCTGTCCAACCGGCGCAACAAGCCGTTCGTGGCGATCAACTGCGCGGCGATTCCCGAGACGCTGATCGAGAGCGAGCTGTTCGGCCACGAGCGCGGGGCCTTCACGGGGGCCACCGAGCGGCGGCTGGGCTGCTTCGAGCTGACCGACGGCGGCACGCTGTTTCTCGACGAGGTCGCCGAGATGGACTCGAACACCCAGGCCAAGCTCCTGCGCGTCCTGCAGGAGGGCACGTTCCGCCGGGTGGGTGGCGGCAAGCACGAGATCCAGGTCGACGTGCGCGTGGTGGCGGCGACCAACCAGAACCCGACCGAGGCGATTGCCAACGGCAAGCTGCGCGAGGACCTCTTCTATCGGCTCAACGTCTTCTCGATCCACCTGCCGCCGCTGCGGGAGCGCCGCGAGGACGTTCCGCTGCTGGGCAAGAGCTTCATCGAGGAGTTCAATCGGCAGGACAACCGCCAGGTCCGCGGCCTCACCAGCGAGGCGGACAAGGAGCTCGAGCGCTATCACTGGCCGGGCAACGTGCGCGAGCTGCGCAACGTCATCCAGCGGGCGGTGGTGCTGAGCGGGACGGGGCTCATCGGCGTCGAGCACCTGCCCGACAACGTGCTGCGGGGCGCGCCGCCGGCGCCGGCGGCCGGCGGCGGCTCGGTGACGCCCATCCGCGAGATGGAGCGCGATGCGATCCTGCGCGCGCTGGAGGAGACCGGCCAGGACAAGCGGCGCGCGGCGCAGCTGCTCGGGATCAGCCTGAAGACGCTCTACAACAAGCTGGCGAAGTACGGCATCCAGGCGGTGAAGTCGGCTCGACTGACTTGAACCGCGCCGGGGACGATCCCGGCGGACGGAAGCTGCCGGACGACCTCGCGCGCCTGCTCCACGACGTGCGCGGTCCCCTCAACTCCCTCACGATGCACCTCGAGGTCCTCAAGCGCACGGTCCTCGGCGACGCCATCGCCGAGGACAGCCTGCGCACCGTGCACGATCAGCTCGCGCGCCTCACCGCCATGCTGCCCGCTGCGTTCGCCGTCGTCGCGCTCGAGCCGACCGAGACCGCGCGCATCGATCTACGGGCAGTCGTCGACACGGCCCTCGAGCGCGCGGGCGGCGTCGTCGAGGTCGGCGCGGGGCCCTGGCCGGACGTGGTCGGCGACGCGATGCTGCTGACGCTGGCGGTGGTCGAGCTGCTCCGCAACGCGGTGGAGGCGACGCCGGCCGGCGGCCCGCCGCCGCAGGTGAGCGCGATCCCGGCCGGAGAGCGGACGCTGCTGCGCGTGCGCGACTGGGGGCCCGGCCTCAAGACGACCGACCCCAAGCTCCTGATCAAGCTGATGCACACGACGAAGGCCGGCCATCGCGGACTCGGCCTCGTCACCGTCGAGCGCATCGCCCGCCTTCACCACGGCGAGATCCGCTTCGAATCCCCCGGCCCCGGGACCCTCGTCACCCTCGCTCTGCCAACCGCGAAGTAGCAAGTCGGGGAGCCTGAACGACGAGGGACGCCCCGGCTCCGCCGGGGCGTCACGAGCCTCCATGGGGGGGCATTGGGGGGCCCTTCGAGGCCCCCCATGTCAAGGTCAAGCCCAGCGGTGGATCGTCAGGGCGAGGGCGCCCGACCAGATCGCGGCGGCCGCGTCACCGGAGGCGGAGGCGACGACGGCGAGGAGCAGGAGCGCGATGCCCAGCACGCGGCCGGCGCCGGCGGCCACGCGCGTGGCGGTCGCCTCGTCGCCCGTCGCGGCCCAGACCGCCGCGCGCAACATGCGGCCGCCATCGAGCGGCAGGCCGGGCAGGAGGTTCAGCGCCGCCACGCCGAGGTTCGCGACCGCGACGACGGCGGCCACCGCCGTCAGAAGAGGGTCGACGCCGGCCTCGACGAGCGCGACATGAACGATTCCGGCCAGCACCGCCGCCACCAGGCTGGCGACGGGCCCGCCGAGCGCCAGGCGGAGCTCCATGGCCGGCGAGCGCGGCGCCGCGCCCAGCTCCAGCGAGCCACCGACCAGCGAGAGGACGAGTCGCACCACCGGCAGCCCGGCGCGGTGCGCCATCAGCCAGTGGCCGCCCTCGTGGAGCGCCAGCGAGCCGAAGATCAGCAGTGCGGCCAGCGCGCCGCCGGCCGCGTAGACGCCGGTGGTGCGGTCGGGGGCCTCCAGGGGCAGCACCGCATCGGCGAACGTCCACGTCGCCAGCCCGAGGCCGAACACCCACGAGACATCGAGACGGAGCGGCACGCCGAAGAGCGCGAGCCGGCCGACCGGACGGGCGGTGCCGCGCAGCCGGAGCCCGGGAAACAGATCCGCGGTGGCCCGTCCCGACGGACCGCGGCTGACCAGGCGCGGAACGAGGGAGCCCGGGTCGATCACGACGCGAGGAGCAGCGGTTCGCGCTCGGGCGCGCGCCAGACGACGTCGGGCAGGGGCAGGACGGCCAGCTCGGGGGCGCGCTGCAGCGAGACGAGATCCGCCTCCGGCATGCACTCGTAGACCGCGTCGCAGAGCAGCGACTCCTCGGCGGTGTCGAATGCGTCCTCGAGCGGCTCGAGCGCTTCCAGGATCTCGGGCACGGCGCGCGCCGCCAGCGAGCGCAGCGTGCCCGCGCGGCCCACGAAGATCAGCGTGCTCGTCAGCGCGTTGCCCTCGAACAGCCGTCGCCGCTCGGCCGGTGAGGCCACGTCGACGAACCGCTTCACGGCGCGGACGGCCAGCTCTTCGAGCCCTTCGACGGGCGCGCCCGGCTCGATCCAGCCGCCGTGCACCGGCGCGTGCGGGTGGGCGCCGATGAGGATGGGCAGGTCGGGCCGCAGCGCGACCGCCCAGACGGCGCGACTGGCGTAGCGCAGGAAGCGCGCCTCGTGATCGATGCCGTGGTCGGCGGGGAGCACGATGACGGTGGCCGACGGGTCATGCCGCGCGATCTTCAGCAGCGGCAGCAGCATCTCCACGGCACGCCCGCGGTAGCTCGGCTGAACGAGTCGCCGGGCGCCGGGCACGCCCTCCAGCTCCACGTCCCACGCGCGCGCCCAGCGACGCGTCGTGACGGTGATCATGTGCCCGGGCGGCACCAGCCGGCTTGCGCGCTCGAGCGCCCGGGGCCGCGCGACGGCGTCGGTCACGGGCCAGCGGGAAGCGGCGGAGGATGCCCGTCGCACGCGAGGAGCGCGGCCGGCCACGGGGGGCTCGTCGCCGGTGAGCACGATCGCCCACACGCGGCGATGGGCGGCATCGCGTTCGATGTCGAGCCCGGGAATGAACGGGACGCGCGCGAGCATTTGCGGTACCCTCCGTCGGCGGTGGCGGTCGTCGACGACCGACGGTGAACGGGTTGCAGCCGTCATGCCACGGGTACGGCTCTCGCAAATGTGCGCCGCATCGGCGGCCGAGTTTACCCCAGCGGTTGGAATTACTTCAAACGCTCCGGGCTGCCTGTAACGTTTACACGGAGACGGGGAAGGAGCCGACGTGTTCGACCTCAAGGGCAGGGTGGCGATCGTGACGGGCGGCAACGGAGGTATCGGCCTCGGCATGGCGCGGGGGCTGGCCGGCGCCGGCGCCCGGGTCGTCATCGCGGCGCGGAACGCCGACAAGTCCGCCGCCGCCGTGAAGGAGCTCGCGGGTCGGGGCGCCGAGGCGCACACGGTCGCCGCCGACGTGACCGACGAGCGCTCGGTGGCCCGGCTCGTCGAGACGACGCTCGATCGGTGCGGGCGGCTCGACATTCTCGTGAACAACGCCGGCACGAACATCCGCAAGCCGGCCCAGGACCTCGCCCTCGACGAGTGGCACCGCGTGCTCGACACGAATCTCACCTCGGCCTTCCTCTGCTCGAAGGCCGCCTACCCGGCGTTCAAGACGGCCGGCGGCGGCAAGATCATCAACATCGGCTCGATGATGTCGATCTTCGGCGCGTCGTTCGCGCCGGCCTACGGCGCCAGCAAGGGCGGTATCGTGCAGCTCACCAAGTCGATGGCGGCGGCGTGGGCGCGCGACAACATCCAGGTGAACGCCGTGCTGCCGGGGTGGATCGACACCGATCTCACGCGCCAGGCGCGCAGCCAGGTGGCCGGCCTCAACGACAACGTGCTGCGGCGCACCCCGGCCGGCCGCTGGGGCGTGATCGACGACATGGCCGGCATCGCCGTCTTCCTCGCCGCGCCCGCCTCCGACTTCGTGACCGGCGCCGCCATCCCGGTCGACGGCGGCTTCTCGATCCAGGGCTGACGTGCGCGTCGTCGTGGCGGACGCCGTCGCGCCCGAGGGCGTCGCCTACCTGCGCCAGCACGGCTGCGAGGTGGAGGACCTGGCCGGCGCTCCGGCCGCGACGCTGCACCGCGCGCTGGCCGACGCGGATGCGCTCGTCACCCGGTCGTCGACAGCGGTGACGAGCGAGCTGCTGCAGGTCGCGCCGCAGCTGCGGATCGTCGGCCGGGCCGGCGTGGGCGTCGACAACATCGACGTCGACGCCTGCTCGCGCCGCGGCGTCGTGGTCGTCAACGCACCCTACGGCAACGTGGTGTCGGCGGCCGAGCACACGGTGGGCATGCTGCTCACCCTGGTGCGGCGCATCCCGGAGGCCCACGCCCGCCTCAAGACGCTCGAGTGGAACCGCTCGATCTACGGCGCCGAGCTTTACCGCAAGACGATCGGCATCGTCGGCCTCGGCAAGGTGGGCTCACGCGTGGCGGCGCGCCTGCGTGGCTTCGAGGCGACGCTGCTCGTCTACGATCCGTACATCCCCGAGAGCCGGGCGCGCGATCTCGGCGCCCAGCTCACCGACTTCGAGACGCTGGTGCGCGCCGCCGACGTCGTGACGTTCCACGTGCCGCTGACGCCGGAGACCGACGCGATGATGACCGCGCGCGAGATCGGCTGGCTCAAGCCGGGCGCGCGCCTCGTCAACTGCGCGCGCGGCGGCATCGTCCACGAGGGCGATCTGCTGGCGGCGCTCGATGCCGGGCGGGTGGCCGGGGCCGCCATCGACGTGTGGAGCGAAGAGCCGCCGCGCTCGGACACGCTCCGCCGGCTGATCCAGCATCCGCACGTCGTCGTCACGCCGCACCTGGGCGCGAACTCGAGCGAGGCCCAGGTCAACGTGGCCGTCGACGTGGCGCGGCAGCTCGTCGCCTTCCGCGACGGCGAGCTGGTGGAGTTCGCCGTCAACATCCCGGTCGGCGATCCCGCCGCGCTGGCGACGTTGCGGCCGTGGGTCGGGCTGGGCGATCGGCTCGGCCGATTCTGCGTGCAACTGGACCCCGAGCATCTGGCCCGGGTGACGGTGAGCGTGGCCGGCACCATCGCCGGGACGGACCCCGAGCTGCTCGCCCGCGCGGTCCTGGCGGGCCTGCTCGACCCGGTGATGACGAGCCCCGTGAACCTCGTCAACGCCCATCTCGTCGCCGCGGAGCGGGGCGTCGCCGTCGAGGTCGTGCGTGAGGCGGAAGCCGCCGGCTATCAGAGCGTGCTCACCGTCGTCACCGAGACCGCCGGCGGGCGCAAGCTGATCGCCGGCACCGTGTTCGACGGCCAGCCGCGCGTGGTCCGGCTGCGCGATCTCAACATCGAGTTCACGCCCGAGGGATTCGTCCTCGTGCTGTCCTACGAGGATCGGCCGGGCATGGTCGGCCGCATCGGGTCGATCCTGGGGCGCCTCAACGTCAACATCGCCTCCATGCACGTCGGCCGCCGGGAGAAGCGCGGGCGCGCCATCGTCGTCCTGCTGCTCGACGAGGACCTCTCGGCGGCCCAGCTGACCGAGGTCGCCACCGCCGTCGAGGCCGATTTCGCCCGTCTGATCCGCCTGCCGTAGCCGGATTTCCTTGGTGGTGGCGGGGCCGCCTTGCTAGGATTTCGCCATGACACATCGAGGACTTGCCCTCACAGTCGTCGCGTCGCTCCTGCTCGGGGCCTGCGCCAGCGCCCCGCCGCGCGCGGTCCGGACCGAGTTCGAGGACATCCCGGTCCCGAAGGGCCTCAACTACCAGGCCGACGATTCCACGGTCGTCGAGACGCCGAACGTGAAGGCCGTCCGCTACGTGTATCGCGGGCGCCTGGAGGCCGACAGCCTCTCGACGGCGATCCGCAGCACGCTGGAGGCGAACGGCTGGCGCAACGTCAGCAGCATGAAGAGCGGCCAGCACGGCGCGACCCAGGTGTACGAGAAGGATGGCGATTCGCTGCAGGTTCTGCTCTGGGAGGGGATCTGGTACACCTACGCCGAGTACACGACGGGCAGGGTGCTGAAGCGCCTCAAGTAGTCTTCAGTTCGCCCCTCCTGGACTGAGCAGGGCTCGCCGCGCCCGAATCACGGCCGGTGCCAGCCACCGCCGTCCCGGGCGATGAAGGCGTCGGCTTCGGGCGGCCCCCACGAGCCGGCGTCGTACAGCGGCAGCGGGCCGGGGGTGCGGGCCCAGTGCTCGAGGACGGGCGCGGTGAGCGCCCACGCCTGCTCGATCCAGTCACCGCGCGCGTAGAGCGTGGCGTCGCCGTGGATGGCGTCGAGCAACAGCCGCTCGTAGGCCTCGGGCGGCTCACCGCCGAAGACCTCGTGGTACTTGAAGTTCAGAGTGACCGGGCTGAGCTTGAGGTCGGGCCCTGGCTCCTTGGCGTCGACGATGAGCGAGATGCCCTCGTCCGGCTGGATGCGGATCACCAGGATGTTCGGGTCCGCGTGCACGTCGCCGCGGCGGAAGATCAGGTGCGGCGTGCGATGGAAGCGGATCACGATCTCGCTCTCGCGCTTGGCCAGCCGCTTGCCCGTCTGCAGATAGAACGGCACCCCGGCCCAGCGCCAGTTGTCGATGAGCAGACGCAGCGCCGCGTAGGTCTCGGTGGTGGAGTCGGGCTTCACGCCCTTTTCCTGGCGGTAGCCGGGAACCGGCCGGCCGTCCACGAAGCCGGGGCCATACTGCGCGCGCAGCGCCCACTCGTCGACCTTCGCCGGATCGATCGGCCGCACCGCCTCCATGACCTTGCTCTTCTCGTCGCGGACCGCGCGGGCGTCGAACGTCACCGGCGGCTCCATCGCCACCAGGCACATCACCTGCAGCAGGTGGTTCTGGATCATGTCGCGCAGGGCGCCCGACTCCTCGTAGTAGCCGCCGCGGCCCTCGACGCCGACCGTCTCGGCCACCGTGAATTGGACCTCGGCGACGTGATTGCGGTTCCACAGCGGCTCGAAGATGCCGTTGGCGAAGCGCAGGGCGAGGACGTTCTGGACCGTCTCCTTGCCGAGGTAGTGATCGATCCGATAGACCTGCTCCTCGCGGAAGACGCTGGTGACCAGCCGGTTGAGCTCCTGGGCGCTGGCCAGATCGTGGCCGAACGGCTTCTCGATGA
>VBPC01000304.1 GCA_005887895.1 Candidatus Rokuibacteriota bacterium
GAACGCTGGGGCGACGACGGCCAGCTCTGACCGGGGTCAGGCGCGCGTGACCGGCGATCGCCGGACCTGGCCGCTGCCGAGGGGGCCGGGGCGGCGAGCCCGCCCCGGCCGTGGCCCGATGCCTCAGGCCGAACGCCGCGCGACGTAGCCGTAGCGGGCGTTGCTCCGCTCGCCGCCGGCGGCGACGTACTCCGCGCGAATCGCCGCGAGCTTGTCGTTGGTGATGGCCCCGAGCGCGGCCTTGACGTTGATGTTGTAGAGGCGGGACGCATTGCCGCTGAAGATCCCGGTCTTGACCTTGCCGTCGGCCGAGCCCAGCGCCGGGAACTTGTGGGCCTTTCGCATCTCCTCCGGGATCTCGAGCCGCCGCATCGCCTCGATCTGCCACTGCGGCGAGCCGTACCAGACCGAGTCGGTGCCCCACAGGACGCGGTCGGGCCCGAGGCCACGGACGAGCGTTCCGATGAAGGCGGCCGCGAAGCGGGGATTGGACACGGCGCAGGTGGCGAAGGCGGTGCCGATCTCGCCGTAGACGTTCCTGACCCCATACTTGGACGGGATCTCGGCGAGGTCGGTGGCCCACTGGATCCGGCCGGTCTTGTCGAACTCGGCCATCGCGGCGTCGGGCGATTCCTGGAACGGTCGCAGCGCGCCGTGGTAGATGACGAAGTTGAGCTTGGGCCAGTCCTTGGCCGCCTTGGGGAGATCGTCGACCGTGGCGTACTTCCAGACGTCCGGCCAGGACTTCTCGTAGTCGGCCGGCAACAGGCCCTTGTGGATGCAGATCGTGTTGATGCCGCTCTTGACGGCCTTCTCGTAGAACGGATACATGAGCTTCTCGTCGTCCAGTCGCCAGTACGTGCCGAGCTTCGACGGGAAGAGCGGGTCGCCGATCGTGTAGCCCTTCCAGCTGTCGGGCTTGAGCGTGGCGATGGCGCGATCGACCTCGCCCATCCAGTCGCCCTTCTTGGGCGTGAACACGCTGTGGGCCAGCATGCGGCGCGAGTTGGCGGTCTTGTTGATGGCGGCCCGGCCCGCCACGATCTGGTCGTTGGTGAGCAGGTCCCACGTGGGATCGTCGAAGGGCGCGCCGGAGAGCAGCGCCACCTTGGTGTCGCTGTCGACGAACACCTCCTTGACGTAATTCTCGAACTTGTACCGGTAGAGGTCGTTCTCGTTGGTGATGGCCGGGTTCCAGTGCTGCTTGGCGTACTGGGCCAGCCCCAGCAGGCCGTCCTGCTTGAAGTCGTCTCGCACGAAGTGAGTCTGCACGTCCACGATGAACTGGCCGGCCAGCGCGTCAGCGCGCGCGACCGCCACGCCGGGCTCGGCCGCCTCGGCCGGCGCCACCTCGAAGACCGAGCCGAAGACCTCGTTCATGGCCAGGAACGCCGCGGCCATGCCGGCGGCGCTGGCCAGAAAGCCGCGCCGGCTCAGGCCGTGCCGGCGCCCGAGCTCGTCGGCCATCTCCTTGATTCGCGCCTCCACGCGCTGCTGCTCGCGTGTCTGCGGCAGGGGGTTGTACTCGCCGTTCGACACGATCTGCGTCGGAACGGGCGAGCGGAACGCGGCGCTCTCGGCGGGCGCGGTCCGGTCGAGCTCGGCGGCACTCAGGTAATGAGGCATCGTTGACCCTCCTCGACGCCGTACGGCGTCGGCGCGCCTACACTAGGCGACCCCGCGGCGGTGTCAAGACCCTTGCCGGATTGCCTGTGAACGCGGGCACGAGCGTGGCGCTTCGCGAACAAGGGGCCGGTGCCTCGTTTACACCAGCTGCGCCCGCAGCTTCGAGCTGAGCCCGTCGATGACCATCACCATGACCACGGTGACGAGCAGCGCGGTCGAGGCCGCCGGATAGTCGATCATCCGCAGATAGGTCTGCAGGTAGAAGCCGATTCCCCCGGCGCCGACGAAGCCGAGCACGGTCGCGGCGCGGATATTGGTCTCCAGGCGATAGAGGACGTAGGACAGGAACAGGGGCAGCACCTGCGGGAGCACGCCGTAGCGCAGCACCTGCAGGCGGCTGGCGCCGGTGGCGGTGATGGCGTCCACCGGGCCCGGCTCGATGCCCTCGATCGCCTCCGAGTAGAGCTTCGCCAGCGAGGTCGTGGTGTAGGCGACGACGGCCAGCACGCCCGGGAACGGGCCGAGGCCGACGGCGGCGACGAAGATCAGCGCGTAGACGAGGGTGTCGACGCTGCGAAAGAGGTTCAGCACCGTCCGCGCCGGGTAGAACACCGCCGGCGGCGCCACGTTGCGCGCCGACACGAATCCGAGCGGCAGCGCCAGCGCGGCGGCCACCGCGGTGCCGAGCAGCGCGATCTCGACGGTCTTCACGGCGCCGAGCAGCGTGGCCGGCAGCACGGCGAGGTCGGGCGGCAGCATGCGCCGCACGAAGTCGGCGATCCATGGCAAGCCGTGCGCCAGCCGCACGGGGTCGGCGCCGGTGTCCCATACCGTCCAGCCCAGCACGACCAGGGCGACGAACGCCGCGGCCTGCCTCATCGGGGCTCGCCGTAGATCGCGTCGACCACGGCCGGCGTGACCGAGGCCGGCGGCCCGTCGAAGGTCACCCGGCCCCGGCGAAGGCCGACGATGCGCGTGGCGTAGGCGAGCGCGGTCTCGAGCTGGTGCTGGCTCACGACCAGCGTGAGCCCGCGCGCGTTGATCGATCTCAAGATCCCCATGATGTCGGTGGTGAGCGCGGGATCGAGGCTGGCCGTGGGCTCGTCGGCGAGCACGACCGCCGGCGCCTGGGCCAGCGCGCGCGCGATGGCGACGCGCTGCTGCTCGCCGCCGGACAGCGTATCGGCGCGACGCTCCGCGAGATGGGCCAGGCCCACGCGGCCGAGGCACTCGCGGGCGAGCGCGCGGTCGGCGGGGGGAAAGCGCCCGAGGAGGCTTGGCAGCGACGGCACGTAGCCGAGCCGGCCGGCCAGGACGTTGTCCAGCACGGAGGCGCGGCGCACCAGGTTGAACTGCTGGAAGATCACGCCGATCTGCCGGCGGGCCGCCCGGAGCTCGGCGGCGCC
Source organism: Candidatus Rokuibacteriota bacterium (assembly GCA_005887895.1). Classification (GTDB taxonomy): domain Bacteria; phylum Methylomirabilota; class Methylomirabilia; order Rokubacteriales; family CSP1-6; genus AR5. Next base: position 3,033 of record VBPC01000304.1, read on the forward strand.
GGCGCCGGTGACCGCGCGGCCCGCCACCCGGACGCTGCCGGCGGTGGGCTCGACCAGACGGTTGAGCGCCCGGAGCAGCGTCGTCTTGCCGCTGCCGCTGCGGCCGAGGATCACGACGAACTCGCCGGGCGCGACGGCGAGGTCGACGCCGTCCACGGCGGCCACCGCCGGCGGGAAGACGACACGCAGGCCGGCGACGTCGATCATCGCGTCGGGCCGGCCGGCGGGCGGGGCGGGCGCGCTCAGCGTGGCCGGGCGCCGAGCAGCTCGATCGCCGCTCGCACCGGATCGTAGTCGCGATCCTCGGCCGGCGCGAAACCGTCGATCTCGTAGAGACGCGCCAACAGGCTGGCGTAGGTCGGCGCCTTGATCTGCAGCAGCGCGGCCCGCACCCGGGCGAACAGCGCGGGATCGAGACCGTCGCGGGCCGCGATGCCGGCCTCCGGGATCTCCGGCGTCTCGGCGACGACGACGATGCGCTCGCGCTCGGCGGGGTCCTTCAGGTACTGCTCGCGCGCCAGGTCGAAGGAGGCGATGGCGTCGACGTGGCCGTTGAGCAGCGCCCGCATGCTCGCGTCGTGCGCCCCCGAGAACACGACTTCCTTGAAGAACGTCCGCGGATCGCGGTTCTTGACGAGCCCACGCTGCACCAGCAGCACCATCGGGTAGATGTAGCCGGAGGAGGAGGCGGGGTCGACGAAGGCGATCGTCTTGCCGCGCAGCTCCTCGACCGACCGGATGTTCGACTCCTTGCGCACGAAGATCCGCGAGGTGAACGAGGATTTCCCGTGCCAGAGATTGCGTGCCACGATCGTCGCCTTCGCCTCGCGGTGCGCCAGCACGTAGCCGCCGGGATGGACGAACGCCAGGTCGGCGGTGCGATTGCGGAGCGCCTCGATCACCGCCGCGTAGTCGGACGCCACGGTGACGCGCACCGGCATTCCGACCAGCCGGCCCAGCACCCGCCCGAACTCGTCGCCGGCGGCCAGGAGGTCGGTCGGCTTCTGGGAGGGCGTGAGCACGAGGTGCAGCGTCGGCTCGGCGCCCGGCGCCGCGCCGGGGACCGCGAGCGCGACCGCCAGCGCGAGCAGCACGGTGCATCCGACGAGCGCGCGCATCGCTGGTGAGGATATAACATTGGGCCTCGTGCGCGAGATTCTGATCGTCGACGACCACGAGGAGGCCCGCGGCGCCCTGCTCGGCATGGTCGAGGCGGCCGGCTATCCCGCGGTCGCGTTCGCCAACCCGGCCGGGGCCCTCGCCCGCGTCGCCGAGCAGCGGCCCGCCCTGATCCTGCTCGACATGATGATGCCGGAGATCGACGGCGCCGACTTCCTGGTCCGACTCCGCCGCCTGCGCGGCGGCGACGCCGTGCCGGTGATCGTGGTCTCGGGCATCGGCCACCTGCTGCAGGGCCTGCGCGGCGCCGACGTCGCCGCCGGCGGCCGGCCCCCCCGCCGGCCCTGCCTCGGCTGCCGGTTGACCGCGGCCCCGGCATTGGCGACAATCGAGTGCCGTGTCCACGATCCCGACGCCGCGGAGACGAAAGGCGGACGCGAAGCCCGCACGCAAGCGCGCGGCGACGTCGCACGCCGTGCGCGCGAAGATCGTGCGCCTCGTTCCGCGCCGACTGCTCGAGCGCGTGACCCGCGCCCCCGGCAGCCAGGCCGTTGGCGGCTGCATCAAGTGCGGCAGCTTCTTCATCGAAATCGAGCCGGCGTTCGTGCACTGCCGGTACTGCGGCAGCCTCTCGCGCATCCGTGGCGCCTCGCTCCTCGCCCAGGAGGAGTACGAGATGCGCTCCGGGCTGCGCCTGGCCTCCTGACCTCCGCCTGATCCCGCCGACTCCTTCTCCGCGCGCGCCGCCGGCGTCGCTGGTACGCTGTTCGCAGCGCCTCCCCCGGGATCGTCACCCAAAGGAGGGACAACCATGAGACTTCACCGCACCCTTGTGATCCTCGTTGCGGCGGCCGTCGTCGCGCTGCCCCTCGGGGCTGGCGCCCAGCAGCCGTCCACCACCAAGCCGTCGGCCGCCGCGCCGGCCAAGAGCGGCCTGGCCGCGGCCGATCGCAAGTTCATGATGGACGCCGCCCGGGGCGGCGCGGCCGAGGTGGAGCTCGGCAAGCTCGCCGCCCAGCGCGCCAGCTCCGACGCCGTCAAGCAACTGGGCCAGCGCCTGGCCGACGATCACAGCAAGGCCAACGAGGAGCTGAAGAACCTGGCCCAGCAGAAGGGCGTGACGCTGCCGAGCGATCTCGATCCCAAGCACCGGCAGCTCCGTGACCGGCTGGCCAAGCTCTCGGGCGCCGGCTTCGACCGCGCCTACGTCAACGAGATGGTGCGCGATCATCAGAAGGACGTGAGCGAGTTCAAGAAGGAGGCGGCGCGCGCCAAGGATCCCGACCTCAAGGCCTGGGCCGACAAGACGCTGCCGACGCTCGAGGACCATCTCAAGCAGGTGCAGCAGGTCCAGGCTCAGGTGAAGAGTGCGCCCAGGGCGGCTCGATGAGCTGACGCGGGCCAATCCCGCGTACGTTCTCTCGCTCTGGGAGGACTACCGGCGCGATCCGCGCTCCGTCGACGAGCGCTGGGCGCTGATCTTCGCCGGTCTCGAGTACGGGCTCGCCGCGCGCGGCGAGCCCGGTCACGACGCGCCGGCGGCGGCCTCGGCCCCGGCCGGCGCCGCCGTCGCGCTCGTCCAGGTCTTCCGCGAGCTCGGACACCTGGCCGCCGACCTCGATCCGCTCGGCGGCAGCCCGCGCGAGCATCCGCTCCTGCGGCCGGAGGAGCGCGGCGTCCGGGAGCAGGATCTCGATCGCGTCGTCGACTGGGCGCCGTTCGCGCCCGGCACCACCGGCCCCCTGCGCGACCTCGTGGCCGCGCTGCGCGCGACCTACTGCGGCACGCTGGCCGTCGAGTACTCGAGCCTCGCCGACAAGACCCGGCGCGACTGGCTCTGCGAGCGCTGGGAGCGACGGCGGCCGGCTCTCGACGCCGGCGATCGCCGCCAGATCCTGGAGCAGCTCGTCGCCGCCGAGGCGTTCGAGCAGTTCCTGCAGGTGCGGTATCCGGGCCAGAAGCGCTTCTCGCTGGAGGGTGGCGACGCGCTGATCCCGCTGCTGGCGGCGCTGGTCGACGAGGCCGCGCGGCTGGAGATCGCCGAGCTGGTGCTCGGCATGCCGCACCGCGGCCGGCTGAACGTGCTCGCCCACATCCTCCAGAAGCCCTACCAGCTGATCTTCGCCGAGTTCGAGGGCGCGCTGCTGCCGCCCGACGTCCACGGCGACGGCGACGTGAAGTACCACCTCGGCTTCTCCCACGACCATCGCACGGCCGACGGCCGCACGATCCACGTCTCGCTCTCGCCGAACCCGAGCCATCTCGAGGCGGTCGATCCCGTCGTGGAAGGCATCGTGCGCGCCAAGCAGGCCTACCGCGGCGACGGCGAGCGCCGGCGGGTGGCGCCGGTGCTGCTGCACGGCGACGCGGCCTTCGTCGGGCAGGGGACCGTGTTCGAGACGCTGGCGCTGGGGGCGCTCGACGGCTTCACGACCGGCGGCACGATCCACGTCATCATCAACAACCGGATCGGCTTCACGACCTCGCCGGCGGAGTACCTGGTGACGCGCTACGCGTCCGATCCCGCGCGCACGGTGCCGGCGCCGGTGTTCCACGTCAATGCCGACGACCCCGAGGCGGCCGTCGTCGCCGCCCGGCTGGCGGCCGGCTACCGCCAGGCCTTCGGCGCCGACGTCGTGATCGACTTCGTCTGCTATCGCCGCCACGGCCACAACGAGACCGACGACCCCACGCTGACCCAGCCGGTCCTCTACGAGCAGATCCGCAACCACCCGACCGTGGTCGCCCGCTACGTGAAGCGCCTGGCCGAGCAGGGCGTGATCGACGAGGCGGAGGTGACGCGCCTGACCGCCGCCCGACGCGAGGGGATGGACCGCGCGCAGAAGACCGCGCGCCAGGACATGCCGCGCCAGCGCGTCCTCGCCTTCGGCGGCGTCTGGCAGGGCCTGGGCTGGGCCGGCAACGACTGGAGCGCCGACACGCGCGTGCCGCGCGAGCGGCTGCGCGCCATCGCCGACGGGCTGCGGCGGCTGCCGCCGGGGTTCACGCCGCTGCCGCGGGTGAAGCGCCTGCTCGACGAGCGCTGGCAGCGCGTGGAGCGCGACGAGCCGCTGGACTGGGGCACGGTCGAGACGCTCGCCTACGGCAGCCTGCTGCTGGAGGGCGTGCCGGTGCGGCTGAGCGGCCAGGATTCCGTGCGCGGCACGTTCAGCCATCGCCACGCCGCCGTCTTCGACGCCGCCGACGGGCACGCGTGGGTGCCGCTCGATCACCTGGCGCCCGAGCAGGCGCGCATGGAGGCGATCAACAGCCCGCTGAGCGAGGCCGGCGTGCTCGGCTTCGAGTACGGCATGTCGAGCGGCGATCCCCGCCGGCTCGTCGCCTGGGAGGCGCAGTTCGGCGACTTCGCCAACGGCGCCCAGGTGATCATCGACCAGTTCATCGTCAGCGGCGAGTCGAAGTGGCAGCGACAGAGCGGTCTCGTGCTGCTGCTGCCGCACGGCTACGAGGGCCAGGGCCCCGAGCACTCCAGCGCCCGCCTCGAGCGCTTCCTGCAGCTCTGCGCCGAGCGCAACATGCAGGTGATCGTGCCGACGACGGCCGCCCAGCTCTTCCATGCGCTGCGCCGCCAGGTGCACCGGCGCTTCCGCAAGCCGCTGGTGGTGATGTCGCCGAAGAGCCTGCTGCGCTTCGCGCCGTCGTTCTCGACGCTCGCCGACCTCGCCGACGGCGGCTTCCGGCTCGTCCTCGACGATCCGCGGCGGCTCACGCCCGAGCGCGTGCGCCGGCTGCTGCTCGCCTCCGGCAAGGTCTTCTACCGGCTCGACGCCGCCCGCGAGCGCCGCGACGACGTCGCCCTCGTGCGTGTCGAGGAGCTCTATCCATTCCCCGGCGGCGAGCTGCGCGCGCTGCTCGCGCGCTATCCGGGCGCGCGCGACGTCCGCTGGGTGCAGGAGGAGCCGGAGAACGCCACCGGCAATCACAAGGTCCACCAGGAGGAGGAGCGCGCGCTGGTGGCGCGCGCGCTCGACGAGACGGCGGAGGCTGCGGCATGAGCGTCGAGGTGCGCGTTCCCGAGCTGGGCGAGTCGATCACCGAGGCCGTCGTCGTCCGCTGGCTCAAGGACGACGGCGCCGCCGTGCGCGCCGAGGAGCCGTTGCTGGAGCTGGAGACCGACAAGTCGGCGCTGGAGGTCGTGGCGCCGGCGGCGGGACGGCTGACGATTCGCGCCCCGACCGGCGCCCGCGTGCGCGTCGGCGCGGTGATCGGCGAGATCGCGGAGGACGTCGCGGCGCGCGCGGAGCCGGCGCCGCCGCCGCGCGCCGAGCGCCCGCACGCGCCGGCGGCGCCGGGGCCGGTCGCCGAGCTGTCGCGGCCGAGCGCCCCGCCACCGCGCCCGGCGAGCGAGCGGCCGCGGCCCGTGGTCGTCGACAACGGCGGCCGGGGCGCCGAGCGCGTCGCCGTCGCCGCGCCGGCGCCGCCGGCTCCGGGGTCCCCCGCGGCGCCGCCGGCGACGCGGCGCGCGCCGGCGTCAGCCGACGAGGACGTCGAGCGCGTGCCGATGAGCGAGCTGCGCCGCACGATCGCACGGCGGCTCGTCGAGGCTCAGCGGACGGCGGCCATCCTGACGACGTTCAACGAGATCGACGTCGGCGAGCTGCAGGCGCTCCGGGCGCGCTCGCGCGAGCGGTTCCGGGCGCGTCACGGCGTCGACCTCGGGCTCATGTCGCTGTTCGCGCGGGCCACCGTGCTGGCCCTGCGCGAGGTGACGATCGTGAACGCGTCGATCGAGGGCGACGACATCGTCTATCATCGGCGCGTGCACCTGGGCATCGCGGTGAGCACGCCGCGCGGCCTCGTCGTCCCGGTCGTGCGCGATGCCGACCGGCTGGACGTGGCCGGCCTCGAGCGGGCGATCGGCGAGCTGGCGCGGCGCGCGCGGGAGTCAGCCGACGAGGACGTCGAGCGCGTGCCGATGAGCGAGCTGCGCCGCACGATCGCACGGCGGCTCGTCGAGGCTCAGCGGACGGCGGCCATCCTGACGACGTTCAACGAGATCGACGTCGGCGAGCTGCAGGCGCTCCGGGCGCGCTCGCGCGAGCGGTTCCGGGCGCGTCACGGCGTCGACCTCGGGCTCATGTCGCTGTTCGCGCGGGCCACCGTGCTGGCCCTGCGCGAGGTGACGATCGTGAACGCGTCGATCGAGGGCGACGACATCGTCTATCATCGGCGCGTGCACCTGGGCATCGCGGTGAGCACGCCGCGCGGCCTCGTCGTCCCGGTCGTGCGCGATGCCGACCGGCTGGACGTGGCCGGCCTCGAGCGGGCGATCGGCGAGCTGGCGCGGCGCGCGCGGGAGACGCGCGTGCAGCCCGCCGACCTCACGGGCGGCACCTTCACGATCACCAACGGCGGCGTCTTCGGCTCGCTGCTGTCGACGCCGATCCTGAATCCGCCGCAGTCGGGCATCCTCGGCATGCACACCATCCAGGAGCGTCCGGTGGCCCGTGGCGGGCAGGTCGTGATCCGGCCGATGATGTACGTCGCGCTGTCGTACGATCACCGCCTGGTGGACGGCGCCCAGGCGGTGACGTTCCTGGTGCGGGTGAAGGATCTGCTGGAGGACCCGGCCCGGATGGCGCTGGAGGCGTGACCCCGCTCGCCGTCGAGCGGGCGAGCGACGGCCGGCGACCGGTCGTGCTCCTGCACGGCTTTCTCGGCGGCGCGCGCAATCTCGCCAGCCTCGCCCACGGTCTGGCCGAGCGCGATCCCGATCTCGGGATCGTCGCGCTCGACCTCACCGGCCACGGCGCCTCGCCGCCGCTGCCGCGCGGCGCCGACTCCACGACGCTGGCCGGCGACGTGCTGGCGACCGTGCGCGCCCTCGGCCTCGTCACGCCGCTCGCGCTCGTCGGCCACTCGCTCGGCGGCCGCGTGGCGCTGCGGGCGGCGTTGATCGAGCCGGCCGTCGCGAGGTCGGTCACGCTGCTCGACATCGCGCCGGGGCCGCTGCCCGCCGGCGGCGAGGTGAGCCGCGTGCTGCACGCGCTGCTGCAGGCGCCGGAGCGCGTCGCCACGCGGGGCGAGGCTCGCGCGACGCTCGTCGCCGCCGGGCTCGCGCCCAGGGTGGCCGAGTGGCTCGTGCTGAACCTCGAGCCCGTCACGGGCGGCTATCGCTGGCGCGTGGACCGCCGCGCGCTCGCCGCGCTCCACGAGCGCATCGTTGCCGAGGATCTGTGGCCGGCCGTCGAGCGGCCGCGCGCGTACGGCGTTCGCTGCATCCGCGGCGGCGCCTCGCCCTCCGTCACCGCCGCCGACGTGCGGCGGCTCGAGGCCGCCCGCTGCGCCGTGGTGACGATCGACGGCGCCGGGCACCTTCTGCACGCCGAGCGCCCCCAGGCGGTGCTGGAGGCCGTCGCGGCCGGGCTGTCGTGAGGGTCGCCGGCACGCGGTTTGCGGCACTCCGGCTGCCGAGGCACGAGATGGCGAAGAAGCGTCCCGAGGACGAGCGAAGCGACGAGGACGGACTCGTGATCGGCCCGACGACAGGGGGCCCCGACGTCGACGCCGCGCCGCGTGGGTGGGTCGCGCACGGCACGCTGCGCGACGACGGCGAGATCGCCGCCGACGTGCGCCGCCGTCTCGGCGAGCACGGGACGCTCGACGCGAGCGCCGTGCACGTCAGCGTGCAGAACGGCCACGTCACGCTGGAGGGCACCGTGAGCGACGCGCCTGCCCGCCACGTCGCCGAATTGATCGCCGACGCCGTCCCTGGCGTCCGTCACGTTGCCAACCATCTGGGCACCTCGCACTGCGCCCCCGTTGCCGGTCTGACACCGGGATGTCAGCAGTGTGTCGTCTCACCCGGGAGCTTGAGTCGTAGACGCGCGAAAAGACGGGCCTCATCTGCGGAATGCTTCTTGCTGATCCCCACCCGCCATGGGGTGGAAACCGACTCGGGCTATCGTTCTGTCACTGGTCGTCTCGTTGATCGCACTCGCGCTGGCGGTGTACGGCGCCACCAGCTCACCGGCCGAGGCCCCGCCCCGGCCACCGACGCAGTCGCTGTCCGCCGCGCGCTACTTCGTCCTGCTCCCCGACGGCCGCGTCGAGATCACCGACGCCTGGAGCCGGCGCGTCTTCCGCTGGGACGGCCGCCGCTGGCACGAGACCGAGTCGCTGTCCGTGCCTCGTCCGGAATCGCGCTAGCTCGTTTCCGACCGCCGTCGCCGACGTATAATCCTCGCGGCTGTCATGACTCGCGCCGCCGTGGTCCGCTGCTTCTGGGCTCGCGATCCGCTCGACGTCGTGTACCACGATCGTGAGTGGGGCGTGCCGGTGCGCGACGACCGGCGGCTCTTCGAGTTTCTCCTGCTGGAAGGCGCCCAGGCCGGGCTCTCGTGGGTGACCATCCTGCGCAAGCGCGCGGCGTACCGGCGCGCGTTCGCCGACTTCGATCCGCATCGGGTCGCGCGCTTCGGCCCGCGGGACGTCCGCCGGCTGCTGGCCGACGCCGGCATCGTGCGGAACCGGGCGAAGATCGCGGCGGCCGTCGCCAACGCGCGCGCGTTCCTCGCCGTCGTGGCCGAGCACGGATCGTTCGCGAGCTACCTCTGGCGCTTCGTCGGCGGCCGTCCACTGCAGGGGCGCCGGCGCCGGCGTCGCGACGTCCCGGCCGAGACGGAGCTGTCGCGGGCGCTGAGCGCCGATCTCCGGCGGCGCGGCTTTCGCTTCGTCGGCCCGACGATCTGCTATGCGTTCATGCAGGCGGTGGGGCTCGTCAACGATCACACCGTCGACTGCTTCCGCTATCGCGCCGTCGCCCGCCTCGGGCGACCGAGCTCGCCGAGCAGCGCGGCGGCGATGAGACGGCCGCGCAGCGCCATCGCGCGACGGCCGGTGGCCGCCCGGGCCGCCGCCGGCCAGCCGAAGTAACCGCGGCCGCCCGGCTGCATCCGCTCGAAGCTCCGCGCCCCGCCGGCCAGCGCCGCCGCCCAGTCCATCCAGGCCGGCGGCAGGCGTCGCGCGAGCCGGCGGCGCACGAGCCTCGGCGCCACCGCGAGCACGAGCGCCGTCTCCAGCTCGCCGGAGTGCCACTCGTACTCGGGCCGCGGACTGCGCATCAGCGCCCGCACGCGCGGATCGAGCATCGGATTCGCGCGCCCCGCGCCCGGCGTGAACCCCGCGATCAGCACGCGCACGCGACCGCCTCGCAGCCTCCGCCGGGCGCGCGCGATCGCGCGCAGATGGTCGGGGTCCGCCTGGTAGTTGGTCAGCACCACCCGCCGAAAGCCGTGGCGCCCGAGCCCCTGCACGATCTCCACGATCACCCGCGCGTGGGTCGCGACCGACAGCGACACCGTGCCGCCCCACGCGACCGCCAGCGTGCTGACGCCGTACGGCAGCGAGGGCGCCAGGACCGGTCGCCAGCCGGCCCGCTCGAGATGCGGGGCGATGCGGCGAGCCAGCTCCTCCGCTCCGATCCAGTCGACCGCCAACGGCAAGTGCGGCCCATGCTGCTCGACCGCCCCCAGCGGCAGCAGGACGACGCTGCGCTGATCGCGCGCAACACGCCGCGCCTCCGGCCACGTCAGCTCCGCCAGTGTGATCACGCCGGGAGCATACCAGCCGGCGTGGCGGGGCCGGCGGCGCCGCCCGTCCCGGCCTCGCCGCCGCGCGAAGTGCTACACTGCCGCGAGCGTGGACAAGGAGGCGGATCATGAGAATCGGGATCGTCGGCGCCGGGGCGATCGGATCGGTCGTCGGCGGGCTGCTCACGCGGGCGGGGCAGGACGTGACACTCATCGATCAATGGCCGGATCACGTGGAGGCGATGAAGCGCTCGGGCCTCCGGCTCTCCGGCACCTGCGGCGATCACGTCGTCCGCGTCCGGGCGCTTCACGTCCACGAGCTGCAGTCGGTGACCACGCCCTTTGACGCCGTCTTCATCGCCGTCAAGTCGTACGACACCGAGTGGGCGACGGCGCTCGCGTTGCCGTATCTGGCGCAGCCCGACGGCGTCGTGGTGGACTTCCAGAACGGCATCAACGACGAGCGGGTCGCCGCCGTCGCCGGTCGGCAGCGCACCCTGGGCTGCGTCATCACCATCGGGGCCGGGTTGTACGACGCCGGCCACGCGATGCGCACGGACACTCAGGCGATCGGCTTCAAGATCGGCGAGCTGGACGGGCGCCAGACCGAGCGCGCCCGGCGACTGGCCGAGATCATGACCGACGTCGCCAAGAGCGTCGTGACCACGAACCTGTTCGGCGAGCGCTGGTCGAAGCTGACCGTCAACTGCATGGCGAATCCGCTGGCCGGGCTCAGCGGCCTCGGCTCCGCCGAGATCCGCACCGAGCCGGGGACGGCGCGCATCGCGGTGCAGGTGGCGGCCGAGGCGATCACCGTCGGACGCGCGTGCGGCCACGAGGTCGAGCCGATCTTCGGCATCGAGGCCCGGCGCTTCGTCGACGCCGCGGCCGGGCGTGACGCCGAGCGATTGCTCGCCGACATGGCGGCCGGCGCCAAGCACCTCGCCGGCGGGCGGCCGTCGATGCTGCAGGACGTCATGCGCGGCCGCCGCACCGAGATCGACTACCTCAACGGCCACGTCGTGGGCGAGGGCCGGCGGGTCGGGGCGGGCGGTCGGGCCGCCAGCGCCACCAGAGCGCCGGCGGCGAACGCGGCGGCGAAGATCGCGAAGGCCAGCCGGTAGTCGCCGGTGACGTCGTAGAGGACGCCCCCCACGACCGGACCGGCGGCGGCCGCCAGGTAGCGGAACGGCGACGCGAGCCCGCGGATCGCGCCCTGCGCGCCGCGCCCGAAGTAGTCGGCCCAGGCCAGACTCGTCACGAACGACTGCGCGCCGCGCGTGAGGCCATAGACCGTCGCGAACACGACCAGCGTCGTCAGCGACGCCGAGCCCACCATCAGCACCAGGACGCCCAGCGCGCCGCCCGCGTAGCAGCCCGCGATGCAGAAGCGCACGTGCACGCGCTCGGCGATGAGTCCCCACAGCGGCTTGGCCACGGTGTGCAGCGTGTAGAGATACGTGATGACCGAAGCGGCGACCGCCGCCGAGAGCCCGCGATCGGTCACGAACGAGAACAGGTGGAGGTTGACGCCGAAGAACCCCAGCCCGGCCAGGTTCGTGCTCACGATCAGAAGCCAGAACGCCGGCGTGCGCGCCGCCTGCCGGGCCCCGAACGAGACCTCGACCACCGGCGCCGCGGCCGTCACCGGGCGCGCGGCCCCGCCGTCGGGCAGCAGGCCGTGGTCCTCCGGTTGCCGTCGCATCACCACCGTCGCCGCCAGACCCAGCACGAGGGTGACGCCGCCGAGCGCCAGCCAGGCGCCCCGCCAGCCGAACCGTGCGATCGAGAGCGCGATCGGCAGCGGCAGCACGATGCCGGCCGTCGACAGGCCCATCGTGGACACGGCCAGCGCGCGTCCGCGCCGGCGCACGAACCAGCGAGCAACCGTCGTGTCGCCGGTCAGCTCACCGAGCGCCACGCTGCCGAAGGCCATGACGAGCCCGTAGCCGAGCAGCACGTGCCAGGCGCCGTCAGCGGCGGCGAGGACGCCGGCGCCGCCCGCCAGGCTGAGGACGCCAAGCGCCATCACCAGGCGTGGTCCGCGGCGATCGACCAGTGGCCCGACGAGCGGCGCGAGCGCTGCTGACACCAGCCGGGCCATCGCCGCCGCCGAGGCCAGCAGCCCGCGCCCGAGGTGCAGCGCGTCGGCCATGAACGGAAAGAAGACGCCGAAGGCCACCGTGAGGATGCCGTAGGAGAGCAGGTGAGAGACGAAGGCGCCGGCGACGACGAGCCAGCCGTAGAACACCGGGGGATGGTAGCATCGAGCCGTCAGGAGGTTGCCATGCAGGTCGAAATCAAACGCTGCCTCATCTGAGCCGATCTCCGCCGCGAGGCCGTGCGCCTCGCCGACGAGATCGACCGGGCGACCGGCGTGAAGCCGAAGATCCGGATGGGCGGGATCGGTGTCCTCGACGTCGTCGTGGACGGCACGACCGTGTTCTCCAAGAAGGCCGAGGGCCGCGTCCCGCCGCCGGGGGAGATCGTGAGTCGCGTGCAGGGCGCCGGTCGCACGAAAGGCGCGCGATGAAGTTCTCCATCCAGCAGCTGCTGTCGCTGCGCGACTGGCAGTCGCACCGCGAGGTCTACGCCGACACCGTCGAGGAGGCGCGGCTGGCCGAGGACGTCGGCTTCGACGCCGTGTGGCTGGCCGAGCACCACTTTTCCGAGTACGGCATCGCGCCCTCGCTGGCCGTGCTGGCCGGCGCGCTGGCCCGCGAGACGCGCCGTGTGCGGCTCGGCACCGCGGTGGTGGTGGCGCCCTTCATCCATCCGATCCGCATCGCCGAGGAGTGGGCGATGGTCGACGTCCTCTCCGAGGGGCGGCTGGAGTTCGGCATCGGCCGCGGGTATCAGCCCCGTGAGTTCCGCGGGCTCGGCGTATCGATGGAGCGCACGCGCGAGCGCTTCGACGAGATCGTGGAGATCGTCAAGCGGGCGTGGACCGAGCCGCGCGTCAGTCACCAGGGCGAGTTCTACTCGATCCCCGAGGTCGAGGTGTTTCCCAAGCCGGTCCAGCGGCCGCATCCCCCGCTGTGGACGGCCGCGGTCTCCCCCGACACCTACCCGCGGGCGGCCCGCCAGGGCTTCAAGATCCTGACGGCGCCCTCGTTCACGCCGTGGGACGTCCTGCGAAAGAACTTCGACGCCTACCGGGCGACCTGGCGCGAGACGCACGGCAGCGACGCCGGCGCCGAGATCATCATGAACAAGATCATCCACGTGGCGGAGTCGTCGACGCAGGCGCGAGCCGACGTGGTGGAGCCGATCCGGTGGTTCTTCCGCACGCAGGCCGGGCTCATCTCCGACGCCGAGGGCGTGCCGCCCGAGCAGTACAGGTTCTACCGCCGGGTGCGAGAGAATCTCCTGGCGCTGAGCGACGAGACGGCGGTCGACCAGGCGGCCATCGTGGGCGACCCCGAGGAGGTCGCTGACAAGATCCGCGCCCATCACGAGGCGCTCGGCGTCACCTACTTCATGGGATCGTTCGCGCGCGGCGGCATCCCGCACGACAAGGTCATGCGCTCGATGCGCCTGTTCGGCGAGAAGGTCATCCCGCGGTTCGCATGATTCCGTTCGCCTTCGGCGACGTCACGGTCACGCGCGTCGTCGAGATCCCACGCTCGGCCTATCCGACCGCCAGCATGCTGCCAGACTCCACGCCGGAGACGATCGCCCGCCATGACGCGTGGCTGAGGCCGCACTTCTACGACGAGAGCACCGGCGATCTCGGCTCGCGCATCCAGACGTGGGTGGTGCGGATGCCGGGGCGCACGATCCTCATCGATACCGGCGTCGGCAACGGCAAGACGCGCCACGAGTCGCCGCTGTGGAACCAGCGCCAGGGGACGTGGCTCGACGATCTGGCGGCGGTCGGTGTCAGGCCCGAGCAGGTCGACACCGTCGTGTGCACGCACCTGCACGTGGACCACGTCGGCTGGAACACGCGGCTCGAGGGCGGACGCTGGGTGCCGACGTTCCCGCAGGCGCGCTACGTCATTCCCGGCGAGGAGTGGGAGTTCTGGACGTGGGAAGCCGCCGAGGGCCGCGAGGCCTCCGGCTGCATCGCCGACAGCGTGACGCCGATCGTCGAGGCCGGCGGCGCCGCGCTCGTCGACGCCCGGCACGAGATCGCGCCCGGTCTGCGCTTCGAGCCCACGCCCGGCCACACCCCCGGCCACGTCGCCGTCCGCCTGACCACGCCCGCCGGCGAAGCGGTCTTCTCCGGCGACCTCATGCACCGCACCGTCCAGGTCGCCGAGCCGCAGTGGAGCAGCCGCTTCTGCCACGATCCCGTCCACGCCCGCAAGACCCGCCAGGCCTTCATCGAGTCCCACGCCGACACCGCCACCCTGATCCTGCCCGCCCACTTCCCAAAACCCGGCTACATCATCCGCGCGCCCGAAGGCTTCCGCTTCCGTCCCGCCTGATCATTTCGCGGCCGTCAGCCGGCCACCGACGGTGCGCGGTCGATCCACGGTCGCGCCGCCTCGAGCTGCGCGGCGAGGCGGAACAGCGTGGCCTCGTCACCGTAGCGGGCGACGCACTGCACCGCAAGCGGCAGTCCCTCGGCGCTGACGCCCAGCGGCAGCATGATCGCCGGTTGGCCCGTCAGGTTGAAGCAGACGGTGAAGGGCGAGAAGGCGAAGACGCGGCGCCAGTACTCGTCGACGTCGTCGAGCATCATGTCGATCCAGCCGAGCTTCGGCGGCAGCATGGCCAGCCCCGGTGTGAGCAGCACGTCCCACCGCGCGTGGAACGCGGCCATCTGGCGGCCGAGCCGGTGGGCGGCCTGCGTGGCGCGCACGTAGTCGGCGCTGCTGAGCCGCTCGCCCTTCTGCCCCGTCGCGTAGGTCACGCGCTCGACCTCGTCGGGTCGCGGGGAGCGGCCCGCGCTCGGATGGCTCGCGAGATTCACCACGGTATTGGCGGCGATCAGCGTGAGGAACGTCGGTACGACGGCGGCGCCGTCGATGGCGGGCGTCGCCTCCTCGACCTCGTGGCCGAGATCGCTGCACAGCCGTACGGTCTCGCGCAACACGCGCAACGGCTCGGCGTCGACCGGCGCGCCGTTGGGCGGGGTGGCCGTCCACGCGATGCGCAGGCGGCCGGGCGGCGCGCCGACCTCCTGGAGGAATGGCCGCGCCGGCGCCGGGGCCACGTAGGGATCGCCGGCGCCGGGCCCGGCGGTGGCGTCGAGGAGCGCGGCGCAGTCGCGCACGGTCAGCGTCACCGCGTGCTCGGTCGAGCAGCCGCCGAGGCCTTCGCCCGTGTAGGGCGCCATCGTGTTCCGCCCGCGCGTCGGCTTGAGGCCGACCAGGCCGCAGCACGCCGCCGGAGCCCGGATCGAGCCGAAGCCGTCAGAGGCGTGGGCGATCGGCACCATGCGGGCGCCGACGGCCGCGGCGGCGCCGCCGCTGGAGCCGCCCGAGATGCGGGTGGTATCCCACGGGTTGCGCGTGGGGCCGTGCAGCCGGGGCTCGCACGTGAGGCTCAGGCCGAGCTCGCAGGTGTTCGTGCGGCCGAAGATCACGAGCCCGGCGCGCTTGAGCCGGGCGACGTGCTCGCTGTCGGTGGCCGGCGGCGGCGTGTCGGCGAAGAAGCGCGAACCCCGGGTCATCCGCACGCCCGCGATCGACGCGGTCAGGTCCTTCACGGGGAACGGGACGCCGGTGAAGGGGCCGGCCGGCAATCCCTGCGCGATGGTCTTGCGCGCCAGGTCGTCGAGGCGCATCGTCACCGCGTTGACCGTGGTGTTGCGCGCCTCCACGCGCTCGATGGCCGCCTCCAGCAGCTCGGTCGGCGCGACCTTGCGTTGCCGCACCAGCTCGGCCAGCCCCAGCGCGTCGTACGCCTCGTAGTCCGCGAATCCACTCATGATGTCCTCGCCGTCTCGTGAAATCCTGGAATCGCCAGCGCAGCGAACAGCAGCCCGATCGGCGCGTCGCTCTCGTCGTACCAGCCCTCTTCGTGCAGCAGGTTGATCGTGCCGAGCGGGCGGCCATCCCACACGACCGGCAGGTTGAGCACGGAGCCGCAGCCGAGCGAGGCGATCAGGGCGTGGTCGAAAAACACCTCGCGCACGTCGGCGAGCGTTCGGCCGAGGTACGGCTGCTGGGCGCGGAGCACGCGATCCGTCCACGCCGTCGGGTTCAGCGGCTTGCGGCCGCCCACGGGATACTGCGCGGGGTGCGTCGTGTAGATGCGCTCGGAGTCGCCGGAGTCGGCGTGATACCGCATGAGCGTGAAGAGCCGGTGGCCGAGCACGGCGCCCAGCGCGGCGTCGAGCGCGCCGAACAGCGCGTCCGGTTGGCCGGCCATCGTGGCGACGGCCGCCACGGCCGCCAGGTGCGGTCGCGCGTCGACGCGCGATGCCCGGCTCATCGCGCGGCCTCGCCGGCGGGCGGCGGCTCGACGCGCGGCAGCCGCTCGGGCAGGAGCCCGGCCGGCCGCACCCTCAAGATGACGAGCAGGCTGAGGCCGATCAGCGACTCGCGCAGCGCGGCGATCTGCACGGGTCCGAGGCCGGGCAGCCAGCCGGTGGCGAAGCGCGTGGCCTCCATGAAGAAGACGACCAGGAAGGCCCCCAGGACCGCGCCCCAGTTGTTGCCGGTGCCGCCGGCGGTCAGCGCGAGCACCACGTAGATCGTGATCAGCGGCACGAAGACCTCCGGCGCGATGAAGGACGTGTAGTGGCCCCAGAGCGCGCCAGCCACGCCCAGGACGCCTGCGCTCAGCGCGAACGCCTCCACCTTGAACCGCAGCACGTGCTTGCCGGCGACCCCGGCAACCTGGTCGTCGTCGCGGATGGCCCGCAGCACCCGGCCGTACGGCGAGTGTCTCACGCGCTCGAGCACGCCGAGCACCACGGTTACGAGGAGCGCGGCGAGCACGAGGAAGATCACGTTGAACGCGACCGGCGAGACGCGGCCGCGCCAGGGCCCGGGGATTCCCGAGATGCCATCGGTGCCGTTGGTGAGCCAGATCTCGTTGCTGGCGACGAGCCGCACCACCTCGGAGAATCCCAGCGTGATGATGGCCAGGTAGTCGCCGCGCAGCCGGGCCGTGATGAGCGCCATCACGGCGCCGGCGACGGCGGCCACCGCCAGCGCCGCCACGATACCCAGCGCGATCGGCACGCCGCCGCGCTTGGTCGCCAGCGCTGACACGTAGGCGCCGACGGCGAAGAAACCGACGAGCCCCAGATTGATCATGCCGGCCAGGCCCCACACGAGGTTGAGCCCGAGCGCCAGCAACGCGTACAGGCACGCGAACGTCGCCATGGCGACGAGGTAGTTCTCCACGTCAGTACGCCCGTTCACCGAGGAGGCCGCGCGGGCGCAGCGTCAGCACGAGCAGGATGGCGACGAAGCCGACCGCCGTGCGGTACGCCGGCGCCAGCGAGACCAGCGATAGCTCCTCGGACCACCGCCGCCGCGAAGACCGACAGGATCACGCGAAAGCCGGTGAGGGGGTCGATGCTCGTATCGAGGCCGAGCAGCATGCCGCCGACGCCGGCCAGCCCCATGCCGCCGAAGTTCGTCAGCCGGGCGACCCGCTCGGCGTCGATGCCCTTGAGGCTCGCCAGCGTGGTGTCGTCGGCGACCGCTCGCATCGCCTTGCCGGTCCGCGTGAAGGCCAGGAAGACGAACACGGCCAGCATCGCCACGACCGCGATGACCAGGTTCTCGACCTGCTGCGGCCCGATGCGCAGCGGGCCCCACTGCCAGTCGCGGCGGATCGGCAGGTCGTAGCCGCGCAGGTCGTTGCCGAAGACGAAGCGCACGACGTTCTCCAGCACGATCGTCAGCGCGACGGCGCCGATCGCCGTCGTCAGCGCGCCGGCCGGGCGCAGCGGCCGCAGCACCAGCCGGTCGTTGACGACGCCGGCGGCGCCGGCGACGACGAACGCCGCCGCCACCGCTGCCCACGCCGGCCAGTGCCAGGCGGTGTTCACCACGTAACCGGCGAACGCGCCGATCGTGGCGTGCGAGGCGACGCTGAAGTTCGGAAACCGCAGCACCGCGTAGATCGCGGTGAAGCCGATGGCCGGCACCGCCAGCACGGTGCCGGCCACCAGCCCGTTCACGGCGAGCTGCGCGATCTGCTCGAGCGAGCCGGGCACGTCAGATCATCTTCACGAACTTGAACTTGCCCTGCTGCGCCTGATCGAACCGGATCTTGCAGTCGAGGATGTCGCCCGCGTCGGTGAAGTCGCACGGTCCGCTGGCGCCCTCGTAGTTGATCGCCTTGCCGTGGCCGAGCAGCTTCAGGCCTTCGACGGCGCTGTCGATCTTCTGGCCGTTGCCCTGGGAGATCTTCCGCACATGGTCGCGGACCGCGGTGCCGGTCGCCTCGCCGTTCGCGTGGGCGATGGCCAGCGCGACCAGGCTGATGTGGTCGTGGCACTGGCAGGAGTACGGGTCGAGGTCGTCGGTGCCGAGAGCCCTGGCCAGCCGCTTGTAGCCGGCCGACTCGACGGCCGGCGACGGCGTGGCGGTGTAGGTACCGTCGGTGACCTCCCTCGGCAGCGAGCCGAGCAGCTTGGCGTTCACCGCGTAGCCCTGGGCGACCTTGCCCCCGGTATAGCCGGCCTTGAACAGTTCCTTCATCAAGACCGTGCAGTCGGGCGTGTAGCCGTTGAGATAGATCATGTCGGGCTTCGACCGCAGCGCCTGGTCGATCTCCGAGCGGAACGTCGTCTTGTCCTTGTCGTACACGACGATGCCGGCCACCTCCGTGCCGCCCCTGGGCAGGATCTCCTCCAGCCGCTTGTGCGAGGGCACCGCGAACGGCGTCTGGGCGGCCAGCGTGAACACGCGCTTGACCTTGAGCGCGAGCAGGAACTCGGCGAGCTTGCCGATCTGCAGATGCGTGTTCGGCTGCGTGCGGATGAGATAGCCCTGGTGCGGGAGCTGCGTGATCGTGTCGGAGCCGGACACCGTGGTGAGGAACGTCTTGCTCTCCCAGCAGAGCGGCGCCACCGCGGTGGTGACGGCCGAGGCCCAGGTGCCCATGATGGCCGCGACCTTGTCCACGTCGATCAGCTTGCGCGCGGCGCGCACGGCCGCCTCCGGGTTCGTCTGGTCGTCCTCGCTCACCAGCCGGATCGGGTGGCCGAGGACGCCGCCGGCAGCGTTGATCTCCTGGGCAACCCACTCCATCGCCTTGCGCATCGAGGGGCCGTAGGAGCCGCCGGCGCCGGTCAGCGGCGTCAGCGTGCCGAGCCGGATCGCCGCCGGCTGGGCCCCCGCGCGCGGCGCCACCAGGCCGGCGGCAGCGAGGACGGCCGCGCCACCCAGAACGGTTCGTCGTGAGATCGCCGCGTCGAAGCTCATGCGCTCATCCTCCCAGGAAGATCCGCCGCACGTCGGGATCGCCGGCCAGCGCCGCCGCCTCGCCGGTGCGGCTGTTGCGTCCATCGACCAGGATGTAGCCGCGTCGCGCGATGGCCAGCGCCTCCAGCGCGTTCTGCTCCACCATCACGATCGCCACGCCGTCGGCGTTGATCGCGCGGATCGTCTCGAACAGCCGCTCGGCCGCCAGCGG
This sequence comes from Candidatus Rokuibacteriota bacterium, assembly GCA_005887895.1. Classification (GTDB taxonomy): domain Bacteria; phylum Methylomirabilota; class Methylomirabilia; order Rokubacteriales; family CSP1-6; genus AR5. The sequence continues at coordinate 22,256 of VBPC01000304.1, forward strand.
GGCCAGCCCGGCCGACGGCTCGTCGAGCAGCAGCAGCGCCGGCGCCACCATGAGCGCCATCGCCATGGCCAGCGTCTGCCGCTGACCGCCGGAGAGCGTGCGGGCGGCGTGGCGCCGGCGCTCGGCCAGCAGGGGAAAGCGCGCGAAGATCGCCTCGATGCGGGCGCGGCTCCGGCGCGGCTCCAGGTAGCCGCCCATCTCGAGGTTCTCGCGCACGCTGAGCGTCGGAAACACGTTGCGCTCCTGCGGCACGAACGCCACGCCGAGCGCGCTGATCTCGCGCGGCGGGCGGCCGCCGATCGACGTCCCCCCCAGGCGCACCCGGCCGCGGCTGGGGGCCAGCACGCCGGCGATGACCTTGAGCAGCGTCGACTTGCCGGCGCCGTTGGGACCGATGACGCCGACGATCTCGCCGCGCTCGACGTCGAGGTCCACCCCCTTGAGCACCTCGTCGGCGGCGCTGTAGCCGGCGACGACGCCCTCCACGCTCAGGAAGCCCACCGGCGACGTCCCATGTAGGCCTCCTGCACGCGCGGGTCGGCGGCCACCTCGGCGAACGAGCCCTCGGCGAGGTGGCGGCCCTCGGCCATCACGACGACCGGGCGGCAGAGCCGCGCGATGAGGTCGAGGTGGTGCTCGATGATGAGGAAGGTGAGGCCATCGGCCTGCAGCGTCCGCAGGTGGTCGGCGAGCTCCCTTGCCAGCGTGGGGTTCACGCCGGCGATCGGCTCGTCGAGCAGGATCAGCTTGGGCTCGGTCATGAGCGCGCGTCCCAGCTCCAGCAGCTTCTTCTGGCCGCCGGACAGATCGGCGGCCGCGTCGTTGACGACCCGCGCAAGGTTCAGCCGCCGGGCGATCGCGAACGCGCGCTCGCGCAGCGCGTGCTCGCGGCGGCGCGCGCCCGTGCGGACGAGCCCGGCCTGGGTGACGCGATCGGCGCGCCAGCCGGTGACGTCGCGGCCGTCGAACACGATGCGGCCGCGCTGCGGCGGGATCAGCCCGGAGACGCAGTTGAACAGCGTCGTCTTGCCGGCGCCGTTGGGACCGATGAGGCCGGTGATCGTTCCCGGTTGCACGACGAGGTCCACGCCGTCGAGCGCGCGGATGCCGTAGAAGCTGCGGTGGAGGTCACGGACCTCGAGCAGGGGCACGGTGCGGATGACGCTATCATAGGTCGCCATGAGCGCGCGCGTCCGGCTGACCGTCAACGGCGAGGCCGTCGAGCGTGACGTCGAGGCGCGCCGCGCGCTCAGCGATTTCCTGCGCGAGGACCTCGGCCTCACCGGCACCCACGTCGGCTGCGAGCATGGCGTGTGCGGCGCCTGCACGGTCCTCGTCGACGGCTGGAGCGCGCGGGCCTGCCTGCTGCTGGCCGCCCAGTGCGAGGGCGCCGCGGTCACGACGATCGAAGGTCTGACGCCGGCGGCCGGGCTCAGCCCGCTGCAGGAGGCATTTCGCGCGTGCCACGGCCTGCAGTGCGGCTTCTGCACGCCGGGCATGATCGTCGTCGCGCACGAGCTGCTCGAGGGCAATCCGGCGCCGAGCGAGGCGGAGATCCGCGAGGCGATCGGCGGCAACCTCTGCATGTGCACCGGCTACGTCACGATCGTGCGGGCCGTCGCGCTCGCCGCCCGCGGGCGTCGGGCCGGCGGATGACGCCCGCGGGGGAGCCCGGCGGCTGGGTCGGCCGCGCGTACCCGCTGAAGGAGGCCGCGCGGCTGGTGGCGGGTCGCGGGCGATTCCTGGACGACCTCGCGCCGGCTCGCCTCCTGCACGTGGCCATGCTGCGCAGTCCCCACGCGCACGCGCGCATCGTCGCCCTCGACGTGACGGCGGCCGCGGCCCTCCCCGGCGTCGCGGCGATCCTCACCGGTGCCCAGGCCGCCGCGCTCTCGAAGCCGATCCGTCCGCTGATCCCGACGGCGGTGCCGATCGGCGACTGGTGCCTGGCCGCCGACCGCGCGCGCTTCGTGGGCGAGCCGATCGTCGCGGTCGCGGCCGTCGATCGGGCGACGGCCGAGGATGCGGCGGAGGCCATCCGCGTGACGTGGGAGGTGCTGCCGGCCGCCGTCGACGCCGAGGCGGGGGCGCGCGGCGAGGGCCCGCTGCTCTATCCGGAGCTCGGCAGCAACGTCGTCTGGCACGACACGCTCACCTACGGCGACGTGGACGCCGCGTTCGCGGCGGCCGACGGCGTGCTCCGGGAGCGCTTCGAGATGCAGCGCTACGCGTCGACGCCGCTCGAGACGTTCGGCTGCATCGCCGCCTACGACGCCGGCACCGATGCCTACACGTTCTGGAGCAACGACCAGCGGCCCGGCCTGACGATGTCGATCCTGGCCGAGTCGCTCGGCGTGCCCCAGTCGCGTCTGCGGCTGACGTGCCCGGACATCGGCGGCGGCTTCGGCAACAAGCGCCGCCCGGCCTGGCTGCTCGTGTGCGCGCTGCTGGCGAAGCGCACGGGACGGTCCGTGAAGTTCGTCGAGGATCGCCGCGAGAGCCTCACGGCGCTGATGCACGCCGCCGGCGGGGTGATGGAGGTGGCGCTGGCCTACCGGGCCGATGGCACGCTGCTCGGGCTGTCGGTGCGCGACGTGACCGACGAGGGCAAGAACCTCGTCTCGCCGACCCAGCACAACCTCATCAAGCTGGGCAACATCGCCAACGGCTACCGGATCCCGGCCATCCGCTACGAGGCGTGGTCGGTCCTCACCAACAAGTGCCCGACCGGCGCCAACCGCGGCATCGGCAAGCCGTTCATGTGCTTCGCCATCGAGCGCTCGATGGCGCTGCTGGCGCGGCGCCTCGGCCTCGATCCCGCCGAGCTTCGACTTCGCAATTACGTGGGCGTCGACGAGATGCCCTATCGCACGCCGACCGGCGCCGAGTACGACAGCGGCGACTACCACGCCACGCTGCGCGCCGCGCTCGCGCGGTTCCGGTATGCCGAGCGCCGGCGCGAGCAGGTGGAGGGCCGCGGTCGCGGACGACTGCTCGGCATCGGCGTCGCGACGTCGGTCGAGCCGGCCGGCACCAACCTCGCCTCCTACGAGATCATCACCGGACGGCGGGCGGCGTCGGGCTCGGCCGAAGCGGCCATGGTGAGGATCGAGCCCGACGGCCGGGTGCGGGCCGCCATCGGCGATCCGCCGAGCGGGCAGGGCTACGAGACCGTCGTCGCGCAGATCGTCGCCGACGAGCTCGGCGTGGCGCCCGACGAGGTGGACGTCGCCCGCGGCTTCGACTCCGCCACGACGCCGTGGCTCTACCTCTCGGGCAACTATTCCAACAAGTTCTCGGTGACCGATACCGGCGCCGTGGTCGGCGCCGCCCGGCGCGTCCGCGACAAGCTCGTACGCCTGGCGGCGCATCGGCTCGAAGCCGATCCCGTCGACCTCGAGCTGCGCGACGGCGCGGTGCGCGTGCGCGGCGTTCCGGGCCGGGCGCTCACGCTCGGCGAGCTGGCGCGGACCGCCTACGCCGACGTGCTCGGCCTGCCGCCGGGGGAGCAGCCGGGACTGGAGGCGCGCCACGCGCACCAGAACCCGCTGGCCCGGCCGATGGACGCCGCGCGCCGCGTGCCCTCGCAGCTGGTGTTCGCCAACGCGGCGCACTGCTGCCTGGTGGAGGTCGATCCGGGGACGGGCGGCGTGCGGATCCTGGCCTACGTGGTCGTCCACGACTGCGGCCGCGAGCTCAATCCGCTGATCGTGGAGGGCATGGTGCACGGCTCGACGGCGCACGGGATCGGCGCCGCGCTCCTGGAGGAGTTTCGGTACGACGAGCACGGGCAGCTGCTGACCTCGACCTTCATGGACTATCTGAAGCCGACCGCCCTCGACGTCCCGGACATCGACGTCGGCCGCCTCGAGCATCCCTCGCCGGTCACACCGCTCGGCGCCAAGGGGGTCGGCGAAGGCGGCGCGATCCCGGGCCCGGCCGCCGTCGCCAACGCCGTGGAGGACGCGCTGGCGCCGTATGGCGTGACCGTGCGCGCGCTGCCGCTCACGCCCGAGACGGTGTGGCGCTGGCTCGCCGCGAGCCGCGGCGCCTGACGGCGAGCGCTTCCAGGCCGTCGAGGAACGCGCGCAGCGCCGGGCTCGCCGCGCGGTCGCGCCGGCGGACGATGCCGAGTCGGCGGCCGAGCGGCGGCGCCAGCGGCCGCGCGATCAGCTCGCGGGCGCGGACCTCGGCGGCGAGGGACATCGCCGACGTCACGGACAGGCCGAGGCCGGCCGCGACCATCTTCTTGATCGCCTCGCCGTTGCCGAGCTCCATGGCGATGCGCGGGACCACGCCGCTGCGGCGAAACCACTCGTCGATCACGCGACGAATGGTGCCGCCGCGCTCGTAGAGGATCAGCGGATGGCGCGCCAGCTCGGCCGCCGTGAGCGCTCCGCGCCGTCGCCACGGTGCGGCGGACGGCGTGATCGCGACCAGCGGGTCGAGCATGAGCGGGGTGACGGTGACCGCTGCGCCGCGGTTGACGGGCAGGGTGACGACGGCGAGGTCGAGATGGCTGGCGGCGACGGCGGCCACCATCTCGGCGGAGTTGCCGGTGACGACGACGAGCTCGAGGTCGGGATGACGCGCGTGCAACCGCCGCAGCAGCGGCGGCAGCAGGTAGGTGCTGGCGGTGGCGCCGGTGCCGACGCTGAGCCGCCCGGCCACCCGACCGCGCAGCTCCTGCAGCGACTGCCGCGCGGCCTCCAGCTCCGCGAACGCGCGGGCGGCGTGGGCGAGCAGTACCTCGCCGGCCGGCGTCGGCAACGCCCGCTTGCCGACGCGCTCGAGCAGCGGCTGGCCGACCTCCTCCTCGAGATGGCGGACGTGGTGGCTGACGGCCGGCTGGCTCAGGTGCAGCGTCTCGGCCGCTCGCGAGAAGCTCTGGCAGCGGACGATCTCCTGCAGCGTCCGCACGTGCACGGGGTTCACGCCCGAAGTATCGCGAATCGTCCGCATTCGGACAATTCATTTTCTTTGGGGGCGTCGCCTCGCCATCCTGACGGGGAGGAGGGCCCCATGGGCGACGTGACGGTGCGGCCGGCGAGAG
>VBPC01000305.1 GCA_005887895.1 Candidatus Rokuibacteriota bacterium
AAACGGGTGGCCCTGGCCATGACGCTGGTCTACGAGCCGGAGATCGTGCTGATGGACGAGCCGTTCGGGGCCCTGGACGTGCAGACGCGCAACCTGATGGAGAACGACCTCCTCGACATCTGGGCCCAGTTCCGGCGCACCGTCGTGTTCGTGACGCACGACCTCGAGGAGGCGATCGCGCTGTCCGATCGCATCGTGGTGATGACGGCCGCGCCCGGGCGCGTGAAGGCCGTGTACAGGATCACCCTGCCGCGCCCGCGCTCCGTCACCGAGATCCGCTTCCATCCCGACTTCGGTCGTCTGTACGAGACGATCTGGAAGGACCTGAAGGACGAGGTGCGCCTTGGCTACGAGCGGAATCGACACGGTCTCGCGGGCTGAGATCCGCCTCTGGCGGGTCGGCCTCCTGGGGGCGTTCCTCGTCCTCTGGGAGACGGCCACGCGCCGCGGCTGGGTGGACCCGTTCTTCGTGAGTCAGCCCACGGCGCTGGCCGTGCAGATCGCCGGCTGGATCCGCACCGGGTTCATCTTCCGGCACCTGACGGTGACGCTGGAGGAGACGATCATCGGCTTCCTGCTCGGCACGCTGCTCGGTGTCGTGGTCGGACTCCTGTTCGCCCGCTGGGAGACCCTGGCCCACGTCTTCGACCCGCTCATGGTGGCGCTCAACGCGATGCCACGCGTCGTGCTGGCGCCGCTCTTCATCCTCTGGTTCGGCCTTGGGCTGCTCTCCAAGGTCGTCATGGTGATCTCGCTGGTCTTCTTCGTCGTCTTCTTCAGCACCTACACCGGCATCCGCGAGGTGGATCGGGACCTCGTCAACAACGCCCGCATCCTCGGGGCCAAGCCCCGCCACATGATCCGCCACGTGCTGCTGCCCTCGGCCCTCACCTGGATCTTCTCGAGTCTTCGCACCAGCGTCGGCTTCGCGCTGATCGGCGCGGTGGTCGGGGAGTACCTCGGGTCGCACGAAGGCATGGGCTGGGTCATCTCCTATGCGGAATCGATGTTCAACGCCACCGGCGTGCTGGCCGGGCTGCTCGTGCTGATGGCGGCCGTCATCGTGATCGACGTCGGCCTCAAGCGCCTGGACGCCCGGTTCTCGTACTGGAAGCCGGTCGCGAAGTGAGACACTCTCGACCCCGAGAACGAGGGATGCCAGTGGTCCGGTCGCGCGTGCTCGCGCTGAGTCTGGTCGCCGTTCTCGTCGTCGGTGCGGCGCCGGCGAGCGAATCCGGCGAGAAGGTCACCGTCGCGATCGGCGGCGTCGCGCTGATCGTGTACCTGCCGACGATGCTCGCCAAGGCCAAGGGTTATTTCGCCGAGGAAGGGCTCGACGTCGAGATCCTGGACATCAAGGGGGGCGGCTCGCAAGCCGCTTCGGCGCTCATCGGCGGCTCGGTGGACTTCAGCGCCAACGCCATCGATCACGCGATCAAGGCCAGGACGCGGGGCAAGACCCTGATCGCCGTGCACTCCCACGTCCGCTTGCCGGTGATGGGACTGGTCGTCGCCAACAAGTACCGGGGCGAGATCAAGTCGATCGCCGATCTGCGGGGGCGCCCGGTGGGCGTCACCTCTCCGGGCTCGCAGACCCACATGGTGCTCGGCTTCCTGCTGGCCAAGAGCGGCCTGAAAGCCGACGAGGTCAAGGTCGTCGGCGCCGGCGGCAACACCATGCCACTGGCCCTCGAGAAGGACTCGGTCCACGCCGGCATGATGGTCGACCCGTTCTTCACGGTGTTCCTGAAGCAGGGCAAGGGCTACGCGCTCGTCGACATGTTCACGACCCGCGGCACGCTCGAGGCCATGGGCGGCGAGGTGCAAGGCACGACACTCCTCACGCGCCCCGACGTCATCGCGAAGCGCCCGGCCACGGTGCAGAAGATGGTCAACGCGCTCGTCCGCGCCAACAAGCTCATCGTGGCGTCGTCGGGCGAGGAGCTGGCCCGGGCGCTGCCCCGGGAGCTCGCCGGCGACCCGGCGCTCTACGCCGAGTCGTTCGAGCACGCGCGCGAGGCCTTCCCACCCGACTCGCTCGTCAGCCGCGACGGCGTGGCCCGGGTGATCGAGACGATGCGGATCTTCGAAGCCGTCCCGGCGGACATGAAGCTCGCCCCCGAGAGCGTGTTCGACAACCGGTTCGTCCAGAAGGCGCTCGGGCGATAGATCGCCGCTATGGCGCCGCCGGAAGGCGGGCTAGGAAGCGCCGCGAACGACGCTGGTCGCGCGCGCGAGCTTCGTCACCGGGTATCCGCGGTCTTGCCAGGCATGGAAGCCGCCGAGCAGGGGGCGCACGCGCTCGATGCCGCGCCGTCTGAGGATGAGCGCCACCCGGGCGCTGGAAGCCTCGTTGGGTCAGGTGCAGTAGAGCACGATGTCGCGGTTGCGTGGTATCTCGTGATGACGCGCCTCCAGCTCCTCGGTCGTCATGTGCAGCGCGCCGGGAATGATCGCCGGCTCGGTGTCGAAATCGATCGGATGGCGGACGTCGACGATCATGAGATCCTCTCCGGCGTCCAGGCCGGCCTTGAGCTCCTCCGGCGTGATCCGCGCGATCCTGATCCGTCGCAGGAACCGATGGCGAGCGACGTACTTCCACAAGACGTAGGCGCCGAGGCCCGCCGCCAGCAGCGCGACTGCCGAGGTGCCCAGGCGTGCCACGTAACCGACCACCGCCTCGAGCTGGGCGCTGAACAGCCAGCCCAGCCCGACGAAGGCCCCGGCCCAGATCACGCCGCCGAGGCCCGTGAACACGACGAAGCGGGGCACCGACATGCGGATGACACCGGCCAGCGGCGGCGCCGCGGTGCTGAAACCGGGCACGAACTTGGCGATCAGCAGCGCGCGCGCCCCGTGGACCGCGAAGACCGCCTCGGTACGACGCACGCAGGAGTCGGGCTCGAGCGAGATGCGGCACAGCCAGCCGAGGACGCGGCCGCCGCCGGTCCGGCCGATCCAGTACCAGATCGTGTCGCTCACCAGCGAGGCGAGCGCCGCCAGGACGAGGACGAGCGTGAGGCTCAGTCGACCCCCGCCCGCCAGCGCGCCGGCGGCCAGCAGGACCGGCACGGCCGGGATCGGCAGCCCGATCTGTTCGGCGAACACCCAGCCGAACACGACCACGTAGCCGTACCGGACGAGCACGTCGAGGGCGTCGTCCATCGCGAGCCTCTATGCCTTCAGCCGCGGCATCAGCCGGAGCGCGTTGTCGCGCTCGATCGCCCGCAGATCACCCGCCTGGAAGCCATGGTCCATCAGGCCCTTCGCGTGCTCGGCGGCGCTGCGATACGGGAAGTCGCTCCCGAAGACGATGTGGCTCACCGCCACCAGCTTCGTCAGCGACGCCAGCGCGTAGGGGTGGGCGGCCTGGGCGGTGTCGTAGTAGAAGCGCTTCAGCTCATGCTCCACGCCGTTCGGCACCCGCGCGGCGAGCTGCGGGTTCGCCAGCGGCAGGCGGAGGAACCGCTCGGTCAGGAACGGTAGCGTGCCGCCGCCGTGGGAGAAGATCAGCGTCAAGTCGTGGAGCCGCGCGGCGGCGCCGCTGAACACCAGGCTGGCGATCGTCCGCGTGGTGTCGGTGCCCCACTCGATGACCGACTCCGGCACGTCGGGGATGAGCCTGCCGCAGCAGTCGGCGGTGGTGGGATGTGTGTACACGACGGCCCGGCGGCGGTTCAGCTCCTCCAGCACCGGGGTGAAGGTCGGATCGCCGAGCCACTTGTCACCGTAGCTCGTCAGCAGCGCGATGCCGTCGGCCTTGAGGGTGTCGAGCGCGTAGCCGATCTCCCGCAGCGTGCCTTCGACGGAGGGCATCGGCATGGCGGCGAACATGCCGAAGCGGCCTCGCGAGTCGGCGACCAGCCGTGCGCTGTACTCGTTGCATTCCCGCGCGACCCGGCGCGCGCCCGCCTCGTCGAGAAACCGCAGGGCCGGCGTCGTGATCGAGGTGAGGGCGGTCGCCACCCCGGCCGCGTCCATGTCGGCGATCGACTTGTCCGGCGTCCAGTCGCGCACCGGTCCCGTGACGTTCCGGGCCGTGAGCGCGGCCAGGTACGGCGGCGGCGTGTGGTGATGATGGACGTCGATCCGGTGGGCGGTGGAGGGCGGCATCTGGGCCTCCGCTTCGGGTGCTGGGAGCAGGGCGCCGGCGCCGAGCGCGGCCAGGCCCGCCAGAAACTGCCGTCGTGCGACGTTGTGCGCTGGGCTTACCATAGGCCTTCGCGTCGATCAGGGCCGTCGAGGCAATGATTCTACCCGAGCCGACGAGGAGACGATATGCCGAGGAAAGAGATCGTCAAGGTCGAGGCCGCCGCCGCCAATCCGAACCTCTCGCTCGCCACGAAGTTCGGCAACCTGGTCTTCGTGGCCGGCCAGACCGGCCGCCACCCGAAGACCGGCGAGATCGGCAAGGACGTTCGCGAGCAGACGCGCAACATCCTCGAGCGAGTCAAGGTCATCCTGGAGGCGGCCGGCACCTCGCTCGACAGCGTGCTGACCGCGACCACGTACCTGACGCGGCGGGAGGACCTGGCGGCCTACAACGAGGAGTACGCCAGGTACTTTCCGACCAACAAGCCCGCCCGCACCACCGTCACGGTCGCCTCGCTGAACTCGCCGGAGCTCCTGATCGAGATCACGGTCACCGCCGGCGTTCCGAGTTGAGGGCTACTGGGCGCGACCCCTTTCCGGGATCACGAAGGTGACGATGCCCCGCCGGAAGACCGTTGATGATGAGCGGCTCGCCGCTCGCGTCCGCCCAGCGCCAGGGCGCATCATCCACGGTCACATGGATGTGCCCGTGACAACCCGCCCGTGGACGAGCGAATCCGCCAGCGGCGGATCGACGACGATCCGCGCCGCGGGCTCACTGGCCAGCGGCACGACGGGCGCGGGGCCACGGATGTCCCTCGCGGTCTGCGCCACCGCGGTCGATGCGCACAGGACGGCTGCTGCTCCGATCAGGCCGATGAACGCGTGCCTCATGCCAGTTCTCCCGGGTCGCTGGTGATGACCGCGCATCCGATCGATATCCCGCCCGGCGTTCAGCCGACGGCGTTCAGCGTCTTGCCGCCGACCTGGACGGGCTTGGCGTCGATCAGGACGACGGCCAGCACGCAGGGCGCCGGCCCGCGGTTGACCCAGTTGTGGATCGTGCCTCGCTGCACCATCACGTCGCCGGCCCTCAGGTGGACGACGGAGCCGTCCAGCTCCATGTCGATCTCGCCCGACATGACGACGATGTAGTCGATCGAGTCGGTGCGGTGGTTGCGGGCGGCGACGCCGGGCGCGAACTCGATGACGCGGAAGATCGTGCCGTTCGCCAGCGTGGTGCCGACCTTTCGGAGGCCCGCGTCGTCGGCGCCGTCATTGTCGACGGGGAACCCTTCCGTGGTCCACACCCCGCAGGCGTTCGCGCCCGGCCGGCCCGAGACGACGTTCTTCGGCACCTCGTCGATCTTCACGACGGCGCGGCCGGTCGCGTCGTGCCCGGTGACGACTCGTCGAACCTGAAGCGCCATCGTTCGTCCTCCGCGCGCCGGCTCAGGCGCGGCGATACTTGGAGTAGACGCGTCGATACTCGGTCGCCGCCCACTTGATCGCCTCATCCGGGCTCTGGCCGCGGGCCACCTTCGTGCACATGTCCGGGAAGATGAACGAGGCCACGATCTCCTGCACCGGCGGCGTGAACGGTCCGGGGTAGCCGGCGAACGCGACGATGTCCGGGAAGTCCTGCAGGATCTGCAGCTTCGGATCCGTGCCGATGACCGGCATCGGCTTCCGGTAGGCGTCGCGGAAGAACGGCATGTTGTACCCCCGGCTGCCGACCATCGACTCCTTCCAGTTGTCGGCCAGGTGCAGCAGGAACTCCTTGGCGGCGGGGATGTTCTTGGCGAACTTCCAGATCGCGTAGGCGTTGGGGTTCGCGATCGACACCCGCTTGCCGGGCAATCCCTGCGGCTCGAGCGCGACGGCCGTGTTCTGGAAGACCTTGGGGTTGGTGTCCTCGGTCGAGCGATAGGCGGAGATGGCGTCGTGGATCCAGCAGGCGACGCCGGAGGCGAGGAACCGGTTGTCCGAAGCGTCGTCCCACGAGAAGACCTCGGGCGACATGCCCTCGTCGAACATCGCCTTGAGGAACTTGAGGCCCTCGCGCATCTCGCGCGAGTCGATGAGGATGTTCTGGCCGGTCTCGTCGGCTTCCCGAGCGCCGTGGCTGAACAGGATGGCGCGGAGGAACAGGTTGGCGTCGTTGCAGTGCGAGAAGGCGATCCCGGTCGGATGGCCCTTGGCCTTCAATGTCCGCGCCGCGATCCGCGCCTGCTCCCAGGTGTCGGGGGCGGCCAGCCGCTCCTGCTCGAAGAGGTCCCGGCGCCACAGCATCGGCGCGACGATGTAGAAGTCCGGCACCGCGTACCACCGCCCGTCCACCACCGAGATCGGCAGGGCCGCCGGGATCCAGCCGCCGAAGTAGATCAGGTCGTGACCCGAGCCGGCCGCGAACTCCGCCGCGAACCGCGGGGGCAGCTCGAGATGCGGGATGCGATCGACCCGCACCTTGACGCCGTTCTGCTCGCCCCACTTCTTGACGAACTCGTCGAACCAGGTGTCGTAGGCGGGGACGAAGTGACTCCACTGCAAGATCCGCAGGCTGGTGCCCTTGATCTGGGCCGGCGCCTGCCGGGCCTGCAGCATCGTCAGGAGCGAGGCGCCCGCCACGCCGGTGGCGGTGGTCTTCAGGAACTCGCGCCGTGCTGTGGTCATCGACAGCCTCCTCGCTGGCCGGGCCGGTGGACGTGCGTGCGTTCGCGACTACGTCAGTCGAGTGACCGCCCCCTCGACGATGGTGCCCTTGAAGAAGTCCGGGTTGAGCGCGGTGTGCAGGCGGGCGGCGTTCTCGAACGTGAACTCGCGGAAGTCGGCGGGGGTGATCATGCCGTGCTCGACCAGCTCCCACGCTTCTTCCAGGACCTCCGTCATGTCGGTCACGTCGAAGTGGCTCACGTCCGAGCTGAAGAGCGGGTGGAGCCGGTGGGGGTCGCGGAACGCCCACGCCGTCGTCGGGTCGTCGGCCTCGGCGCCGAAGTAGAAGTGGTCGGCGAACTGGCGCCGGAGCTCCTCGGCCGACGACACGCCGGCGGCGGCGAAATCGTCGAGCTGCTGCAGCCGATATTCGCGCTCGGTCAGCTCCTCGTTGGTCTTGAACGGCGGGACGATGCTGGGGCTGGCCAGCAGCTCGTCCATCTTGTCTTCGTAGGCGCGGCCGCCGTAGCGCGTGAAGAGATCCTTCAGCATGGTCTTGTCGAGGTTCGTCGGCCGCAGGTGGCGCTCCATGGGGGCGGCGCTGCGCTTCTCCCAGTGGGCGACGAGATCGGTGACGAGGTTGCACGCCCAGCCCACGCCGCCCTCGAGCATGCCGAACCGCAGCCGGGGGAAGCGCCTGACGACGCCGCCGAAGACGAGCGCGCGGGCGAACGCGTGGCTGGCGGCGGCGAAGTGGCCGATGTGGTTGAAGCTGAAGTTGTCGATCGACTCCCGCCCATGCCAGCTCATGCTCCCGGAATGCGCGGTGACCGCCACCTTCAGGTCGACGCACGTGCGCCAGAACGGGTCGTAGTCGTACGGGCTCTCGAAGGCCAGCGAGTCGATGAAGTAGCGCACGGTGGACGGGTCCTTCACCTCGCGCGCCAGCGCGGGGATCGGGCGCTTCACGTGGTTGGCGATCATGACGACCTTGAAGCCGAGCTCCTTGACCGCGTAGGTCGCCTCCTCGATCGCCTCCGCCGGGGTGTGGACGGGCACGACGGCCGCCGGCGCGATGCGGTCGCGGTAGGGCGCGAACATCTCGGCGTTCATGCGATTCACGGCGCGGGCGACGCCGCGGCGGATCTCCCCATCGGTGTTGCCGATGTAGAAGAGGCCGAGCGAGGTGTAGAGGAGGCAGAAGTCGACGCCGAAGTCGTCGAGTCGCTCGTAGAAGAGCTTCGGCACCATCGCGGTGGCCCGGTCGAGGGTGTTGGCGGGCTCGCCCCACCACGTCGGCCGGTGGGGCCGCTTGTCCATCCGCTCCTCGCGGGTCATCGCGTACCACCCGCGCTCGATGTCCTTCGACTTGAAGTGCTCGACCAGCGTGGCCCCGCCGACCTGCTTCAGGTAGTCGAGGAAGATCGGCAAGGGCTCGAGCCAGTGGCCGTCGCCGTCGATGACGGGATGGTCGAGCTGCCGGCGCACGCGCGCGCTCTTGGAATCCTTGACGTAGGCCATCACCGCCTCCTGGGCGTCGGCCCGAATCCTGCGCGCGCCCCGCCGGTTAGTCAAGGCGCCGCGATGGCCAGGGGGACCGGGCTGCGCGACGTGCTCGATCCGCGCCTGGAGCGCGGACTGTGAGGCTCGGGCGGCGGGCGGCGGCGTTTTGGGTATGATCGGTCGGCATGGACGCACGAGCGTGAGCGCGCCCCTCATCGCCATCGCCGACCTCGAGAAGACCTACGCCACGCGGGCGCGGCCGCGGGTGCAGGCGCTGGCCGCCATCACGCTCGACATCGCGGCCGGGGAGTTCGTGACGATCGTGGGCCAGTCGGGCTGTGGCAAGACCACCCTGCTCAAGATCCTGGCCGGCCTGTTGCCGTGCTCCGGCGGACGCGTCACGCTGCGCGGCGCCGTCGTCGACGGCCCCAGCCGCGACATCGGCATCGTCTTCCAGGATCCGGTGCTGCTGCCGTGGCGCACCGCGTTCGACAACGTGATGCTGCCCGTCCAGGTCCTGCGCCTCGACCCCGCGGTCCACCGCGACCGCGCCCGACGCCTGCTGGCGCTGGTCGGCCTCGCCGGCTTCGAGGACAAATATCCGCACGAGCTGTCGGGCGGTCGATGAACGTCGAGCTGCTGCGCATCTGGCAGGCCTCGGGCAAGACCGTCGTCTTCATCACCCACTCGATCCCCGAGGCCGTCTTCCTGGCCGACCGCGTGATCGTCATGTCGGCGCGGCCCGGGCGCGTGCGGGAGATCGTGCGGGTCGCGCTGCCGCGCCCGCGCGACCTCGACATGATGGCCTCCGACGCCTTCGGCGTCTACACGCGCCGGATCCGTCACCTGTTCGACGCCGCCGGCCGGCTCGACTGATGTGGGGCGAGCTGCGGGCGCGGCCCCACCTGGCCCTCAGTGCCCTCGTGTTCGTCGGGGGCGTGCTGCTGTGGGAGGCCATCGTCCGCGTCTTCCGGGTTCCGTCGTTCCTGGCCCCGGCGCCGACCGCCGTCGCCGCCTCGCTGGCCGGCGGCATCCGCTCCCACCTCTACGTCGAGCACTTCGGGGTGACGCTCTACGAGGCACTGGCCGGCTTCCTCATCGCCGCCGCCAGCGGGATCGTGATCGGCGCCGTCATCGCCCAGTTCCGGCTGGTCGAGCGCACCGTCTATCCCTACCTGGTGGCGCTGCAGACGATGCCCAAGATCGCCATCGCCCCGCTGATCGTCGTGTGGTTCGGCTTCGACACGTCGTCGAAGGTCGTCATCGCGGCCACGGTGGCGTTCTTCCCGGTGCTGGTGAACGTGGTCGTCGGCCTCAAGACGATCGACGCCGGCAAGCTGGAGCTGATGCGCTCGCTGCGGGCGACGCGCTGGCAGACGTTCCGGCTCGTGCAGTTCCCCAACGCGCTGCCCTTCGTGTTCGCGGGGCTCGACGTCGCCATCGTCTTCAGCGTGCTGGGCGCCATCGTCGGCGAGTTCGTGGGGGCCCAGCGCGGCCTCGGCAACCTGATCCTGCAGTTCAACATGACGCTCGACATCGCCGGCGTGTTTGCCGTACTGATCATGCTGTCGCTCATGGGGGTCGCGCTGCACCTGATCATGCAGGCGATCCAGCGACGGATCATCTTCTGGGCCGAGCCCGACGACGTGATCTCGGCGTGACGGAGGTCGTGATGACGCGGTCCGCAGCGGTCGTGGCGGTGATGGTGCTGGTGGCCGGATTCGCGCTCGCCGGCGGCGCCCAGGAGCGCGCCCTCAAGAAGGTCGTCTTCGCGGTCACCACCAAGGACATCTCGGTGGGTCACGCCGCGCATTCCTCGCTGCCGGTCGCGCTGGGCTTCTGGAAGGAGGAGGGGCTCGACGTCTCGGTGACGAGCGTGGAGGGCTCGGTGGCCGGCATGCAGCAGCTGGCCGCCGGCAACATCCAGGTGGTCTCGCTGGGGCCGGAGGAGATCGTGATCGGGCGCGAGAAGGGAATCAGGATCAAGGGCTTCTACGTGCAGGCGCGCGAGACGATCTTCCGCCTGGTCGTCCCCGCCGACAGCGCGGTCCACTCGGTCCGGGACCTCAAGGGCCGAACGGTCGGGGTGCCGACCCTCGCCTCGGGCTCGGTGCCCTTCACCAAAGCCCTGGTGGCGTCCGCCGGCCTCGATCCCGAGCGCGACGTCAAGTTCCTGGCCACCGGTGTCGGCGCGCCGGGCGCGCTGGCGCTCCAGCAGAAGAAGGTCGACGCCTATGGCCTGTGGGACACGCTGCAGGCCTCGATGGAGAATGGCGGCCTGCAGCTGCGGCGCCTCGACCTGCCGATCGTGCACGAGATGCTCGGCCAGACCCTGGCCGCCAGCGACGAGTACCTGGCCGCGAATCCGGACGTGCTGATCGGCGTGGCCCGCGGCATCGCCCGCGCGACCGTGTTCGGGCTCGCCAACCCGGAGGCGGCGGTGCGCATCCACTGGCGGCTCTACCCGGCCAGCAAGCCGCAGTCCGGCGACGACGTCAGGCTCCTCAAGGACGCGCTCCACGTCTTCAACGCGCGCTTCGAGCTGCAGCGCGTGGACACTCGCGAGGACAGGCGCTTCGGCATCGCCAGCCTCGCCCAGTGGGAGAAGCTGAAGGCGATCTACACCGAGCAGAAGCTCGTGCAAGGCACCGTGCCCGCCGCCGATCTCTACACGCCGCAGCTCGTCGATGCCATCAACACGTTCGACCCGGCCGCCGTCGTGCGCCAGGCCAGGGAGCACAAGCCATGACCCGCAAGACCTCGCTCGTCAGCGTCGTGATCGCGCTCGTCGTCGCCACGGCCGTGGTGGCCGACGAGGCGGAGAAGATCGGACAGGTGCGCTTCCCCGTCTCCTGCGCGCCGGCCGTGCAGAAGCCGTTCGAGCGAGCGGTGGCGCTGCTGCACTCGTTCTGGTACCTGGAGGCCGCCAAGGCCTTCGGCCAGATCGCCCAGGCCGATCCCGATTGTGCGATGGCGTACTGGGGCCTGGCCATGAGCCAGTGGACGCAGATCTGGTCGCCGCCGCCGCCGGCGGCGCTCAAGCGCGGCGCCGAGGCGATCGAGAAGGCCAGGGCCGCCGCCGCCCGGACGCCGCGCGAGCGGGACCTCGTCGCCGCCGCCGCCGCGTTCTTCAAGGACGCCGACACGCTCGACCATCGCACGCGCGCGCTCGCCTACGGCCGCGCCATGGAGCAGATGGCCCAGCGCTACCCGGACGATCGCGAGGTCATGGCGTTCTACGCGCTGTCGCTGCAGGCCACCGCCGATCCGCACGACAAGACCTACGCCAGCCAGAAGCGCTCGGCCGAGCTCGCCGAGAAGATCTTCGCCGCCGAGCCCGATCATCCCGGCGCCGCCCACTACATGATCCACGGCTACGACTATCCCGCGCTGGCCCGGCAGGGCCTGCCGGCCGCGCGCCGCTACGCGCAGTTCGCGCCCTCGGTGCCGCACGCGCTGCACATGCCCTCGCACATCTACGTGCTGCTCGGGATGTGGCCAGACACGGTCAAGAGCAACCTGGCGGCGGCCGCCGCCGAGAAGAGCCGCGGCAACCCCGACGACCACATGCATGCCCTCGACTACCTCCTGTACGGCTACCTGCAGCAGGCGCAGGACGCCGAGGCCAGGAAGACCGTGGACGAGGCGCGCGCCATCATGGCCGAGCTGGCCGCGCGCAAGTACGACTCGGGCCGGCCCACCGCGCACTTCGCCATGGCGGCGATCGAGGCGCGCTGGGCGATGGAGCGCGGCCAGTGGGCGGAGGCGGCCGCCATCGATCCGCGCCCCAACCGGTTCTCCCACACCGAATCGATGATCCACTTCGCGCGCGCCGTCGGCGCCGCCCGCGCCGGCGACGCCGCGCGCGCCCGCGCCGACGTCGACCGGCTGGCCGCGCTGAAGGACGCGACCAGGGACGCCTACTGGGCCGAGCAGATCGAGATCCAGCGCCGGGCGGCGGCGGCGTGGACCGCGCGCGCCGAGGGCCGGGCCGACGAGGGGCTGGCGCTGATGCGCGCGGCCGTCGAGCTGGAAGCGTCGACCGAGAAGCACAACATCACGCCGGGCCCCATCGTCACGGCGCGCGAGCTGCTCGGCGACATGCTGCTGGAGGCCGGGCAGCCCGGCCCGGCCGCCCAGGCCTACGAGGCCTCGCTCCAGGTCGCCCCCAACCGGTTCAAGGCGCTGCACGGCGTCGCCCGGGCGGCCGCGCGGGCCGGCGATCGCGAGCGAGCGAAGACCTACTACGGCCGGCTGCTCGCCATCGCGGCGTCGGCCGACGCCGAGCGGCCGGAGATCCAGGAGGCGAAGGCCTTCAAGTGATCGCATGAGGACCGCGATCCGGGGCGGCTGGGTCGTCGGCTTCGCGCGCGGCGGCCACACGCTCGTCCCTGACGGCGTGGTCGTCTACGAGGACGATCGCATCGTCCACGTCGGCCGCCGGTTCGACGGGCGCGTCGACGCCGAGATCGACGGCCACGGCATGCTGGTGGCGCCCGGCTTCGTCGACACCCACGTGCACTCCGGCCATCGCGCCTCGCACCGGCTGATCACCGACACCGGGCGGCCGGACTTCTACGGCCAGCCGTTTCTCGAGATCACGGTGCCGCGCGAGGGCACGCGCGTGGGCGGCGATCCCCGCTACGCGCGGCCGACCGACGCCGACGCCGAGGCCGGCAACCGGCTGCTGGCGACGTTCACGGTGGCCGAGATGCTGCGCAACGGCACCACGACGTTCATGGAGTTCGGCAGCCAGCTCCGGGTGCAGGAGACCTTGCTCGTCGAGGTCGAGCGGCTTGGGCTGCGGGCCTATCTCGGCGCCGGCTACGACTCCGGGCGGTGGGTCGGCGACGAGCGGGGACGGCTCAGGCGCGTCGTCGACGAGGGGGCCGGCCGCCAGGAGCTCGACGGCGCGCTGGCCTTCATCCGGCGCGTCGACGGCACCGTGCACGGCCGCGTGCGCGGGCTGCTGGCGCCGCGCGAGGTCGAGACGTGCAGCCTGGAGCTGCTGCGGGCCACCCGGTCGGCGGCCGACGAGCTGCGGTTGCCGATCGTCACCCACGCCGCCTACAACGTCCTCGAGTTCTACGAGCTCGTGCGCGAGCACCGGATGACGCCGGTGGAGCTGATGGAGAGCGTGGGCCTGCTCGGCCCCGACCTCACGATCGGCCACGGCAACCTCATCGCCGACAACGCGCTGCTCAGCTATTCCGGCGGCCGCGACCTGGCGCTGATGGGCGGCCACCACGTCACCGTCTCGCACTGCCCGGTGAACATCGCACGGCGCGCACGCTCCCTCGACTCCTGGAAGAAGTATCGGGCGGCCGGCGTCAACCTCGCCCTCGGCAGCGACACCTATCCACGCGACCTGGTCATGCAGATGCGGATCGCCTCCTACTTCGGCAAGGTGATGAGCCACGACCTCTTCGCGGCCTCGGCGGCCGAAGTCTTCGAGGCGGCCACGCTCGGCGGCGCCCGCGCCCTCGGCCGCGACGACCTCGGGCGCCTGGCGCCCGGCGCCAAGGCCGACATCGTGCTGATCGACCTCGCCACGCGCGACGCGCTCCGGTTCGGCCCCGTGCGCGATCCGATCAAGGCCCTGGTGGAGTGCGGGATCGGCGACGACGTCGTCACCGTGATCGTCGACGGCGTCGTCCGCATGCGGGATCGCGTCATTCCCGGCGTCGACGTGGCGGCGCTCCGCCACCAGGCCCAGGAGGCCGGCGAGACCGTGTGGCGGCGCGTGCAGGAGTGGGACCCGCTCGGGCGCACCGCCGAGGAGATCAGCCCGTGGTCGTTTCCCCTCGCCAAGGAGGACTGATGCGCCGCTCGCCGCTCGCGCTCGCCACGCTCGTCCTGCTCGCGCTCGCGGTGCCGGCGGTGGCCCAGCAGTATCCGGCGCGGCCGGTCGAGTTCGTGATTCCGTTCGCGCCGGGCGGCCCGACCGACACCGCCATCCGGATCATCCAGCCGCAGCTGGCCGCCAATCTCGGCGCGGCGGTCGTGCTCGTGAACAAGCCGGGCGGCGGGGGCGCCGTCGGGATGGATGGCGTGGCCAAGGCCCGCCCGGACGGCTACACGCTGGCGGCCACCGTGCGCTCGACGCTCACCATCCTGCCGGCCACCCAGCCGGACGTCACGTACAAGATCGCCGACTTCGCGGTCATCGGCAGCTACGCGATCGACTCCGGCGTCATCCTGGTCAAGGCCGGGGCGCCGTGGAAGACGCTGGAGGCGTTCGTCGAGTACGCGAGGAAGAATCCGGGAACGGTGACGTACGGCTCGGCCGGGCTCGGCACCAACAGCTATTTCAACATGGAGCTGCTCCAGCAGGCGTACGGCCTCACGCTGTCCCACGTGCCGTTCAACGGCTCGGGACCGGTGAAGAACGCGATCCTGGGCGGCCACGTGCCGATCGGCGCCGCCGCACTCAGCGCCGTGCTCTCGGTGATCCGCTCGGGCGACATCGTGGCGCTCGCCACCAGCGCGAGCAAGCGCGTGCCGGCCATCCCCGGCACCCCGACGATGACGGAGAAGGGTCAGCCCGAGGCCTCGCTGAGCACGTGGATGGAGCTGTACGCGCCAGCCCGGACGCCGAAAGCGATCGTCGATCGCCTGGCGGCCGCCCTCGAGAAGACGATGAAGGACCCGGCGGTGATCGCCGCCATCGACAAGGCCGGCCTCACCGCCGAGTACCACGATCCGGCCGCCACACTGAGGCTCGTGGAGCGTGAGAACGAGATCGTCGTCGGCCTGGCCAAGAAGCTCAACCTGGGCCAGTAGTGACCGGCCGCGACCGCCTCCCGACCGCCGTCCTGCTGGCCTTCGGTCTCGTCGCCCTCGAGGAAGCCCGCAAGACGCGCCGGCCGCGGCCGGCCTGGGGTGGCCGAAGATCGTCGCCGCGATGGCCGCGCTCTTCGCCTACGCCCTCGTGCTGGAAGTGGTGGGCTTCGTGGCCGCCACGTTCGCGCTGCTCCTCTTCTTCTTCCGCGCCCTGGAGCGGCAGCGCTGGCCGCTGGCGCTGGCCGGCTCGCTCGTGACCGCGCTGCTGACCTACCTGGTGTTCAAGGTGTGGCTCCACGTGCAGCTGCCCGCCAGTCCCTGGGGCGGGTAGCGCGGCGTGGATCTGGTCCACGGGCTCACCTATGGCCTGGCCGTCAGCCTGCAGCCCGGCAACCTCGCCGCCTGCTTCGTCGGCGTGTTCGTCGGCACGCTGATCGGCGTGCTGCCCGGCATCGGTCCGGTGGCCACCATGTCGCTGCTGCTGCCGATCACCTTCACGATGTCGCCCACCGCGTCGATCATCATGATGGCCGGCATCTACTACGGGGCGATGTACGGCGGCTCGACGACGTCGATCCTCGTCAACATCCCGGGCGAGGCGGCCTCGGTCGTGACGTGCATCGACGGCTACCAGATGGCGCGCCAGGGCCGGGCCGGTCCCGCGCTGGGGATCTCGGCGATGGGCTCGTTCATCGCCGGCACGTTCAGCGTGGTCGGCATCATGCTCCTGGCGCCGCCGCTCACGTCGATCGCGCTGCGGTTCGGGCCGCCGGAGATCTTCGGCCTGCTGCTCCTCGGCTTCACGATGGTGACGTACCTCACGGCCGGCTCGAAGCTGAAGGCGGTGGCCATGGCCCTGCTGGGGCTGCTGCTCGGCACGGTCGGGCTCGATCCGATCTCGGCCCGGCCGCGCTTCACCTACGGCAGCGTCACGCTCGCCGACGGGCTGGGGCTGGTGCCGATCATCATGGGACTCTTCGGCGTCAGCGAGGTGCTGCTCAACATCGGCGCCGGCGTGGAGCAGGAGGTCTTCCACACGCGGATCCGCGGGCTCCTGCCGAGCCGCGAGGACTGGAAACGCTCGGCGGGACCGATCGCGCGGGGCAGCGTGCTGGGCTTCCTGCTCGGCATCCTGCCGGGGATCGGCGCCATCATCCCGACCTTCATCTCGTACGCGCTCGAGAAACGCCTGGCGCGGCAGCCCGAGCGCTTCGGCCATGGTGCCATCGAGGGCGTGGCCGGGCCCGAGGCCGCCAACAACGCCGCCACCGGCGGCTCCATGATCCCGCTGCTCACGATCGGCTTCGCGCCCAACGTCGTCATGGCGGTGCTGCTCGGCGCCTTCCTCATCCACGGCGTGCAACCGGGGCCGCTGCTCATCAAGGAGCACCCCGACATCTTCTGGGGCGTCATCGCCAGCATGTACGTCGGCAACGCCATGCTGCTGATCCTGAACCTGCCGCTCATCGGGCTCTGGGTGCAGCTGCTGCGGGTGCCGTACGGGATCCTCTTCCCGCTGATCCTGATCTTCTGCGTGATCGGTGTCTACAGCGAGTCGAGCAACGTGTGGGACATCGTGGTGATGCTGGCCTTCGGGGTGCTGGGCCTGCTCATGAAGCGCTTCGGCTTCGAGGCGGCACCGCTCGTGCTGGCGTTCGTGCTCGGACGCATGGCGGAGGAGTCGATCCGGCAAGCGCTGATCATGTCGGGCGGCCGGTTCTCGATCCTGCTCACGCGGCCGCTGGCCACCGTCTTCGTCGCCGCTGCGCTGATCGTGGTGGTGCTGCCCGTCGCTCTCCCGCCGGTGAAGCGCCTGCTCCGGACCGTGCCGGTTGATTGAGATGGGGGGGCGATTGACATGGGGGCCCCGACATGGCCCCCGAGCCCCCATCCGTTCGCAGCGCCCCGGCGGAGCCGTGGCGCTTCTCTGGAGTGGTTAATGTCTGAGGAGGAGGACACATGGCGGGACGACTTCAAGACAGGGTGGCGATCGTGACGGGCGCGGGATCGTCGGGGCCGGGGTGGGGCAACGGCAAGGCGACGGCGGTGCTGTTCGCCCGGGAGGGCGCGCGCGTGCTCGCGGTCGACGTGAACCGCGACGCCGTCGACGAGACCTGCGCCATCATCCGCGGTGAAGGCCACCACGCCGAGCCGTTCGTGGCCGACGTCACCGACGCCGGGCAGGTCGACGCCATGGTGCGCCACGGCCTGGCGCGGCTGGAGCGGATCGACGTCCTCCACAACAACGTCGGCATCGTCGAGGTCGGCGGCTGCGTCGCCGCCAGCGAGGCGTCGTGGCACCGGGTCCTCGACGTCAACGTGACGAGCATGTTCCTCACGTGCAAGGCCGTGCTGCCTCACATGGAGCGGCAGGGCCGCGGCGTGATCGTCAACATCGCGTCGATCGCGGCGATCCGCTGGCTCGGGGTGCCCTACGTCTCGTACAGCGCGAGCAAGGCGGCCATCCTCGGCCTGACCCAGTCGATCGCGCTCGAGTACGCCCGCAAGGGCATCCGCGCCAACTGCATCCTGCCTGGACTGATGAACACGCCGATGATCGTCAAGCCGCTGGCCGGCGTCTACGGCCCGGGCGACGTCGAGACGATGATCGCCGCGCGGTCGGCCCAGTGCCCGACGGGGGCCATGGGCGACGCCTGGGACGTCGCCTACGCGGCGCTCTTCCTCGCCTCCGAGGAGGCGCGCTACATCACCGGGACCCAGCTCGTGGTCGACGGCGGCCTGACCTGCAAGGCGGTCTGATTTCACGCCGGGGCGCGGTCGGGGTCCCAGCACGTGAGCCACACCATCCGTGCCGGGAGGGACCCATGAGCGACAAGGCGACGCTGCTGCGCGAGGCCGACGAAGCGTTCGACGAGCTGCACCGGGCGATCGACGGGCTGACCGACGAGGAGATGCGACGCGTCTGGCTCGGCAGCTGGGGCGTGCGCGAGATCCTCATTCACATCTCGGGCTGGCACCGGGAGATGGTCCCGGCGCTGGGCCGCATCGGCAAGGACGAGGCGCCCTCCCCGGCGGGGACGTACGACGACTTCGACGCGTGGAACGCGCGGTTCGTCGAGCGGAAGACCGGGGTCAAGACGGCCGACGTCCTCACCGAGCTCGACGCGGCCCACCGGGCGTTCGTCGCCTCCGCCGCCGGCCTGCCGGATCGGCACTTCTCGCCGGGCGGCGCCGCCCGCGAGTCGTTCGAAGGCGCCGGTGCCGGACACTACCGCGAGCACGCGGCCCAGATCCGCGAATGGCGGCAGCGCACGGCGCCGTGACGCTCGGCGTCCGGGCATCGTGCCCGCTCGACGGCCGTGTCGCCCGACGCGGCGCCCGCCGTCGCCTCGGCGACACGTCGTCTTCTCGCTGATTCACGCGCGGCACCGCTCTTGCCAACGCTCACGCCCCGGGGGCGTGGCAGCTCACGGGCGGAATGCGCTCTCCATCAGCGTGGTGGCGGTATCGCTCGCGACGTCGACGGCTCTGGCGGCGGGTCTCACCGAGCGGCTGCAGACGGAACGGATGACGGTCGTGCAGGTCGACCGCAGCGGGTCGCGCTTCCTGTGCGCTGAGCACCGGCGCTGGGTCCGCGTGCCGGAGGCCGACGCGGCGACGCTCGCCGTCGGCGACATCGTCAGCGTCGAGCGGCGCGGCGGCGAGGTGTCGAGAGTCCGGGTCGTGCGAACGGCGGCCGACGAGCTGGCGAGCCCCGAGCGCTGAGCGCGGCGCGCGTTGCGCGCTGAAGAGGCGCGCCACGGCTGCGCCGGGGCGTGAACGCTGGGGGTTGGGGGCCGTT